>JBGSIZ010000324.1:0-4971 GCA_041742255.1 Marivivens sp. | reverse complement strand
GCGGCGGGGCTGGGCTATGTCATCATGGCGCTGTTGCCGCTGCCGCTCGCGGCACTTCCGCCTGCATTCGTGATCGGAACGCTTGCGGCGTTCCACCTCCTTTATGGCCGTTGGGCAGACCGGATCGGGCTACGGCTCGGGCTGGACAGCCACCGGCGCAGCCAGGTGAACCAACCGGCGGCCACGGTGTGGGTGGCGCTCCTTCCCGGCGAAGGACACCCTGACGACCACTGGTCCGGGCAGCTTCTCGATTTCGACCATGACAAGGACGACGCAGATACCGTCTATCTGCGGTTTCACAACGGCACAGACCTCTATGACGACGCCACGTTGACCTATCTGGAACGGACGCCCGGCAAATCCTGCCGCTACATCCTCGAATCCTCGGAACCCAATGGTCAGGACGACCGAACGATGACCCTGTCCCTCATGGAAATCGGGCCGGATACAACGCAGATCAACAGCCGGATGCAACAAGACGACCTGCCGCCGCGTCTGGCCATCGCGCGGTGGTTCGACGATGCGTTCGGGGATGAACTGGACAGCTTTGCAGCAACACTTTCGGCGCGGCGGGACTGGTCGGTTCGCGGTATTGGGCGAGGGTTGAGGGCCGCCCCCTCAACCCACCCGGTCAAACCTTAAACGGGTTCAATATCGCCTTCGGCACGCTGCGCATGAAACGCAGCCTCGAACGCGGCAAACTGGCCGCGCGCAATTGCGGCGCGCATCCCCGCCATCAACTGCTGATAATAATGCAGGTTGTGCCACGTCAGCAGCATCCCCGAAATCATTTCCCCCGCGCGGAACACATGGTGCAGATAGGCGCGGGAATAATTTGAACAGGCGGGACAGGTGCAATTTTCGTCCAACGGGCGGGGGTCATCCTGATGGCGGGCGTTCTTGATATTGACTTGCCCCCGCCGGGTCCAGGCCTGCCCGGTGCGGCCGGACCGGCTGGGCAGAACGCAATCCATCATGTCGATGCCACGGGCGACGGCGCCGACAATATCATCGGGCTTGCCCACGCCCATCAGATACCGGGGCTTGTCCACGGGCAACATGTCGGGGGCATAGTCCAGCACGCCAAACATGGCCTCCTGCCCTTCGCCCACGGCAAGCCCGCCCACGGCATAGCCATCAAACCCGATCTGGGTCAACGCTTGCGCACTTTCGGCGCGCAACGCCTGCGTGACGCCGCCTTGCTGGATCCCGAACAAGGCGTGGCCGGGCCTGTCGCCAAAGGCATCGCGGGACCGCTGGGCCCACCGCATGGACAACCGCATGCTGGCGGCGACGGCGTCGTCGGTGGCGGGCAAGGCGGGGCATTCGTCAAAACACATGACGATATCGGACCCAAGCAGCTTTTGGATCTCCATCGACCGCTCGGGGGTCAATTCATGGCGAGACCCGTCGATATGGGATTTAAAGGTGACGCCGTGTTCGGTCAGCTTGCGCAGATCGGCAAGGCTCATCACCTGAAACCCGCCACTGTCGGTCAGGATGGGTTTTGACCAATTCATGAACTGATGAAGGCCACCCATCCGGGCGATCCGCTCGGCGGTGGGGCGCAGCATCAGGTGATAGGTGTTGCCCAGCAGGATATCGGCCCCGGTGGCGGCCACGCTTTCGGGCATCATCGCCTTGACGGTGGCGGCGGTGCCCACGGGCATGAACGCGGGCGTGCGGATATCGCCGCGCGGGGTGTGGATGACGCCGGTGCGGGCGCGGCCATCGGTGGCGGTCAGGTCATAGGAAAATCTGGTCATCTTGGTCCCTCTTGGGGGGACGCCATAACGCGGGGCGCGGGCCATTTCACCCGGCAATCGTCACCGGGGCACAGTTTTCTTGGGGGGATAAACGGGGCACAATGACACCGACGGGATACAGACGGAAAACCGACGCAATCCGAAGAGGGGAAAATCGGTCCCTTTACGACCCTGCCCCGAAACCCTATATGAATGGTCAGGAATAGCAGGACACCGCCATGACCGAACAGCAGCCACCGCTCGAAGGAACGCCGCTTATCGCGCCCTCCAGCACGGACCACCCGCTCTATGACGCCGTGATCGAGGCGTGCCGCTCGGTCTATGACCCGGAAATCCCGGTCAATATCTATGACCTCGGGCTGGTCTATACCATTGCAATTGATGACGAAAACGCGGTGCGGATCACCATGACGCTGACCGCGCCGGGCTGCCCCGTGGCGGGCGAAATGCCCGGTTGGGTGGCGGATGCGGTGGAACCCCTGGCGGGGGTGAAACAGGTCGATGTGGATCTGACGTGGGAACCACAATGGGGCATGGACATGATGTCCGACGAAGCCCGGCTTGAACTCGGGTTCATGTAACCGTCACCAACTCGTCAACGAACCGTCACGCAACCGTGGCCGGGACGTCATGCTGGCCGCTCACCCTTCCGTCGATCACTGACGGAGGTTCCCATGATCCGCTTTTCACTCACCGCCCTGTGCGCCCTGACGGCCTCGGGGGCACTCGCCGAAGGCCACGCCGCCTTGTCCGCAGCACCCAGCTTTGGACCGCGCCCGGCCTATCTGATCTCGCAAATGACCGATGGGGCGCTCAAGGATGAGCTGACCGCGTGTCTGGGCCAACAGGCCACCGCGTCGGCTTTCTCCATCGGGCACCGGGGTGCGGCGATGATGTTCCCGGAACACACGGCGCAAAGCTATTCCGCCGCCGCTGGCATGGGGGCCGGGATCATCGAATGTGACGTGACCTTTACCTCTGATCTGGAACTGGTCTGCCGGCACGCGCAAAACGACCTCGCGACCACGACCAACATCGTGACCAGCGATCTGGCGGGAAACTGCACCACGCCCTTCACACCGGCGTCGGGCGACACCGCGGCCAGCGCGGAATGCCGGACCTCTGACCTCACGCTCGCACAATTCCAGACGCTCCGGGGCAAGATGGACGCCTCCAACGGCAAGGCGACCACAGCCGAGGAATTCCTCGGCGGCACCGCAGGCTGGCGGACCGACCTTTATGCCACTAACGGGACGCTGATGACGCACGCGTAATCCATCGCGCTCATCGACGCCGCTGGGGCAGACTTCACGCCGGAACTGAAATCGGCATCGGTAGAAATGCCATTCGGTGACTTCACCCAAGACGCCTACGCACAAAAGATGATCGACGAATACAAGGCCGCAGGCATCGACCCCTCCCGCGTCTGGGCACAGTCCTTCAACCTGAGCGACGTTCTCTACTGGATTGAAAACGAACCCGCATTCGGCGCGCAGGCGGTCTATCTGGATGACCGCTACGAAGCGTCGGACGACGACGAAGGCCCGATTGACCCGATGGACCCCGCGACGTTCAAACCGACGATGGCGGAACTCAAGGGGATGGGCGTCAACTACATCGCACCGCCGATCTGGATGCTGATCACCACCAACGACGCGGGCGACATCGTGCCCTCGCCCTACGCGCTTGAGGCACAAACAGCCGGGCTCGACATCATCACATGGACACTGGAACGGTCCGGCCCGCTGTCCACCGGCGGCGGCTGGTATTTCCAATCCGTGACGCCCGCGATCACCACTGATGGCGATTACTACGCCGTTCTGGACGTGCTGGCGCAGCAGGTCGGGATCAAGGGCATGTTCTCGGACTGGCCCGCAACCGTGACCTACTACGCCAACTGCAAGGGTCTATGACCACAGAACCCTACGGCGCATCGGCCAAACATCGCGCACCCTGAAAAACGGGCCACTTGTTCGCAAGTGGCCCGTGCTACGTTTGGGGCAACAGCGTTCGGTCATAGGTTCCCGCGTGTCGATCACCCGTCGTCAGTTCAACGTCTCAATCCTCCTCGGACTTGCCAGCACGGCACTGTCGGGGCGGGCGGCAGGTGCGGCAACGGCAGACGCGGGCCAACGATTTCTCAACCGGTTCACGTTCGGGGCACAACCGCGCGATCATGCCGATGTGACGCGGCTTGGGCCTATGGGATGGCTTGACGATCAACTGGAACGCGGCGCGCAGGATCCAGACCTCACCGCGCGACTTAATGCCCTTGTGCTGCGGATCGCCTACGACACTGGCGACAATGGTGAAGGCGGCGTTTGGGCCGCGCGCGATGATCTGGCCCCCCTCACCTACCTTGACGCGGCCCCGGATGCAGGCTTGGCGCTTGGGGATTGGACCCTCGCCATGGCATGGGACGAACGGGTGCGCCCCGCCAACGAGGTGATCGCGGCCTCCCTGCCCCGCGCCGTCCACGCACCCGCCCAACTGCGCGAGGTGATGACGCAGTTCTGGCACGACCATTTCAACGTCCACGCGCTTAAAAACGAATACACCGCCCTGCACTTTCCGGCCTTCGACCGCACCCTGCGGGACGGCGCGTTCGGCAACTTTCGGGCACTCCTCGGGGCGGTCGCCAAATCGCCCGCGATGCTGGTTTACCTGAACAACGACGAAAGCAGGGCCAGCCCGGCCAACGAAAATTTTGGCCGCGAATTGCTGGAACTTCATACACTTGGGGCGGGCAACTACCTCAATGACCGATACACCCGCTGGCACGATGTGCCGGGTGCTGCGGACGGGTTGGCGCATGGCTACATCGACGAAGACGTCTATGAGGTCGCGCGGGCCTTTACCGGCTGGACCATCGGCGACGGGCGCTGGATTGATGACGGGGCCGAGGCACCCAAAACCGGCACCTTCTACTACGCGGACCAATGGCACGACCCCTACCAGAAACGCGTGCTGGGCCATGACATGGGGCCGAACCGGGGACCGCTCGCCGATGGCGAAGACGTGCTGGACCTGCTGGCGACGCACCCCGGAACGGCGACGTTCCTGTGCACCAAACTGGCGCGTCGGTTCGTGGCGGATGACCCAGACCCGGCCTTTGTCGGGCGGCTCGCGGCGGTGTTTCTGGCGCACAGGGACGCGCCCGACCAAATCGCACAGGTGATCCGGGCGATTGCCCGCAATCCGGCCT
>JBGSIZ010000323.1:0-9777 GCA_041742255.1 Marivivens sp. | reverse complement strand
AGCGCGTCGCGACGGGGACCATAGGCAGGCGGGCGCAACCGACCGACACCGGCCCCCGGCCCCCCCGGATCGCAGGCTATGGCGTGCAAGGTGCGGAAATGGCGGGTGGCACCGATGCACAGGCCCACAGGCGTCACACCTTGGGCATCCAGCCGCCGCAGCACCACCAGCAACGCGCCCGGTTTGCCATCGGCAACAACGGTCAGCAGATCATCCAGATCGGCCTCGGTCGATTGCGGGGCGGACAACTCCACCTCGGCCACGGTCAGGGGGGTGGTATCGCCCGATTTATACAACCCGATCTTCTCAACCGTTTGCCGGAAATCACCGGGGTCGAGCGTGCGGGACAGGGCAAAGATTGCCTCCATCGCGTCGCGGCCCACGTCCCGCAATCCGGCGGAAGCCACGGCAGCCTCCACCTCGTGACGGTCAGGGGGTTCATCGTAAATGCCCAAGGCAAAGGCGTTGCGATGATCCTCGAACACCTTGCGCAAGGCCGATTTCGCGGTCAGGGCACCTGCGGTTACGATGATCTGGGCGTCGCCGGGCCGCCAGTCGGTCAGGGCCGCCGCGAACACTGGGGCAATACCATCGGTGGCGTCTTCGACAAAGGCCACGCGCGGACCGGGAAAGAACCCTTGGGCCGTGACGGCATCCAGCAACAGGGCCGGATCCTTGCGCAGATCGCCGCCAGACATCCGGGTCAAACGCATCTCGGCCTCGCCTTGGGGACCGACAAGGGCGGCGATAACCTCTTGGCGGCGCAGGGCCACCCGCATCGCGTCACCGCCGTAAATCAACAGGCCCGATTTGGTCGGGTCCGGTTTGCGGCAATACGGGGCGGCTTCCTTGGTGGCCAGTTTCATCGCGTCACCGCGCCGTGGCCGCGATCAACCGGGTCACGATCATGTCGGCAAGGATGATGACCAGCCGTTCGCGGGCATCGGTTTCGGCGGCGCGGGTGGCCACCGTGCTGCCTGTCGCGGAATAGCCGGTAAAGGCGTCCACGGTCCCGGTCGCCACCGCCGCACCGTCTGGCCCGGTCAGAACATAGGTGGCCTTGCCGGGCAATGTGATCCGGGTCGCGCTGTTGTCGCTGGCGATGGCGACCGGGGCCGACCCGATGTCCAGCGTCACGGTCAGGTCATAGGATGGCGATGTCGCCCGGCCCAACCGCCCCTCAATCGCCTGACCAAACCGGAATCCATCAACCGAACGGGGGGCCGTCACCCGGACGGTATCCCGCAAGGCGGACGCCGACCCACCCGTGCCAAAAACCGGCGCAAACCCACAGCCCGCCACACCGACAAGGCCCAACAGGGCCGCGCGGCGGTTCAGACGGGGGGCGCGATCAGATGACAAGGTTCACAATCCTGCCGGGGACAACGATGATCTTTTTCGGGGCGGCCCCGTCCAGCGCCCGCACCACAGCGTCCATGGCCAGCACCGCCTTTTCAACCTCTTCTTTGGGCATATCGGCTGGCACGCTGATTTCCGCCTTTCGCTTGCCATTGATCTGGATCGGCAAGGTGACGGTATCATCCACCAACAGCGCTGGATCAGCCACGGGCCAAGCGGCCACAGACACAAGGCCCACACCGCCCAGCATCGCCCAGATCTCCTCGCTCAGGTGGGGGGTCATGGGCGACATCAACTGGGCCAGCGTCCGGGCGGCAAGTTTCTGCGCCGTCCCACCTGCCGTCGATTTCTGGAGTGTGTTGGTGAACCCATACAGTTTGGCGATGGCGGCGTTGAACCCAAACGATTCGATGCCCTTGGTCACATCGTCAATCGCCTTGTGCGTGGCCTTGAGAAGGTCGGCGTCGCCGTCACCCGTGCCATCGGGCGTGGCCGCGCACTCCACCGCGATACGATACACGCGGGCAAGGTGGCGGGATGTGGCCTCGGCCCCGCTGGCAGTCCATTCCACGTCACGGTCGGGCGGGCTGTCGGACAGGACAAACCAGCGGGCCGTATCTGCGCCGTAGGACGCCACGATATTCACCGGGTCCACCACGTTGTTCTTGGATTTGGACATCTTGGCAGAGGGGATCACCTCGACCTCGCGGCCATCGGCGCGCAGATAGGCACCACCGTCCCGCAACTCCACCTCGTCGGGATAATGATAAACAGGGCGACCCTCGGCGGTTCTGGTCTGGTAGATCGCGTGGGTGACCATCCCTTGGGTGAACAAGGCGTCAAAGGGTTCAATCGCGGATTGCGGCAAATGCCCGGTGATCTGCATCGCGCGGGCAAAGAACCGGGAATACAGCAGGTGCAGGATCGCGTGTTCGATGCCGCCGATATATTGATCGACGTTCATCCAATAGGCAGCATCCTCGGTCACGGTCGGCGTGGCGGCGTGGGGCGCGGTAAACCGGGCATAATACCACGACGAATCAACGAAGGTGTCCATCGTATCCGTCTCGCGCCGGGCAGGCGCGCCACAGGACGGACAGGCGCAATCGCGCCATGTCGGATGCCGGTCCAGCGGATTGCCGGGGATGTCGAACGTCACATCGTCGGGCAGGCGGATGGGCAGGTTTGCCTTGGCCTCGGGCACCACGCCGCAGGTGGCGCAATGGACCACGGGGATCGGACAGCCCCAGTAGCGTTGCCGCGACAGGCCCCAATCCCGCAGCCGGTATTTGGTGACGCCCGCGCCAATTCCGCGCGCCTCGCAATGGTCAATCGCGGCCTCGACGGCGTCTGCCCCGGTCTGCACATCGGCCCCGGCAAAGCCCCGGACATAGCGCACCGTGTCGGTTTTGGCGGGCACGAAGGCGTCGGTCAGGTCGGTTATCGGGTCATCGTTGGGTTCAAACACCGGCAGGATCGACAGCCCGTATTTCGTGGCAAATTCAAAATCCCGTTGATCATGTGCGGGACAGCCGAAAATGGCACCAGTGCCATAGTCCATCAGGATGAAATTGGCGATGTAGACCGGCAATTCCCATGCGGGATCAAAAGGATGGCGGACGCGCAGCCCGGTATCAAACCCCTTTTTCTCGGCCTTTTCGATGGCTTCTTCGGTGGTGCCACCCTTGCGGGCATCGGCGCAGAACGCGGCGACATCGGCGCGGTGCTGCTCCAGTTCCTTTGCAATCGGATGATCCGGCGAAATACCCACAAACGACGCCCCCATCAGGGTGTCAGGACGGGTCGTATACACCTCGATCTGGCCGCCGTCAGTGCGGTCAAACGCAAACTGCAACCCCCGGGATTTCCCGATCCAGTTGGCCTGCATCAGTTTGACCTTGGCGGGCCAGTCGTCCAACCCGTCGATGGCGTCCAGCAATTCGCCGGACATATCGCTGATTTTGAAGAACCATTGGGTCAGTTCGCGGCGTTCCACGTCGGCACCGGACCGCCAGCCTTTGCCGTCGATCACCTGTTCGTTGGCCAGAACGGTCATATCGACCGGGTCCCAATTCACCACCGCGTTCTTGCGATAGACCAGCCCGGCGGCGAGCATGTCGAGAAACAGCGCTTGTTGCTGGCCGTAATATTCGGGGTCACAGGTGGCAATTTCGCGGGACCAATCAAGCGACCAACCCAGCGGTTTCATCTGTTTTTTCATCACGGCAATGTTGGCGTAGGTGTAATCCTTGGGGTGGCCGCCCGATGCCATCGCGGCGTTTTCGGCAGGCATCCCAAAGGCGTCCCAGCCCATCGGGTGCAGCACATTGTGCCCGGTCGCCATTTTGTAGCGCGCGATCACATCGCCCATGGTGTAGTTGCGCACATGTCCGATGTGCAGCTTGCCGGAAGGATATGGAAACATTTCCAGGACATAATACTTTGGCTTGTCGCCGATTCGCTGCGCGCGGAAAATACCGGCTTGGTCCCAGGCGGATTGCCATTTTGCTTCGATGTCCGGGGCGGAGTAGCGCGACATGGGTTAAGGTCTTTCCGTTAAGATAGGCCAAGCCGCAGGGGCCCGGTTCATGCAGGACGATGGGGCGGGCGTGGGCGTTACAGGCCGCCGTCAGCGATGCGGATTTGCCGGGCGCGGGCCAGAATGGCGTCTTCGACCGCGCGCTGCGTTTCCGCCGCAACAGGGCCGCCCGACGTCAGGATCGCCACGTTGAGAGAGCGGGCATCAAGTGCCGGATCGGTGATGTAGACCGTCGCGCGATAGGACCGGCCCGAACCGGGCGGGGTGCCGAACCCGAACACGATCACGCCGGTAAACGGGTCCACGCTTTCGATCGGCAGGAAATTCAGCACGTCGATAGACGCCGCCCACAGGTAGCGGTTGACCGCCACGTTTTCGGACCCCCGCGTGCGGGTGGCCTGCCGGGTTGGGGCGTCGGCGGTGCGGCCGCCGGACAGGCCGAACGACCCGAGGCTGCCTGAACCAAGGCTGCCCGAGCCAAGACCCGATCCGCCGCAGCCTGCAAGCCCTGCGATCATCACGCCAACCACCGCCGCGCGTCCAAACCGTTGCATTGCCTTCAAGGTCATTCCCCCGTTTTCGGACAGGCCCGCATCCGTGATGGGGCCGTAAAGTCTGGAAAATATGTAGCGAAGGGGCGGGGGCGTCACAAGGCATTTGGCACAGTTGGCCCCAACATCCCCGTCAGAAACGAAAAGGGCGACCCGAAGGCCGCCCTTTTGTTAGAACCAAGAGGTTCAGATCAGAACGTGAAGGACACTTCGATGGTCGTGCCACGCTGGTAGTCGCCGGCGCCGATTTCGTCTTCCTGGTCGTTGTCGTCATCAACAGCGTAGGTCGCGAGAACCGAAGCACCGCCGCCGAGGTCGTATTCGGCGCCAACGTAGTAGTCGACGTCGTTTTCGTTCTCGTTCAGCAGGCCGGCCAAGGCGGTGACGCCATTGCCAACATCGTAGGTGCCTTCAAGCTTCCACTTGTCGGTGCCCTGGTCGTTCTGGAAGTCGGCAGTGACGGCGATCGGGCCGTTTGCATACTTGGCAGCCAAGCCCCAGTTGTCGCCAGCAGCTTCGGATTCCGAAACGTAGTAGGCGGTCACGGTGACCGGACCAACGGGGTAGGCCACTTTCAGACCCAGCGAGTCTTCGCCAGCGGTCTTGTCTTCTGCGTAGGCGAGGGTCACGGTCGCGCCCGCGAACGTGCCGCCAACGGAGAGACCGAAGATCTCGTTGGCGTTGAAGTCGTCGTTGCCGTCGATGTAGGTGCTTGCTTCCTGGTAGCCCAGTGCGAAGGTCACCGCACCGAAGGAACCGCCAGCACCAACCGACAGCTGCTGGAGTTCTTCAGCACCATCGTCGTAGAGGTAGGACACGGAGGCATTCACGCCGCCGAAGGACACGTCGCCGCGCAGAACTGCGGAGTCAGTGCCAGAGGTGAAGCCGTCAGACTCCATATCGCCGGCCGATTTCCAATGCTTGGTGGCAGCAGTGGAGGTGTCGCCGAAGTAGAGGCCGCCCATGTCGGAGGTCAGCGACAAAACCCAGTCAGACGACTCCAGGTAGATGCCGTAGTCATTCGACGTCGAACCGTTGGTCGAATTGTCTTCGTTGATGGTGACTTCAAAGTAGGCACCAGCGGTCAGGCCATTGTCGAGAGCGGCGGTCGCGGTGGTTTTCAGGTTGCCTTCCCAGTAGAAGCCATACTCGTTGTCCGACGCAGCGGTCGAGTCGTCGTTGAAGCCCAAAGTGGCCGACAGCGAGTGGGTGATGGACGTGTGGCCTTCAGCAACAGCGGCGCCAGCAAAGGCGACGAGTGCGGTCGAGGCAAGGAGGATGCTTTTCATGGATATTTTCCCTCGTGTTTGCATTCCAGAGAATGCCAGTTGAACCAGCATTGAGTGTGTCTTTGCGCCCAAAGCCCCCGGACACTCAAGAGATTTGGGCGACAATCTGACGACGCCGTCAAAAATGATGCATCAGCGCCACACACGCCCCCGGCCAAATTTGCCCGTGTTCGGTCCCGGTTTGACGGTGACAGCCGCCCCGGAACGCCCTATCTCGCGTAACAACGCCGTTTTTCAGGCGAAAACAGGAGCCTGCCATGACATTATCCACGATCACGGCCCGCATGACCCGCGCCGAGGCCGACGCGGGCCGTGCGCCCGGCAGCGTCACCTTGATTGCCGTGTCCAAGGTGCAGCCGCTGGACCGTGTTCGCGCCGTTCTGGAAACCGGGCATCGGTGTTTTGGAGAGAATCGCGTGCAGGAGGCCGCCAGCAAGTGGCCCGATTTCCGCGCCGCGTTTGGCGACGTTGATCTGCATCTGATTGGCCCCTTGCAAACCAACAAGGCCCGACAGGCGATGGAATTGGTGCAATCCATTCACACGCTGGACCGGCCCAAGCTGGCGCAGACTATCGCCCGGCTGGCCCAGGAGATGGGTCACTGTCCCGACCTGTATATTCAGGTGAACACTGGCGAGGAGCCGCAAAAGGCCGGAGTGTTGCCCGCCGCCGTGGATGGATTTGTGGCGCAGGTTCGCGCGTTGGACCTGCCGGTGCGCGGGTTGATGTGTATCCCCCCAGAACAGGACGACCCCGCCCTGCATTTCGCCATGCTGGCCGATATGGCCGCCCGGAACGGGTTGGCGGGGTTGTCCATGGGCATGTCCGGCGATTTTGAAACCGCGATCCGCCATGGCGCGACCCATATCCGCGTGGGGTCGGCCATATTTGGTGAACGTGTGGCCCCGGACGCCCCGTTAAGTTAACGCCAAACCGCCAAACGGCCCCAAAACCGTGCCGTGATTTTACGTCGGTATTCCGTCGGTATCGCGTCGGTGTGGATTTTGGCCCGGTTCGCCCCCGCCCTTTGGTCTCGTGCCGTTAACGGACGATCAACCGCGTCTGATGCGTGATGCGCGGCGCGATCCAGTGCAGGTCGGCCCGTGCCAGCCCGATGCAGCCCGCCGTCGGAAACCCCGGCCGCCGCCATTGATGGATGAATATCGCGGACCCCGTCGCCCGCCCGGCCCCGCGCACCGCATAGGGCCAGTTCCAGTTGGTCAGCACGATCAGGTCATAGAGCGGATCGGCCCGCCGCAAAACCTCGTGGCTGTGCGGATAGGGGGCGCGGACCATGAGGTTATAGTCCTCGTCCGTTGGATCATCGGACCACAGGTCACCGGGCCGGATCGGCACCGCCCAATCCGCCGGTTTCCCGATCCGGTCCGGCCGATAGAGCATCCCCACCAGACCATGCACCCCGCGCGGCGTGCATCCGTCGCCTTCGCGTTTGTCGGATGTCACCCCGCCCCGCCCGATAGTGCAGGCAAACCGCCGCCCCAGGAACCGCAGCCCTGCCGGTGTCACCACCAGATCGCGCGGTGTCGCCGTCCGGGTCACGCCACGAACACCCGCGCCGGGTGCAGTTCGCCGCCCATGTAGCGCCCGACCGCGATGGCGTGCCCGTCATGGACCGCCCAGCAGTCCGCGCCGTAGTCCACCCCGTTGGCAATCACCATCGCCGCGTTGCCGTTGCGCAGTTTGGTCACCGATGCTTCGGGGCAATGGACCCGGGGCAAATCGACCAGCCCGCTTTCCAGTGGTAAGAGGTGGGCATCAAGGTCGGGCGTCCGCGCCAGCGCGTCCAGCGTTTCAAGGCTGATGCCGTTGTCCGCCTGAAACGGTCCGGACCAGATCCGCCGCAGGGTCAGAACGTGCCCATAGCAGCCCAGCGCCTGCCCCAGATCCCGCGCGATGGACCGCACATAGCCGCCCTTGCCACAGGTCATTTCCAGACAGACGTGATCGGCATCGGGCCGGTCGGTCATCACCAGTTCCTCGACCCAGAGGGGCCGCGCCGCGATTTCGAATTCTTCGCCGTCCCGCGCCCGCGCATAGGCCCGTTCGCCGTCGATCTTGACCGCCGAAAATTGCGGCGGGACCTGTTGGATGTCACCCGCAAAGGCGTGCAGCGCCTCTTTGATCTGGTCATCGGTGGGGCGGCTGTCGCTGGACGCGATCACCTCGCCCGAGGCGTCATCGGTGTTGGTCGCCTGCCCAAACCGCACCGTGAACGTATAGGCCTTGAGCGCGTCCGTGATGTAGGGGACCGTTTTGGTGGCCTCGCCCAGTGCCACGGCCAGAACCCCGGTTGCATCGGGATCGAGCGTGCCCGCATGCCCCGCCTTTTTCGCGTCAAAGGCCCAGCGGACCTTGTTCACGACCATCGTGGACGTGATCCCCGCCGGTTTGTCGATGATGATCCAGCCCGATACGTCCCGGCCTTTGCGTGTGCGTCCCATCGTCAATCTCCGATTTCGGGGTAGCGCGCGGCGTAGCCCTGCCCGCAACCGCGGTCAACCTATTCCAGCACGCCGATCATCGGGCCCATCGCAAGGCCGAAATCGTTTCGCCCAAGCGACGGCGCATAGAGCCGCGACACGCTGCCATCGAAATAGAGCGCGTTTTTCACCCCCAGATGGTCCCGAAAGAACCGGGCGAAGTCGTAGAAATTCACCGGATCGTTCGAGATCACGAAATACACTGCGTCATCCCAGTCTGTCCCGACCCCGTTGCGTATATTGACAGAGGTGCCGCCGGGAATGAACCGGGGGTGATAGTCGCCCCCGATCAGCAGCATCGGCCCGGATTGCGTAGCGAACCGACACGCGGGCGTGTCGTCCAGATAACCATCCGTCCCCACGATCCGCACGTCGTTTTGGGTGATGCACAAAAGCCCGTTGGGCAGCAGGCCGAAATTGCTCCGCGAGGCATCAGTCACCAGAGGTGCGATTTGCGCGCCTTCCTCGATATACAGCCCGACCGGGCGGCGGTCCGGGTGATACATGCCCGCGTTCATGGCAAAAAGAAGGCTGCGCCCGGTCATCTGTTCAATCGCCCCGAATGACCCCAGCGGCGTGCCGTCCGGTCCGTTCAGGAACAGGCGCAGATCATCCCCCGATTTGCTGACGGTGCAGGTGCTGAAGGATTTGCCGTCCCAGATGACATCTTCGCAGGTGACGGCCAAACCGGGCGTAGCCCACCAAAGGCCAAGCACAAGGCAGGCCCAGCGCATCAGTCGTCCAGATCCTGACGGACATGGTCATTGGCGAACAGGCGGCGGGTTTCTTCCATCCGGTCGAATGTGTCGTCCAGTTCAAACCGCAGATCGGGCGCGAATTTCAGGGTCGTGCCCTTGGTCACCAGATGCCGCAACTCGCCCTTGTTCCGGCGTAGCGCGAGCAGGGCCGCCTCTTTGTTTTCGCCACCCAGCGGCAGGATATACGCCGTCGCATAGTGCAGGTCAGGGGAACACCGGACCTCGCCCACGGTGATGGACATGCGCCCGATGTCGGGGTCATGCAGGTCCCCCCGCAACAAGACGTCGGACAACGCCCGCCGCAGAACCTCGCCCACGCGGAGTTGTCGTTGCGAGGGTGCGCCCCCGGTTTCTGATCGTTTCTTTGCCATGACGCCCCATCTATGCCGTTCCCGCCCTCTTGCCAAGCGGCCCCGGCCCGTCCACTCAGGGATGGGCGAAAAGAGGCGCGAAGGGTGTGATATGGACAGGCCGGGAATTGTGGTGACGGGGGCGTCTGGCCGGATGGGCCGGATGTTGATCCAGATGATCGCGGCGTCCGATACTGTCCGCCTGATCGGTGCGCTGGAGCGGCCTGGTCACGACTGGATCGGGCGCGATGTGGGCGCCGCGATGGGTGGGTCCCCTGTGGGCGTGATCGTCACCGACGATCCGGTCGAGGTGTTCGCCCGCGCCCAAGCCGTCATTGATTTTACCGCCCCCGTCGCCACCGTCGAATTCGCCGCCCTTGCCGCGCAGGCCCGCGCCGTGCATGTGATCGGCACCACCGGGCTGGAGGAT
>JBGSIZ010000322.1:0-2914 GCA_041742255.1 Marivivens sp. | reverse complement strand
CCCGGCGTGCTGATCGCCGCCCGCCCCCGTGCGCTGGTCACCGCCCCGGTCGCCGCCACGATCCGGTTCCGGGGGCCGCTGCTGGACTACGGCAATGTCATCATTCTGGAACCGGCGGCGGATGTCTTGGTGGTGTTGGCGGGACTGGCCGAAGTGTTCGGCGAGGCGGGCCAGATCGTCCCCGCAGGCGCGCCGCTGGGCCTGATGGGCGGCGTTTCGCCCGATGTTGACGCGATTTTGAGCGAAAGCGATGCAATCGACGCCGACAGAGCCAATCAGACCCTTTATCTTGAAGTGCGGGAGGGGCAATCTACCGTTGATCCCGCGACATGGTTCGCGTTGGAAAGCAGGTAGGACACTCATGAAAAAATTTGCCTTGGCCGCCGCGACGGGTGCCATCGTCGGGCTTGTGACCACAACGCAGGTGGCCGGGCCGCTGATCGCGCAGGAAACCGAAAAGAACGTGAATGTGTATGAACAGCTGGACCTGTTCGGGGACATTTTCGAACGAATCCGGTCCCAATACGTCGAAGAAGTGGACGAAGAGGCCCTGATCGAGGCCGCGATCAACGGTATGTTAACCTCGCTTGATCCCCATTCGTCCTATCTGTCCCCCGATGATGCCGCCGACATGCGCGTGCAGACGCGGGGCGAATTTGGCGGGCTGGGGATCGAGGTCACCCAGGAAGAAGGCTGGGTCAAGGTCGTGTCCCCCATCGACGGCACCCCCGCCGCATTGGCCGGGATCATGTCCGGCGATTTCATCACCGCCGTGGACGGCGAAAGCGTGATGGGTCTGACGCTGGATCAGGCTGTTGAACTGATGCGCGGGCCGGTCGGGTCGGAAATCATCATTTCGGTGGTGCGCGAAGGCACGGTTGAACCGTTCGATGTGTCCATCGTGCGCGACACCATCAAACTGACCGCTGTGCGGTCCCGGACCGAGGGCCAATCCATCGTCCTGCGGATCACAACATTTTCCGATCAGACCTTTCCCGATCTGGAACGCCAGTTTCAGGAACAGGTGGACGCCGCAGGCGGCATCGATGCCGTGAACGGTGTCATCATCGACCTGCGCAATAATCCGGGCGGTCTTCTCAATCAGGCGATTTTTGTCGCGGATGCGTTTCTGGACGTGGGCGAGATTGTGTCCACCCGCGGCCGCGAGGCGTCGGACGGCGAACGCTACAACGCCACCCCCGGCGATCTGGCGATGGGCAAGCCCATTGTTGTCTTGATCAACGGCGGGTCTGCATCGGCGTCCGAAATTGTCGCGGGCGCGCTCAAGGATCATCGCCGGGCCATCGTCGTGGGCACCAAATCGTTCGGCAAAGGGTCCGTGCAAACCGTCATGCCGTTGCGCAGCGATGGCGCGATGCGGTTGACCACCGCGCGGTATTACACGCCCTCCGGCCGGTCCATTCAGGCGTTGGGCATCCAGCCCGACATCATCGTGGAACAGCCCCGCCCGGACCCCATCGACGAAACCGCAACCGAGGAGGACGCACCCGAATTGCGGTCCGAAGCCGATCTGCGCGGCGCGTTGAACAACGACAGCCTGTCTGAGGACGAGATCAACCAGATCCGCGAAGACGCCGCCAAGGCCGAGGCCACCGCCGCCCTGCGCGAGGAGGATTACCAACTGGCCTATGCCATCGACATCCTCAAGGGTCTGAGCGCGCTTGGCCCGCAAGAGTAACCCGATAGGGCGGGGCGGGTCACAAACCTGCCCCGCCTGCAACAAAGGCACCCCATGACCCCCGACGAAATTGCCCGCCTGCCCTATCGCCCCTGTGTGGGCGTCATGTTGGTCAATGCCCAAGGCCGCGTGTTTGTGGGGCAGCGCACCGACCGCGACCACGACGCCTGGCAAATGCCCCAAGGCGGCGTGGACCCCGGCGAGGACCCCCGCACCGCTGCCCTGCGAGAGTTGTGGGAAGAAACCGGCGTCACCGCCGATCTGGTCACGATCGAGGCCGAAACCGAAGGCTGGATCCCGTATGACCTGCCGCATGACGTTGTCCCGACCATCTGGAAGGGGCGCTATCGCGGGCAGGAACAGAAATGGGTTCTGATGCGGTTCCACGGCACCGACGATCAGGTGAACATTGCCACCGATCACCCGGAATTTTCGCGATGGGAATGGTGCGACCCCAAGGAACTGGTGTCCAGAATCGTCCCATTCAAGCGGGCGGTGTATGCCCGCGTCATGGATGAACTGGGACCACAGATATGAAACGCCTTTTGACCGCCGCCGTAGTCAATGCCGCCTTGATCCTTGCCGCCACACAGGCACCCGCCCTGAGCTGTATTCCCGCCGACCCGGTCCGCACGTTCCAGACCGTCAACGAAGCCGAGGAAAGCTATGTCGCGCTCTATGGCACCTTTGTCTTTGACACATCGCTTCTTCCGCCGGGGGTCATGATGGGTCAGCCCGCTGCCCCCGAGCCGGCCCCGATCCCGGTCCGGTTCACGGGCAAGGCTTTGTCGCTTGACGGGTTTACCGGCACAGTGTCCCGCCCGGTGATCCTGCAACCTCTTTGTGCGGGTCCATGGTGCGGGGGGATGGCATCGGACACGCTCGCGCTGGCCTTTGCCAAGGTGACCGACGCAGGCTATGTCGTAGAGGCCGACCCCTGCGGATTTGCCCTATTCCCGGAGCCCGGTCCAGACACGCTGGCCCAGATGACCGCCTGTATGCGGGGCGACACCTGTGAACCATCGGACCCGTTTCCCCGGCAGTAAATGGGGACCTAACGGCGCATCATCTCCAGCAGGGCAAAGGTCGCCACGCCGTCCGGTTCCATCCCGCGCACAGCCTGCCACCGTCGCAGCGCCGCGCGCGTCCCGGCCCCGATCCGTCCATCCACCGTGCCCGCGTTGAACCCGCCCGCGTTCAACCGCTGTTGCAGTT
>JBGSIZ010000321.1:0-2946 GCA_041742255.1 Marivivens sp. | reverse complement strand
CCGCCACGCCGCGCGGGTCGCGTCGATCAACGCCGCGTTTGCGGCAAAGGTGTCCAGCAGGTCGCGGTGGCCGCGCGGGTTCAACAGACCCCTGTCATCGTGTTGGCCGTGCAGTTCCACAAGCGTGTCGGACAAGGCCCGCAACACCTCGCCACTGGTGCGGGTGCCGTTGACCCATGCCGATTTGCGCCCATCCGCCATGTTGACCCGGCGCAGGATCAGATCGCCGTCGCACTCAATCCCGGCGTCGCGCAGCACGGCGTGGGCGGGGTGGTCTGGCATGAGGTCGAAACTTGCCGTGACCTCGCCTTGCGCCGCCCCTTGGCGCACCAAATCGGCCCGGCCCCGCCAGCCCAGAACGAACCCCAGCGCGTCCAGCAGGATGGATTTGCCCGCCCCGGTTTCACCCGTGAGGACGTTCAGACCCGGCTGAAACTCAAGTTCCAGCCGGTCGATGATCAGCATGTCGCGAATGTCGAGGCTGCGCAGCATCAGACATCTGCACAAGAGCGTGGGGCGATGCCCGCCAAGGTGTTGGCGGTCCGGCCCGCAAGGTAGGGTTCACCCCACCCGCCGCAGGATGTCACAGCCATTCGCCCCGGACCATCTGCCGATAGATCGAGGCGAGCCAGCTGTCGCCGACCGATTTCGCCTCCAACCCTTGGCCGGTCAACAACGCATAGCTGTCTTCATACCAAGGCGTTGATTGGAAGTTGTAGCCAAGGATCGCCCCCGCCGTCTGCGCCTCGTTGGTCAGGCCAAGCGACAGATACGCCTCGACCAGACGCATCAATGCTTCGGGTGTGTGGCTGGTGGTCTGGAACTGTTCCACCACAACGCGGAACCGGTTGACCGCCGCCGCATAGTGCCCGCGCTTTAGATAATAGCGCCCGATTTCCATTTCCTTGGCCGCTAGGTGGTCAAAGGCAAGGTCGAATTTCAGGATCGAGGAGCGCGCATATTCGCTGTCCGGATACCGTTCGATCACCACCCGCAGCGCCTGCAGGGCCTGAAACGTCAGACCCTGATCCCGGCCCACTTCGTCGATCTGGTCGTAATAGCTGAGCGCCAGAAGGTATTGTGCATAGGCCGCGTCATCGTCCGCCGGATAGAAATCAAGGAACCGCTGCGCCGAGGACCGGCTGTTGGGGTAATCTTCGTCCCGGTGATAGGCGAACGCCTGCATGATGAGCGCCCGTTTGGCCCATTCAGAATATGGATAAAGGCGTTCGATTTCGCCAAAGTAGGAGGCCGCATCGCCGGGTTGGTTGCGCTCCAACTCGAACTCGCCGCGCTGATAGATTTCTTCGGCGGTGTAGGCTTCAAGGTTGCCTGTCGCCAGCGGGTCCGTGTTGCCACAGGCCACAAGAAGCCCAAGCCCGATGATGGCCACGCCCGACCGGGCACCCCGGCCCATTCTGGAAATCCTGCCCGCGACTGCCAAGCTCATGTCGTCCTTGCTTTGCGTTTGGGGATCAGGACGCAAATCCTGCGCCCGATCCCTGCTTTGACCCACGGTCTAGCACAGAAAAATCGGGGGCAAAATGCCTTTTGCCCGTGTTCACGGATGTGACAGCCTGCCGTTGATCGGATTGCACAGGTGCGCCCCGTCAGGCGACCGCCGCGAGGTCCACCGGACGCACGCCAACCCCCGGCAAACGCGCCGCCGTCGCTGCGTCACAGGTCACCCAGCGCCATGCATCCGGGTCCGCGAACAACGCCCGCAACAGTTTGTTGGTGAGCGCGTGCCCCGCCCGGTTGCCGGTATACCGCCCAAGGATCGGTGCCCCGGCCGTGTAAAGATCGCCCAAGGCATCCAGCATCTTGTGCCGCACGGCCTCGTCTGCGTGGCGCAGGCCGCCCGGTGTCAGAACCGTGTCACCGTCGACCACAACCGCGTTTTCCAGCGACCCACCAAGGCCAAGCCCCGCCGCATGCATCGCGTCCACGTCCGATTTGCGGCAGAACGTCCGGCTGCTGCACAATTCCCGCACGAACGCCCCGTTCGCCATGTTCAGCGTTTTCGACTGTTGCCCGATGGCCGGGTCCGCGAAATCAATGCTAAAGTCGATCTGAAGCGAGGTCGCGGGCGCCAACCGTGCCATCGCCGCCCCTGCCGACACTTCGACCGGGCGCAACACTTCGATCACCTGCAGCCGGTCCGCATAGCGCCGCAACCCGGCCAGCACAAACGCCCGGACATAGCCTGCCGAACTGCCGTCCAGTGCCGGCACTTCTGGCCCGTCGATGTCCACGACCGCATTGTGGATGCCACACCCCGACAGCGCGGCCATCAGGTGTTCGATGGTGTTGACGCTCGCCCCGTCCGCATTGAAAATCCGGGTGTTCAGCGGTTCCTGAGACACATGGTCCCACCGTGCCGGGATGATCCCGGTGCCCGCTGCCAGATCGAACCGCCGAAACACGATGCCCGTGTTGGCCGCCGCAGGATGCACGGTGACCGTCACGTTCGCGCCGGAATGAAGCCCGGTGCCCGCAATGGTCACAGCCGTCTGGATCGTTGTTTGCACGAGAACGCCTTGGTTTTATTTCCCTGCCATGGACCTAGTGGGGGTGGCCGCCCCGCTCAACTCACAGATTGCAACGGGTTGAAACAACTTAACGGTTTTGAAACGATTGCATGGCAGCGGAATTCCCAGAATACCTGCAACCCTATGAATAAAAATGAAAAAGGCCACCCGAGGGTGGCCTTTCCATGGATTGCAGTACCTGGCGTCAGTTCGCCTGCCGACGCAAGAATGCCGGGATTTCGATCTTTTCCTGTTCCGGATCGATATCTGATTCTTCGCGGAACGCCCGAACCTGCGGTTGCTGGCGGGGTGTCTGGGCCGCGTCAGACCCGTGCCCGGTCATCCGACCGATCAACGACCCAAGCCCGGTGCGGGCTGCGGGCGCCGGCGGGGCGGGTTGCGCCACGGGCGGCTG
>JBGSIZ010000320.1:0-2647 GCA_041742255.1 Marivivens sp. | reverse complement strand
CATTGACCAAGGCCACCCGCCTGTTCCTGCAATCGGCCCTGTTGGGCCTTGGGGCCTATCTGGTGCTGCAAAACGAGATGACATCGGGCGCGATGATTGCGGGGTCCATTCTGATGGGCCGCGCATTGGCCCCGGTCGAGGCGTTGATCGGCCAATGGCCGCTGATCGAACGCGCCCGCGAAGGATGGTCAAACCTTGCCACCCTGCTGGGCGAAATCCCGGTGGAAACCCCGCGCACCCCCTTGCCCCGGCCCCGCGCCGTGCTGGAGGCCCAATCGGTCACCATCGTCCCCCCGGGCGATGCGCAGGCGGCGTTGCGGATGATGTCGTTCCGGGTGGAGCCGGGGCAGGCGGTGGGCGTGATCGGCACCTCTGGCGCGGGCAAATCCACCCTCGCCCGCGCGATCACCGGCGTCTGGCATCCGGCGGGAGGCAAGATCCGGCTGGATGGGGCTGCCTTGGATCAATACGACCCGGACGTTCTGGCCAGCCACATCGGGTATCTGCCCCAACGGGTGCAGTTGTTCGATGGCACCATCGCAGAAAACATCGCCCGGATGGCCGAGACGCCCGATGCCGCCGCCGTGGTCAAAGCCGCGAAAAAGGCCGCCGCCCACGACATGATCCTGAAACTGCCCGAAGGGTATGACACCCGCGTCACAGGCAATGGGGGCCGGTTGTCCGGGGGCCAGATCCAGCGGATCGGGCTGGCCCGCGCAATGTATGGCGACCCGGTCGTGCTGGTTCTGGATGAACCCAATTCCAACCTTGATAACGAAGGGTCCATCGCCCTGAATGCCGCGATCAAGGCGACCAAGGCCGAAGGCTGTGCCGTGTTGATCATGGCCCACCGCCCTGCCGCCATTCAGGAATGTGACACCTTGCTGGTCATCGAAAACGGGATGCGCAAGGCGTTCGGCCCCAAGGACGAGGTGCTGCGCGACATGGTCAAGAACGCCGAGACCCTGCAAAAGGCATCGCCGACGTCGGGGGGTGTCCAATGACCGCGCCCGCGCCAAAACCCGTGCCGAAACCTGCCCAGATGTGGTCTGCCCGCCGACAGATGCGTCTGGGGGTGCTGACCCTTGTTGTTCTGATCGGCGGGTTCGGCACATGGGCCGCGACCAGCCAGATCACCGGGGCGATCATCGCCACGGGCCGGATCGAGGTGGACCAGAACCGTCAGGTCATCCAGCATCCCGATGGGGGCGTGGTCGCCGAAATCGCCGTGCGCGAAGGCGACAGCGTGGCCCAAGGCGATCTGTTGATCCGGCTGGATGATGAATTCCTGCGGTCCGAACTGACCGTGACCGAGGGCAGTTGTTCGAGATCGTCGCCCGGCGTGGCCGCTACGAGGCCGAACAGATCGGCGCGCCCACGATCACGTTCGACCCCCTGCTGACCGAGGTTGGGGGCGATGCGGCGGCGCGTCTGATGGAGGGGCAATCGGGTCTGTATGAGGCCCGCCAGGCTGCCGAAGCCGCCGAGATTGAACAACTCGCCCGCCGCCGTGCCCAGATCGCAAATCAGATCGACGGCATCCGCGCCCAACAAGGCGCGCTGACCACCCAATTGACCCTGATTGCCGAAGAACTGACGAATCAGCAAAGCCTGCTGGACCGGGGTCTGGCCCAAGCCCCCCGCGTCCTTGCCCTGCAACGCGAGGAGGCTGCGCTGACGGGGCAAGCCGGGGAATTGGCCGCCACCGTCGCCCAAGCCGAAGGCCGCATGACCGAGATCGACATCGAGGTGCTGCGCATCGCCACCACCCGCGTCGAGGAGGCCCTGACCCGCCTGCGGGACCTGCAATATAATGAACTGGAACTGCGCGAAAAACGGCGGTCTCTGCTCACGCAACTGGACCGGCTGGAAATACGCGCGCCACTGTCGGGCGTGGTCTATGGCCTGCGGGTGTTTTCACCGCGTAGCGTGGTCCGGCCCGCCGATCCCGTGCTGTTTCTGGTGCCGCAGGATCGCCCCCTGATCATCACCACACAGGTGGAACCGCGCGACATCGACCAGATCTTTGTCGGCCAAGAGGTGACGCTGCATTTTTCGGCCTTTGATCGGCGCACAACGCCCGAACTCTTTGGCCGGGTCGTGCAAATATCGGCGGATGCGTTTCAGGATGAAACCACCAGCGTGTCCTATTACCGGGCCGAGATTGAACTGTCCGAGGAAGAAAAAGACCGTATGCCGGACGGTATCACCCTGATCCCCGGCATGCCCGTAGAGGCGTTCATCAGCACGGATCAACGCACCCCGCTGGAATATCTGGTCAAGCCGTTGTCGGACTATTTCGCCAAGGCATTCCGGGAGTCGTGATTGCCCTTGGCCCCGCCGCGCGCTAGCGTCCGCGCAACGCAGGCACAGGAGGCGACGATGGCAGGATATGACGAAAAACTGGCCGAACTGGGCGTGACCTTGCCCGTGGCCCCTGCCCCGGCAGCGAACTATGTCCCGTTCGTTCAATCAGGGACCATGCTGTATGTCTCGGGCCAAATCTCGAACGGGCCGGACGGGTTGATCACCGGGCGGCTGGGTGCGGAAATGTCGGTGGCAGACGGGGCCGCCGCCGCGCGGGCCTGTGCCATCAGCCTGATCGCGCAGGTCAAATCGGCCTGTGGCGGCGACCTTGACCGGCTGG
>JBGSIZ010000319.1:0-5671 GCA_041742255.1 Marivivens sp. | reverse complement strand
TGGGGCCGAGCCGTAGCCCGCCCGCCCCGCCGATCCCCGATACCGACCCGCGCAGGATGTCCCGTAGGTCACGGTCAAACAGCGCCACCTTGATCGAGGACGAACCGGTGTTGAGAACAAGGATCATGCCGGGTCCTTTTGCGCCGCGATGACCCCCAGCGCGGCCGAGGCGAGCCGGTCTGCCGCCCCTTGTGCCCGCGAGGTGAGCAGCACCGGCACCTTGAGCCCCAGAACGATCCCGCCTGTGCAGCATCCCATCCCCAGCGCCATCAGTTTGAACAGCGCGTTGCCCGAGGTGATATTGGGCACCACCATGATATCGGCGTCGCCCGCCACGTCGGATGCGAACCCCTTGGCCCGCGCCGCGTCTGCCGAAAAGATAAGGTCGAGCGCCATTGGCCCCTGCACCTGTGCGGTGGGCAGGTTGGTTTTGGCCCATGCCGCGATTTGCGCCGCCTCGCCCGTGTTGACGACCGAGGGGATCACATCCTCGGTTGGGGCCAGAAGCCCCGCGCGGGGTTGCGCGATGCCAAGCAGGTGCGCCAGACGCACCGCGTGTGCCAGACAAGCCTGCCGCGTTTCCACGTCCGGATCCACGTTCAGCGCCGCATCTGTCAGCAGCAGGGGCCGGTCCGAATGGGGCGCCGTGATGTGAAAGATGTGCCCGCACCGTGTTCCTTTTTCCCGCAGGCCCGCCGCCGAGGGCAACAGCCCCTTGAGAAAGGTTGAGGTGTGAATCTGGCCTTTCATGATCGCGTCTGCTTCGTTCATCCGCGCCAGATCGGCCGCCATTGGCGCCGCCGTGTCCCCCGGCGCGTGAATGAGCCGCAGCCCCCCGATGTCCCAGCCGATGTCTTGGGCTGTCGCCCGGATCTTGCCTGTGTCCCCCAGCAGAATGGGGTCCGCCAGCCCGGCCAGAACCGCGTCCCGGATGCCCGAGAGCGCGTTCACGCTGCCTGCGTTCACGAGTGCGACGCGGGGAATTGGCAACCCTTTGGCGCGGGCCAGCAGCCCAGCCGGGCAATGGGGCGGGGTCGGGGCGAGGAAAGGGAACGGGTCACGCATTGGGGCCTCCGGTGTTGCGGTCAGACCTGATGTGTGCCGGGTTGCCGTGACCCCGATGTGACAGGATCATAGCACCCCCCGCAAGAGACCCAGCGTCGCCAGCCCCGCCAGAAGCCCGATGGCGAACCGCCGGAAGTCCTGTGGGTTGGCCCGCAGGAAATGCCGCGACCCAAGGTGCAGCCCAAGGAGGAGAACCGGCATGGCGTAGACCGTGGCCCAGACCGTGTCCCACGAGATCATCCCTGCCTGTGCCATGTTGGGCAGCGTCCAGAGGTCCAGCGCCGTGAAATAGGCGATGAGCGTGGCCCGGAACGTCGCCGCCCGAATGGGTTGCGCCGCAAAGAACGCCGCCACCGGAAGCCCCCCGACCGCCGCCCCGTTGGCCAGCCCCGAGATCACCCCGACCCCCACATGCGCCGCCCCCCCCGCTGGGCGTTGCAGCGTCCAGCCCGCCACCAGCACCCCGCACATCACAAGGATGAACCCTGCGATGACCGTCCGCGCCGGGTCTGTTCCGATTGCCGCCAGCCCCCAGACCCCCACCGGCACCCCCACCAGACAGCCCGCGAACAGGAACCCTGTCCGCCGCCAGTCGATGTCCGGCCAGATTTGCCGCGCTTGCGTTCCCGTCAGAAGGAAATCCGCCAGGATCACCACCGGCACAAACGGCAGCGGGTTGGTCACGATGCTGGCTGCCGAGATCACCAATGCCGCGAACCCGAACCCCGAATAGCCCCGCACGAAGGCCGCCAGAAACAACCCCCCTGCCATCCAGACCGATTGGAACAGCGTCAGGTCAAACGGCATGGGGCGCTGTCATGGCGGGGGCTCTGCCCATTGGCTTTAAAATGGGGGCTCTGCCCCGCAGCCATAAAGTGGGGGCTCTGCCCATCGGCTTTGAAATGGGGGCTCTGCCCATTCGCCTGAAGATGGGGGCTCTGCCCCCGGGGCCCTTGCGGGTCCGTCCCCCGGGATATTTCAGGCACAAAGGCATGGAGCGCGGTCAAAGTGGCCGCTGTGGCCGCATGTCGCTTGCAAAGATGCCCGCCACCGCCACCGGTTTTTTCATCGCGTCCCGGCGGAAGGGTTCCCCCAGTTCCTGATTTATCAGCGCCTCGATCAAGGTGGTTTTGCTGTGTGTCATCTGGTCGTCGATGGCACGGGTGAGCGCCGCCCGCAGGTCGTCCATGGACCGCGCCTGCACGCCCTGAAGCCCGCAGGCCTGTGCGATGCCTGCATAGCTGACCCCGTCGTCCAGTTCGGTGCCTACAAAGTTGTCGTCATACCAAAGCGTGGAGTTCCGTTTTTCCGCTCCCCATTGGTAGTTGCGGAACACGACCATGGTGATGGCTGGCCATTCCGGCCGCCCGATCGCCGTCAGTTCCGTCACCGCGATGCCAAAGGCCCCGTCCCCCGCGAAGCCCACCACGGGCACGTCCGGGCAACCGATTTTCGCCCCGATCACCGAGGGCAGACCGTAGCCGCAGGGTCCGAACAGCCCCGGCGCCAGATATTTCCGCCCGGTGTCAAAGGTGGGGTAGGCGTTGCCGATGGCGCAGTTGTTGCCGATATCGCTGCTGATGATCGCCTCGCGCGGGAGGGCGGACTGGATCGCCCGCCATGCCATACGGGGTGACATCCAGTCGGGTTTTGCCGTCCGCGCCCGGTGGTTCCACGAGGTGCCCGGATCATCGTCTTCGTGGTCCATCGACGACAATTGCTGTGCCCATTGCGATTTGGTCTGGGCGATAGTCGCCCGCCGCGCGTCCCGCCCGGTGTCCCCCGCCGTTTTGGCGAGGGTGCCAAGGATCGCCTGTGCCACTTTTTTCGCGTCCCCCACGATCCCCACGCTGACCTTTTTGGTCAGGCCGATCCGGTCGGGGTTGATGTCCACCTGAATGATTTTCGCGTCGCGTGGCCAGTAGTCCAGCCCGTAGCCCGGCAGGGTCGAAAACGGGTTGAGCCGGGTGCCAAGGCACAAGACCACATCCGCCTGTGCGATCAGTTCCATCGCCGCCTTGGACCCGTTATAGCCCAAGGGACCGGCAAAGAGCGGATGCCCCCCCGGAAACGCATCGTTGTGCTGGTAGCCCACGCAGACGGGGGCCGTCAGCCGTTCCGCCAGTGCCGCGCTGTCGGCGATGCCCCCTGCCAGCACGACCCCCGCCCCGTTCAGGATCACCGGGAATTTGGCGGAGGACAGGAGGGCCGCCGCCTGTTTGATCGCGTCCTCGCCACCTGCGGGCCGTTCAAATTCCACAATCGCGGGCAGGTCGATGTCGATCACTTGGGTCCAGTAATCGCGCGGCATGTTGATCTGTGCCGGGGCCGACGCCCGTTTCGCGTTCAGGATGACCCGGTTCAGCACCTCGGCCACGCGGGAGGGGTCGCGCACCTCTTCCTGATAGGCGACCATGTCTTCGAACAGTTTCATCTGTTCGACCTCTTGGAACCCGCCCATGCCGATGGTCTTGTTCGCGGCCTGCGGTGTCACCAGCAAGAGCGGTGTGTGGTTCCAATACGCCGTTTTCACCGCCGTGACGAAATTGGTGATGCCGGGGCCGTTCTGCGCGATCATCATCGACATCTTGCCGCTGGCCCGGGTGTAGCCGTCTGCCATCATGCCCCCCGACCCTTCGTGCGCGCAGTCCCAGAACGTGATCCCCGCCTTGGGGAACAGGTCCGAGATGGGCATGAAAGCCGATCCGATGATCCCGAAGGCGTGTTCGATCCCATGCATCTGGAGGGTTTTCACGAACGCTTCTTCGGTCGTCATTTTCATTTGGGGGAACCTTTGGGGAAATGAATGTTGGTGGGACACTAGGCCCATGGGGGCCGGGCCGTTAGGGCCAGATGAGGGGGCGGGTTAGGGCCAGAGCGCGTGAATGGCCTGCGCGATCAGGCCGACCCCGTCCCGGATGCGGGCGGTGGGGATTGAGGAATAGGCCAGCCGGTAGAAGTCTGTTGGTTGGTCCGGGCCGTTGAAAAATGCCCCCCCCGGTTCGATCAGGACCGATTTGTCCTGAAGCCGCTGCGCCAGTGTTTGCGTGTTCACCGCGGCGGGGGCCTGCATCCAGACCGACGAGCCGCCAAAGGTGCCCCGCCCGGCCACCGTCAGCCCGTGATCCGATATCGCCTGATCCAGCACCTGTCTGCGGTCGTGGTAGGCCCGCGCCATCCGCCGCACCAGCGCGTCATAATGCCCGAGCGACAGGAAATACGCCGTTGTCCGCTGCACATGGCCGGGAGGGTGCCGCAGGACCGACGCCCGCAGCGCGCGTGCCTGTTGGATGAACGGGGCCGGACCCACCAGATACCCCAGCCGCAATCCCGGAAAGAGCGATTTGGAGAACGACCCCGCGTAGATCACCCGCCCGTTCCGGTCCAGCGATTTGAGCGCGGGCGAGGGCGGTTTGAGGAACGACATTTCGAATTCATAGTCGTCTTCGACGATCAGAAAATCCTCGGCCTCGGCCCGGTCGAGAAGCGCGTGCCGCCGCGCCAGTGGCATGGTGGCCGTAGTGGGGCATTGGTGGCTGGGCGTGGTGAACACAACGTCCGTTTCCGGCGGCAGCGCGTCGGGCCGCAACCCGTCCGCGTCGATGCCCACAGGTGTCAGGTGGCACCGCGTTTGTTGCAGGATGGACCGCAGTGCGGGGTAGCAGGGGTCCTCGATCACCGCGTGCCGCCGGGGGTTCAGCAGGATTTGTGCTGTGAGCCAGAGCGCGTTTTGCGCCCCCAGCGTCACCAGAATTTCGTCTGGATTGGCCAGAATTCCCCGCCGGGGCAGCGTTTGCCGCGCGATGAAATCCACCAGTTTGGGGTCGTCTCCGTCGAAATAATCGGTGGTCAGTGCCGCAAAGTCCCGTTTGCCCAAGGCCTGCAGCGCGCAAAGCCGCCAGTTCGCGCTGTCGAACAGGGTTGGGTCTGCTTGACCGTAGATGAACGGGTATTTGTAGGTCGCCCAGTTGGCCGGTTTCTCCAGACCAAAGGGGTGCGTTTGCCGGGGCCCCAGTATCCGCCCCCAATCCACGTTTCCCTGGCCCGCAGGCAGCGCCGGAAAGTTGGGCGGTTCGGGCGCGTTGGCCGACACGAAATAGCCCGACCGCCCGCGCGAGGTGATGTAGTCATCCGCCAGAAGTTCCGTATAGGCCAGCGTCACCGTGATCCGGCTGACCCCCAGATGGGTCGCCAGTTTGCGCGAGGACGGCAGTTTTTCCCCCGGCCGATACCGCCCGGCCAAGATCCCCTGGGCCACCATTTGCTGGATCCGCCCTTGCAGCGTGCCTTCGCCGGCGGGGTCGAGGAGGAAGGATTCGGGGGGGATGGGCATGGGTGTCTGGCCTTATGTTGCGGCCAGACTGGACCGATAGATGGCAGTCTGCAAGATTGTGAGGGCAAGCCGCGCAAAAATACCGACGGAACCGCCCGGATCCTGCGTAAGAAAGGCGCGAACAGGATTGGCCGGGAAAGGGCGAACGGATGAACGAACATGACCACGATGGCGGGTTTCGGCAGGATTTGCCCCGGTTGGTGGGCCGCCGCACGTTGTTGGCCCTGATGGCCGGGGCCGGAGCCGGGGCGGCTGGATTGTATGCGTTTCGCG
>JBGSIZ010000318.1:0-10636 GCA_041742255.1 Marivivens sp. | reverse complement strand
CAAGGGCCGCGTTTCCCGCATGGGCCGCCACCAGCGGGGCCGACCGCAAGAAAATCCTGCACCGCATCGCCGACGCGATCGAAGCCCGCGCCGAGGAAATCGCCCTGTGCGAATGTTGGGACACCGGGCAGGCGTGGCGGTTCATGTCCAAGGCCGCGATCCGGGGAGCCGAGAATTTCCGGTATTATGCCGATCTGGCCCCCACCGCCCGCGATGGTCTGACCCTGCCCACGGCGGACCATATGAACATCACGACCCGCGTGCCGATTGGCCCCGTGGGCGTCATCACGCCGTGGAACACGCCGTTCATGTTGTCCACATGGAAAATTGCCCCAGCCCTCGCCGCGGGCTGCACCGTGGTTCACAAACCGGCCGAATTTTCGCCCCTGACCGCCCGCCTGCTGGCCGAGATTTGCCACGAGGCCGGTCTGCCCCCCGGCGTTCTGAACCTTGTCAACGGCATGGGCGAGGATGCGGGCCGCGCGTTGACCGAACATCCCGATATCAAGGCGATTGCGTTTGTCGGCGAAACCCGGACCGGGTCGATGATCATGAAACAAGGTGCCGACACCCTGAAACGGGTGCATTTCGAACTGGGCGGCAAGAACCCGGTCATCGTATTTGACGACGCCGATATTGACCGCGCGGTGGATGCTATCGTGTTCATGATCTATTCGCTGAACGGCGAACGCTGCACATCGTCCAGCCGTTTGTTGGTGCATGACAGCATCGCGGCGCAGGTCGCCGAGAAGGTCGCCGCGCGGGCCCGTGCGATCAAGGTGGGCCATCCGTTGGACCCGGCGACCGAAGTCGGGCCGTTGATCCATCAGACCCATTTTGACAAAGTCATGTCCTATTTTGATATTGCCCGGTCAGAAGGCGCGATTGTGTCTGCTGGTGGTGCGCGCGTTGGCGATGCCGGGTATTTCGTGGCCCCCACGTTGTTGACGCAGGCCACCCCCGACATGCGCATCGCCCAAGAGGAGATTTTCGGCCCCGTTCTGACCCTGCTGACGTTCCGGGACGAGGCCGAGGCATTGGAAATTGCGAACGGCGTCGCCTATGGCCTGACCGGGTATATCTGGACCAACGATCTGACCCGCGCGCTGCGGATGTCGCAGGGGTTGGAGGCCGGAATGATCTGGGTAAACTCTGAAAACGTGCGCCACCTGCCCACCCCGTTCGGCGGCGTCAAATCCAGCGGGATTGGCCGCGATGGCGGGCAATGGTCGTTTGATTTCTATATGGAACAAAAGAACGTGGCCTTTGCCATGGGTGCCCACAAGATCCCCCGTTTGGGTGCATAGGAGACCGCGATGCCTGTTCCCGCCCCCGCCCTGTATCCCCCGTTCAACATCGTGCGCCTGTCCCATGTCGAATTGCATGTGACCGATCTGGCGTGGTCGCGCGGGTTTTATGTGGACATGCTGGGCCTGCAAATCACCCACGAGGACGCCGATACGATCTATCTGCGTGCGCTGGAGGAACGGGGGCACCATTGCATGATCCTGCGCCGCGCCCCCGAACCGGGCGTGGGCGTGTTGGGGTTCAAGGTGTGGGACGACACCGATCTGGACCGCGCAGCGGCGTGGTTTACCGCCAAGGATTTGCCCGTTTCGTGGGTTGACCGCCCGTTCATGGGCCGCGTTCTGCGCACCCGTGACCCGTTCAGCGTGCCGTTGGAATTTTACGCCAAAATGGACCGCCTTCCCCCGATCCATCAACAGTATAAGCTGTATCACGGGGTCAAACCGCTGCGCATTGACCATTTCAACCTGTTTTCGTCGAATGTGGATGCGAGTGTGGTATTTTACGGTGAGATGGGATTTCGCCTGACGGAATATACGGCAGATGATGAAACCGACCGCACATGGGCCGCGTGGATGCACCGCAAGGGGGGCGTGCATGACATCGCGTTCACCAATGGCACAGGCCCCCGTTTGCATCATACCGCGTTCTGGGTGCCCACCCCCCTCAATATCATTGACCTGCTGGATCTGATGTCCACGACCGGATATCTGGAGAATATCGAACGCGGGCCGGGGCGGCACGGCATTTCGAACGCGTTTTTCCTGTATATCCGTGACCGCGACGGCCACCGGACCGAGATTTACTGTTCCGATTATCAAACCTGCGATCCCGATCTGGAGCCGATCCGGTGGAGCCTGACCGACCCGCAGCGACAGACCCTGTGGGGTGCGCCCGCCCCCAAATCGTGGTTCGAATTGGGGTCCGTGTTTGACGGTGCCCCGCTGCGCCACAGCGATCTGACCGCCCAACCGATCATCGCGCCGTAGGGGACATACATGCATTGGGACGAATTCGCCCATTGGGGTGCCAAAATAAGCGACTGGGCCGCCGAGTATCACCGGACCCTGCGCGACCGACCGGTGCGCGCCCAAACGGCCCCTGGTGACATCGCCGCCCAATTGCCCGCCATCCCCCCCGAAGGACCGGAGGCGATGGAGGCCATCATGGCCGATTTCGAATCCGTCGTGATGCCCGGCATCACCCATTGGCAGCATCCCCGGTTTTTCGCCTATTTCCCCGCCAATGCCGCCCCGCCGTCCATGTTGGCGGAAATGTTGGTCAGCACCATCGCCGCCCAATGCATGTTGTGGCAAACCAGCCCCGCCGCCACCGAAATGGAAACCGTCATGCTGGATTGGTTGCGACAGGCCATTGGCCTGCCGGACCGGTTCAGCGGCGTCATTCAGGACAGCGCATCCAGCGCCACCCTTGCCGCCGTGTTGACCATGCGTGAACGCAGTCTGCAGTGGACCGGGAACCAACAGGGTCTGTCGGGGCAGCCTCGCCTGCGGATTTATGCAAGTGCCGAGGTGCATACGAGCGTGGACCGCGCCATCTGGGTTGCCGGGATCGGGCAGGATAATCTGGTTCGAATCCCGACCAGTGGGCCGTTGCGGTCGATGGACCCGGACGCCTTGCGCGATGCCATCGCCGCCGACCGCGCGGCGGGGTATCTGCCTGCGGGTGTGATTGCCTGCACGGGGGGCACCGGGACCGGGGCCTGTGACGATCTGCAAGCCGTCATTGCCGTCGCCAAGGCCGAAGGGCTGTATACCCATATTGACGCCGCATGGGCGGGCGCCGCGATGATCGTGCCCGAATTCCGGCATCTGTGGACAGGGGTCGAGGGGGCCGATTCCATCGTGTTCAACCCGCACAAATGGCTGGGCGCACAGTTTGATTGTTCTGCACACTTTGTCGCGGATCCCGCGTCGCTGGTCAAAACGCTGGCCATTCAGCCCGAATATCTGAAAACCCACGGCGCGGACGGGATCATCAACTATTCCGAATGGTCGGTGCCATTGGGCCGCAGGTTTCGCGCGCTCAAGCTGTGGTTTTTGATCCGGTCCTATGGGATGGAGGGGCTGCGCGGGCGGTTGCGCAATCATGTGGACTGGGCACAAAGCCTGTGCCGCGACCTGCGCCAGACACCCGGATTTGTGATTGTGAGCGACCCGGTGTTGTCGTTGTTCACGTTCACCCTGACCGGTCGGACGGATGCCCAGATGATAGACTATGTCAACAAAATCAACGATGACGGGCGCATCTACATCACCCAGACCCGGGTGAATGGGCGCGTTGTCGTCCGGTTTCAGGTCGGGCAGTTCGACTGCACACAGGCCGATGTGCAGGCGGCGTTGCCCGTGTTGATCCAGTTTGCCGGGGAGGTGTGAATGTTTGCGACCTTTAGCACCGGGGGGCAGCAGTTTTGGGGCGTCCAGACGCGCGGCGGCATGATTGCCTTGTCCCCCGATTTTCCCCATTGGCGCACGTTGCGCGATGTGATTGCGGCGGGCGCGTTGAAACAGATGGCTCATGCCGCGATGGGTCGGGCCGTGACCCATCCGGTCGGTGCGTTTACTTATGACATTCCGGTGCCCGACCCCGAAAAGATCATTTGCGTCGGCGTGAATTTCCCCGACCGCAACGCCGAATACAAAGATGGGGCCGAGGCCCCGCCGAATATGTCGTTGTTCATCCGGTTTGCCCGGTCGTTTGTGGGCCATGACCAGCCGCTGGTCCGGCCCCCCGAATCGCCCCAACTGGATTATGAAGGCGAGGTTGCCGTGGTGATCGGCACCGCCGGGCGGCGTATCCCGCAGGCGCAGGCCCTGACCCATATCGCGGGCCTGACCCTGTGCAACGAAGGCACGCTGCGCGATTGGGTCCGACACGCGAAATTCAACGTGACCCAAGGCAAGAACTGGGACGGATCAGGCGCGATGGGTCCCGTTCTTTTGCCGTTTACCCACCCGGCCCAGATCACGGATATTGGTTTGAAAACAACGGTCAACGGCGAGGTCCGTCAGGATGACCGCACGTCCCGGATGCTGTTTTCGGTGGCGCGCCAGATCGCCTATATCTCGACATTCACAACGTTGGTGCCCGGCGATATCATCGTCACGGGCACGCCCACGGGGGCGGGCGCGCGGTTTGATCCGCCCCGGTTTCTGGTGCCGGGAGATGTGGTCGAAGTGACCGCCGAGGGCATTGGGACGCTGCGCAATGGGGTGCGGGACGAATGACGCCGGACGACATCCAAGAAGCCGCCCGCGCATTGGTCGAGGCCGAAAAATACAATAAACAGATGGGGTTAGTGTCGATCCGGTATCCAGGGATGACGTTGGACGATGCCTATGCGGTGCAGGCGGCGGTGATCGCCGCCAAAGGTATTCCCCAAATCGGGTGGAAGATCGGATTAACCAGCCGCGCGATGCAGCAGGCGTTGCAGATCACCACCCCCGATTCGGGGGTTCTACTGGCGGATATGCTGTTTCAGACCGGCGACACCGTGCCCGCGGGCCGGTTCATCCAGCCCCGGATCGAGGCCGAAATTGCGTTTGTTTTCAACGCCCCATTGGCCGGGGCCGGGATCACCCGCGCCGATGTGATCGCCGCCTGTGACCATGTGGCCCCATCGTTTGAAATTCTGGATACCCGCATTTTGCGCGCCGATCCCGCCACCGGAAAATCCCGGATCATTACCGATACGGTCGCCGACAATGCCGCCAATGCGGGCGTGGTTCTGGGCGTGGCACGCCATGCTGTGGACGCCCATGACCTGCGGTGGGTGGGCGCCATCGTCAAACGCGATAGCGTGGTCGAGGAAACCGGGTTGGGTGCCGGGGTTCTGGATGATCCGGTGATGGGAATTGTGTGGCTTGTTCAACGGCTTGCCCAGTATGGCCGGGGGATTGAACCGGGCCAGATCGTGCTGTCCGGGTCATTCATCCGCCCCATCGAGGCCCCGCCCGGTTCGGTGTTCGAGGCCGATTTCGGCGCGTTTGGCCGGGTTGATCTGCGGTTTGGATAACCCATCGGTTTTGCGTCGGTATCGCGTCGGTGTCATTTTTCCCAAAATGGGCCGGCCGGACTGCCCCAAGGGTGCCCGGCCGGTGTGGGTTTGTCAGACGAACGCCAAATCGTCGCTGAACACAAAGGACGCAACCGCCCCCTGATCCGCGTTCTGGACGATGATCATGTCCCGGTCGCCGTTCAACTGGATGTGCAGGTTTCCATTGCGCACCTCGATGAACCGAATGGACGCGCCCGCCTCGAACAGAATGGTGTCTTCGCCCGATCTGAAATCGGTGATGATGTCGCGGTCGCGGTCGCCGTCGCGGGCTTCGCCGCCGAAAACAAATGTGTCCGCGCCAGCCCCACCTGTCAGGCGGTCGTCATCGCCACGCCCGATGATGAGTTCGTCGGCGGCGGTGCCGATGAGCCGGTTGTTGCCCGCTGTCCCTTCGAGAAGGGTCAGGATGGGATCCGGTTCCGGTTCGGGTTCCGGTTCCGGATCGGGGACGTTGACGCCCGTGGGGGTGAACCCGAAATCATCCCAGTTCAGGGAGTGATCCACACGCGCCGTCACGTCGATGTCCGCAACATCCGCCATGGTTTTGCCAACCGCCGCCAGCGCCGATTGATCCAGCAGGAACCATTCGGTGAAGCTGCCGTAGGCGCCCGAGGCGAAATCCTGAAACCCCAGAACCCCCTCCAGCGTGGTGCCATCGGTGAAGGTGACCGAGGTTGACACCTCGCCATCCTCGAACTGCCGCACCACGCTGTCGAGCGACAACCCGGTGAGGACAAATTCCGTGTAGCCGTTGAAAATTTCGAATTCCGGGCCGGTGGCGGTGAACGACGTGGTCGCGGTTTCGGTCGTCCCGTTGCCCCGAACGAGGTCGTTGTCAACGAGCGTCACCTCGCCCAGCCGGGTAGAGACCGTTCCAACTGAGCTGCCTGACCTGAGAAAATATTGCGCCTTGTATTCCTGTAACATGAAAACTCCGGATGCTGGTGCGCCGCCCATTGCGACGCAAGGTCATCCGTTGCACGCCGTCTGTCCCCCGGACAAATCAAGGGTTTTCACAAGACAGACAGCACAGGTTACAATCCTGACGTGTGTGTCGTTTCAGGTGGACCCGGGCGCGCCGGCCCTAAAACGCCACAGCCCCCGTTGGCACTTGAGCCAAGGGGACTGTGGGTCCGCGCGACCCAGGGAGAGGGTCACAGGGCGTATCGGTGTGGGGAAATGCGCGAACAGGCCCAACCGATGCGCAGACCCGGCGAGGCTGCACCCGCCGGATACCGGAATTATTCGCCGCCGCCCAACTGGTGGACATAGGCCGCGACCGCGTTCACCTCGGCCAAGGACAGACCGCCCGCAGGCCGCCATTCCTCGCTCCATGCGGGCATGACGCCGAACCGTGCGTAGGTGATGGTTTGCGTGAGCGTGTCCGCATCCCCCCCATACAGCCAGATCGCGTCGTTGATCGTGGGGGCCCCCATGTCCCGGATGCCTTCGCCTGCTTCGCCGTGGCAGGCCGCGCAGTTTTCAAGGAACAGTGTCGCCCCCTGTTCCGCCAGCCCCGCATCCCCGTCCTGCCCCGAGATGGTTTGCACATGCGCCACAAGTGCCCCGATTTCCTCTTTGGTCAGGATGTCCCCGAAGGCCGGCATTTGTGTCCAGCGCGTATCGGGCGATTGTTCGTTCCGGATGCCGTGGTTGACCGTATAGGCGATGTCCGTGATGGTCCCCCCCCAGAGCCAGTCGTTGTCCAGAAGGTTGGGATAGCCCACCCCGCCTGCTGCCCCCGCCCCGTGGCATTGCGAACAATTGGCCCGGAACACCGCTGCCCCCCCGTTGACCGCAAAGTCATGCAAGGGTTCATTGGCCGCCAGTGTTTCAAGGTCTGCATTGGCAAGGTCCGCCATCATCCCCGCATTGGCCGCATCGACCGCCGCGATATCCTCGGCCACGAGCGCCCGCGTCGAATAGCCCAGATAGCCCGGCGTCGCCCCTGTCAGCAGCGGCCATGCCGGATACGCGATCACATACCAGATCCCCCAGACGATGGTCGCGTAGAGCATCCAGAGCCACCACCGCGGGAGGGGGTTGTTGTATTCCTCGATCCCGTCCCAGCTGTGTCCGGTGGTTTCGACCTGATCGGGTTTGATGTCTTTTCGGGTCATGTCCGTGCCTTTGGTTGGTCTGTGTCGGGGGTATGGTCGGTATCGGGTGCGGGTCCGGTTTCATACCGGAACGGCACCTGCGCCGCGTCATCGTGGATGGGTTTGCTGCCCGGCCGGAACGCCCAGAAGATGATGGACACAAAGATCCCGAAGAGGACCAGAAGCGCCCAGCTGTCTGCGAATTCCCGAAAGAGGGTATAGGTCATCTGTCCCTCCCCCTAGCGGCTAGCGTCGGGTGTGAAGGTCGAGAAATCGACCAGCGTCCCGAGCATTTGCAGATAGGCGATCAGCGCGTCCATTTCCGTCAGGTCCGGTTGCCCGTCAAAGTTGCGCACCTGCGCCCCCGGATACCGCGCCAAAAGGTCCCGCGTGTCCCCGTCCACATTGGCCTGCACCAGAAAATCCGCCTGAGCGTTGCCGATCATGTCGTCGTCGTAGGGCACGCCCACCGCCCGGTGTGTCCGCACGAGGTCCCCGATGTATTCCCCGTCAATCGTCCGGTTCATGAGAAAGCTGTATTTCGGCATCACCGATTCAGGCACCACCGATTGCGGGTTCATCAGGTGGTCCACATGCCATTCGTCCGAATACCGCCCCCCGACACGTGCGAGGTCCGGCCCCGTCCGTTTCGACCCCCATTGGAACGGGTGGTCATACATGGATTCAGCCGCGAGGCTGTAGTGCCCATACCGTTCCACCTCGTCCCGCATGGGCCGGATCATCTGGGAATGGCAGACATAGCACCCTTCGCGGATGTAGATGTCCCGTCCAGTCAGTTCGAGCGGCGAATAGGGCCGCATCCCTTCGACCGTTTCGATGGTGTTTTGCAGGTAGAACAGCGGTGCAATTTCAACCACCCCGCCGATGCTGACAACCAGAAAGCTGCCCGCGAGGAGGAGTGTTGCGTTCTTTTCCAGAACCTTGTGGCGATCAAGAATGCCCATGGCGCGTGGTTCCTATTATTCGGCGGGAACGGCGGCAGCAGCGGTTTGCTGTTTGCCAAAGGCCGTCATCCACAGGTTGTAACACATGATGATTGCCCCGGTGAGGTAGAGCGTCCCGCCCAACCCCCGCACGACATACATCGGGAATTTCGCCTCGACCGTGTCCGCGAACGAGTTCACGAGGAAGCCGTTGGCGTCTACTTCGCGCCACATCAGGCCTTCCATGATCCCGGTCACCCACATCGACGACGCGTAGAGAATGATCCCGATCGTCGCGAGCCAGAAGTGGTAGTTGACCAGTTTGAGGCTGTAGAGCCCCGCCCGGTTCCACAGTTTGGGCGTCAGGAAGTAGAGCGCCCCGAAGGTGATCATCCCGTTCCAGCCCAAGGCCCCGGAATGGACGTGTCCGATGGTCCAGTCTGTGTAGTGCGACAGCGAGTTGACCGCCCGGATCGACATCATCGGACCCTCGAACGTGGACATGCCGTAGAACCCCAGCGAGATCACGAACATCCGCATGATCGGGTCCGTCCGGATCTTGTCCCACGCCCCCGACAGCGTCATCAGCCCGTTGATCATCCCCCCCCACGACGGCATCCACAGGATGATCGAAAACACCATCCCCAGCGTCCCCGCCCAATCCGGCAGCGCCGTGTAGTGCAGGTGGTGCGGCCCCGCCCAGATGTAGAGAAAGATCAGCGCCCAGAAGTGGATGATCGACAGTTTATAGCTGAACACAGGCCGTTCCGCCTGTTTGGGCACGAAGTAATACATCATCCCCAGAAACCCCGCCGTCAGAAAGAATCCGACGGCGTTGTGCCCATACCACCACTGCGTCATGGCATCCTGCACGCCCGAAAACACCTGCACCGATTTGGAGCCGAACACCGACACCGGAAGCGACAGGTTGTTCACCAGATGCAGCATCGCCACCGTCACGATGAACGCCAGATAGAACCAGTTGGCCACATAGATGTGCGGCTCGCGGCGTTTGATGATCGTGCCCATGAACACCGCCAGATATGCCAGCCAGACGATTGTCAGCCAGATATCCACATACCATTCCGGTTCCGCGTATTCCTTGGACTGCGTTGCCCCAAGGACGTAGCCCGTCGCGGCCAGCACGATGAACAACTGGTAGCCCCAGAACACGAACCACGCGAGGTTTCCCCCCCACAGTCGCGCCGCCGATGTCCGTTGCACCACATAAAATGAGGTGCAGATCAGTGCGTTGCCCCCAAAAGCAAAGATCACCGCCGAGGTGTGCAGCGGCCGCAGCCGCCCGAAATTCCCCGTCCCTTGCAGGATTTCATAGTTGAGTTGTGGGAACGCCAGTTGAAACGCGATGATGACCCCGACCAGAAACCCGGTCAGCCCCCAGAACGCCGTTGCGATCACGCCGTAGCGAATGACGCCGTCCATATAGCCCGTCTCGCCGACCCTCACCGGGTCGTCTACCCGCCGCACCGTCCAGACGAACAACCCGCCCGCCACCGCCATGACGATCAACGCATGCACCTGATACGCCAGGTCCCGCGCAAAGTTTGCGGCGATGGCCGCGATCAGGGTCACAACCCCCAGCGCGACGATCTTGGTCCAATCCCACATGAAATCCGTGTCCTTTTTCTGCAACAGGGGTCCAACGCCCGGACCGCCCCCGGCTGTTTCGGTCTGCCCCCCGTTTTTCAGACCCCGCCCCCCCTTGCCTTGATCCATGTCAAGGAACCCGCCGATGATTTTTGACAAATATCAAGGCAGGCCCGATCCGGACCTGCGAACATGGAGGCGGTTCAGATGTTGGATCAATCACAAATGGAGAACGCCATGTTCACGGGAAGCTTTGCGATTGCTGTCACCGACGAGGCCGCGGACAAGGCCACATTGGCGACCGCCCTGTCCCTTGCCGATGCCGCGGGGGCTCATCTGGATATCCATTGCGTCGGTCTGGACCCCACAAGATACGAGGCATTGCCCGCTGGAGCCGCCGCCATGGTCATCGAGGCCGGTGCCGAAGAGGCACAGGCCCGCGCTGAAACTCTTGTGCAATGGGTCAATACCCAGATCCCGATTGGCCAGACCCGGGTCGCCGTCCAACCCTTGGTCGTGTCCACCGCCGGGCTGGACCTGACCCTTGCCCGCGCGATGCGCTATGCCGATCTGATCATCACCGGGCGCCCCTATGGCCC
>JBGSIZ010000317.1:0-3714 GCA_041742255.1 Marivivens sp. | reverse complement strand
CGAAAGCCACTCAAGACAGTGAAGCTGACACCACATCATCGAGCCGAAACCCTAGTGGCGCGATATCCAGACGTCTGATCCATCGAAATGAACCCAAACCGCCCACATATCTCTTCAGATATTAAATTTTCAAATAGCGGCGAAACAAAACCGACTGAGTGCGCCCTACATACTTGGCGCGCCCCGCCTGATTGCCTCTGATTTTCTTCTGCGTCTCGTTGCCGTCTGGCCCGTCTGGCGCCCCGTCGTTCGCCGTAGCGCCTCCGGTGAAGGGGCTTCTAAGGTTTCCGTTCGGGGGCCGCAAGCAGTTTTTTCACTTCATCGCCACTTTTTTCAAATTCCCCGATTTTGGGGAAAACCAAGGACTTATCCACAGGTTCGCCCAATTTTCCGGCGATTTGAAAACCGGGTTCACGGGAAAACCAACCGCATTTCTATATCTGGTGGTCTATAACCAGCGACCCCCAACGCCTGCCCTGTTCAGGCCAGCGCGGCCCGTCTGCGCCACTTCAACCGCAGTGCCAACAGTCCAGCGATCACCGTCATGTAGACGATAGGTTCAATCTGAAACCCCTTCACCAGCCACAGATAATGCACGCCGCCCAATATCGCGGCCGGATAGGTCAGCAAATGCACCCGACGCCACAGCGCGCCGCCCATCCGGCGCACCGACCAATTGTTCGATGTGACGGCAAGCGGGATCAACAGGACAAACGCGGCCATCCCGATCGTCACATACGGACGCTTGAGGATATCGGCCCAGACCCGGCTCAGGCTTTGCACATCCAGAACCGCCCAGACCAGCAAATGCGCCAGCACCACAAAGAACGCGGTGACCCCAATCGCCCGGCGAAACCGGATCAGGTTCACACCCGTCCAGCGGCGCAGCGGGGTCACCATCAGCCCGGCAATGATCAGCTTGATCGCCAGCTCGCCGTATTCGCGTTCCAGACGGTTGATCGGCTCTGCGCCCAACTGCCCGGACAGACCCAGCCAGAACAGCCAGCCCACCCATGCGGCCCCTACTATATACAGGGACCACGTCGGAACCCGCCGCGCGGCGGCGTTCACCCTGTCAACCACTGTCATCTGCATGCTCTGTCCCGATCCCTGCGTCAGAACTGCGCCGTCAGGTCCATGCCGTCATACAGGCTGGCGACTTCGGGGTAGCCGTTGAACATCAGCGTGTCCTGACGGGCGGCAAACAATCCGCCACCAATCCGGCGCTCGGTCGCCTGCGACCAACGGGGGTGATCGACGGTCGGGTTCACATTGGAATAAAACCCGTATTCGCGGGGATTGGCGATATTCCACGATGTCGGCGGTTCGTCAGCCACCAGACTGATCCGAACAATCGACTTGATCGACTTGAACCCGTATTTCCACGGCATCACCAACCGGATGGGGGCGCCGTTCTGATTGGGCATCGGTTCTCCGTAGATCCCGGTGGCCATCAGGGTCAGGGGATGCATGGCCTCGTCGATGCGCAATCCCTCGACATAGGGGAACGGCAGCACTTGGCGCTGCACGCCGATCATGTTCTCGGGCTGGACGACGGTTTCAAACGCGACGTAGCGGGCAGCATCCTGCACGCCGACCTTGTTCAGAATATCGCCCAGCTCGAACCCGTTCCACGGCACCACCATCGACCACGCTTCGACACAGCGGAACCGATAGATGCGTTCTTCGGCGGTCAGGCCATCGGTCAACTCGGCGAGGGTATAGGGGCCGGGGTTGTCCACCAGACCATCCACCATGATGGACCAGTTGGATGTGTCCAAGGCCCCTGCGTTGCGGGCGGGGTCTTCTTTGCCGGTGCCGAATTCATAGTAATTGTTGTAGCTGGTGATCTCTTCCAGGGTGTTGGGCATCAACACGGCCTGGGCCTGCGCACTGCCCGCAATGGACCCCATGCCAGCGGCTGCAGCGCCCGCGATGATCTGACGGCGGTTAAGCCACAGGGGCTTGGGGGTGACATCAGCAAGGGTCAGATCGTTTGTCCAGCGGTGGGCCATTTCGTGTCTCCGTATGTTGTGGGCGGTATAACAGTTTGGGACGGAATACCTCATTTCCAATGAAACAGGGCGTCACGATTGTGTTGTGAGGGTGTAACCGGGCCAAATTCTGACGGATCACTCACGGCGGATAAACAAGATGTGACTGGAAATCGAAACGATGCGCGGCTTAGAGCGGCCGGCTTTTTCGTCAACCGGGGGTGGCGGAAATCCCCGGTGATCCGGTCCGGCGCAGGCCCGTAACACCCTACGATGCCACAACGGCATTCACTTCAAATGGGAGAAGTTAAGATGATCCGTCGTACATTTATCGCACTGACCACCGCCGCCGCCGTGGGGACCGCAGCATTTGCCGCCGGTCACTCCAAGGACATCGTTGACACCGCCGTCGAGGCTGGCACCTTCACCACGCTCGTCGCCGCCGTCGAAGCCGCCGGTCTGGTCGAAACGCTCAAGGGCGAAGGCCCGTTCACCGTCTTCGCACCAACCGACGAAGCCTTTGCAGCCCTGCCCGCTGGCACTGTCGAGGCCCTGTTGGCTGATCCCGAAGCCTTGGCCAAGGTCCTGACCTACCACGTCATCGCCGGCAAGGTCATGTCGACCGACCTGACCGAAGGCATGATGGCCGCAACCGTGAACGGCGCTGACGCCACCATCACGCTCGACGGTGGGGCCAAGATCAACGGCGCAAACATCGTGACCGCCGACATCGAAGCCTCGAACGGCGTGATCCACGTCATCGACGCGGTGATCCTGCCCCCGATGTAATCGGACGCAGCCTCGGTTCTGCCGGGCACCACACGGGCGACCTGTCCTTTCGGGCAGGTCGCCTTTTTTATTGCACAATTCTGCCACATTTTTCTCGCGGGACGGCCCCCGCGTGGTTACCAAATTATATGTGATTCCATGCTGCCAGCTGTGGATCACATTAAATGAACATTCTGAACCCGGTGTGCGGCACCGGAAACACTGCATTTTTCCGGGGGGAAATATCATGACTTTGACCACAGCGCTCACGCTTGACGCCGTGCTGGAACCACTGATCCCGACAGAATTCGCCGACACGCTCGTCGGCACAGTCGGCGAAGACCAGATTGCACTTCTGGACGGCGAAGACAGCTATCTGGGTGGGGCGGGCGATGATGTGGTGCTGGGGGACGGCGGCGATGACCGGATCGAAGGCCAAACCGGCAGCGATGCGCTCTATGGCGGCTTGGGCAACGACCTTGTTTCGGGCAGCACCGGCAATGACGCGCTCTATGGCGGGGATGGCCACGACAAACTCTATGGCAGCGATGGGCAAGACATGCTCGACGGCGGCGCGGGTCAGGACCGGCTGATGGGCGGCAACGACAATGACCTGCTGTTTGGCGGAGCGGATTTCGACAAACTCTTTGGGGGCAATGACAACGACACGCTTTATGGCGGGGACGGGGCGGATTGGCTCTATGGGGAAAACGGCAATGACCGGGTCTACGGGGACGCGGGCAACGACAGCGTCACAGGCGGCGCAGGGGATGACCGGCTGTTTGGCGGGGACGGCAACGACGTGATGCTGGGACAGGACGACAACGACGTGATGTCCGGCGGGGCAGGCAACGACAGCCTGTCGGGCGGCAACGGCGACGACTTCATGAACGGCGGCGGCGACAACGACCGGCTGGACGGGGGCGCGGGGGCGGATGAGATCAACGGCGGC
>JBGSIZ010000316.1:0-9195 GCA_041742255.1 Marivivens sp. | reverse complement strand
GCCCCCGCCCCCGCCCGCCTGACCGACACCGACGCCCGCAAGGCTCTGGGTGCCCTGTTGGTGCGCATCGCGAAATCCGACGGCGCCTATGATGCCGCCGAAATCGCCCGGATCGACCGGGTTCTGGCCACCCGTTATGGCCTGACAGACGCGCAGGCCGCCGCCTTGCGGTTGGACTGCGAAGTGTTGGAAACCGAGGCCCCCGACACCGTCCGGTTCACCCGCGCGATAAAGGCCGCCGTGGATTTCGACGACCGCGCCGCCGTGGTCGAGGCGATGTGGGACATCGTTCTGGCGGATGGTGTGCGCGAGGTCGAAGAAGACGCGCTCATGCGGATGGTGGCGCACATGCTGGGCCTCACCGACCAGCAAAGCGCGCAACTGCGTCAAAAGATCGAGGCCGGACGGGCATGATCGCCAGCCTGCCGATGTATGACTGGCCGCACACCCATGCAGCCCATGAAGCCTTGTGGACCCTGATCCGGGACGGGTTGCGGGATCGGAGTATTGCGGCCCCGGACAGCCTGAACCGGGACCTGCACCACATGGTCGGCTGGGCGCATCCCGACCTTGTGCTGGGTCAGATCTGCAACCTGCCCTACCGCGCACAGTTTCAAGGCAAGGTGACCCGCATCGGCGCAGCCGATTATGGCCTGCCGGGTGCCCAACCCGGATACTATTACGCCGTGTTCGTGGTGCGCGCCGATGACCCGGCGCAGCGGCCCGAGGACTGCGCCGCGCACCGCTTTGCCTACAACGAACGTTTGTCAAACTCCGGCTATGGCGCGGCCCAGTTGTGGGCGGCGGCCCGCGGGTTCCAGTTCGATCCGGTCCTGCACACCCACGCCCACCGGGCAAGTGTCGAGGCCGTGGCGTCCGGGGCGGCGGACCTTGCCACCATTGACGCGCACACTTGGGGCATGATGCGGGCATCGGGGGATGCGGCCCCCGCAGGCTTGCGGGTGATCGGGCACACGGATGCGTCACCGGGGATGACATTCATAACGCGGGCGGGGCAGGACCCGGCCCCCTATGCGTCGGCCCTGCGCGACGCGATTGCGGCGCTGCCCGCCGACCACCGCCGGACGCTCGGCCTGCGGGGGATCGTTGATCTGCCGGACGCCGCCTATGATTTTCCCTTACCGCCCAACCTTGTGGCAGGCACCCCCGACCCTGCGGTCGTTTGACACCTGACCCTGCGGCGCAGCCCACAAAGGGCGTTGCATTGACGCCTGATTTCGGCCCTACTCCTCGCTTGAAACAAGGACGCCCGCCCAAAGTGACCCAAGATACGCCCGTTCCCGACACACCGGTCATCGAAATCCGCAACCTGCACAAATCCTATGGCACGCTCGAAGTGCTCAAGGGGGTGGACATCGTCGCGCGGGCCGGGGACGTGGTGTCGCTTATTGGGTCGTCGGGTTCGGGCAAATCCACATTGCTGCGCTGCGCCAACCTGCTGGAGGACAGTCAGCAAGGCGATGTTCTGTTTTGCGGGGAACCCGTGACATGGCGGGGCACCGGGCTGGGGCGGCATCCGGCGGACAAGGCGCAGATGATCCGCATCCGCACCAACCTGTCGATGGTGTTTCAACAGTTCAATCTGTGGGCGCACATGACCATCCTGCAAAACGTGATGGAGGCCCCGCTGACCGTTCTGAAACGGGACCGGGCCGAGGTGGAACAGGCCGCCCGCCGCTATCTGGACAAGGTCGGGATCGGCGACAAATGCGACGTTTACCCCGCGATGCTGTCGGGGGGGCAACAACAACGGGCGGCTATCGCGCGGGCCTTGTGCATGGAACCCAAGGCGATCCTGTTTGATGAACCCACATCGGCGCTCGATCCCGAACTGGAACAAGAGGTGATCCGCGTGATCAAGGATCTGGCCGCCGAAGGGCGCACCATGATCATCGTGACCCATGACATGCGGCTGGCCGCCGACGTCAGCGACCATGTGGTGTTCCTGCATCTGGGCCGGATCGAGGAACAGGGACCGCCCGAAACCCTGTTCGGGGCCCCGAAAACCGACCGTCTGCGGCAATTCCTGTCTGCGACGGCCCCGGCATGACACTGCGCGCGGGCCTTATCCCATTCTGGCTTTGTCTTGGGCTGTTGCCGCTTGGGGCGGCGGCGGACACGTTGCGGATTGCCACATCTGGCCATTATCCGCCCTATTACATCACCACGCCGGGTGCCGCGACCACGGGCATGGATATCGACCTTTTGGGGGAAATCTGTGCGCGGGGCGGCTATGACTGCGTGTGGTTCGAGGTGCCGACGCAATCCCTGCTGAACACGCTACTGACCGGACAGGCGGATGTGGTTGCAGGGGGCATCGGCATCAACGCAGACCGGGCGGCGATTGTCGATTTCACCTGCCCCTACTACAGTCTGGTTGCCTCAACCGGGGAACTGTTCCTGCGGGACCCTGCGCGGGGGCCGGATGTGGCCACCAACGGGGCCGTGATTGCGGTGTCGGGTGGGTCGCTGTTTGAACTGGCGATGCAGCGCGAAGGGATCAAAACCCACGCCTACGACACCGAACAGGATGCCGCCCGCGCCATGTTGGCGGGGGACACGGATGGCTATTTCGGATCGGGCGCGGTCGTATCCGGGCTGCCGGGGGGCGACAGCGCCTTGTATATCGGGACCTATCCCACCATCACCGCCGGGCCTGCCTTTGCGGTGTCGAAATCCGCGCCTGACCTCTTGGGCGCACTGAACACCCATTTGGCAGAACTCTCTGCCGAAGGGATACTGGCCGAACTGCAAGTGCGGTGGCTTGGCCAGAACCAAGGTGACGTGATCGCCACCTGCACAACAACGACTGCACTTTCATAACCGGGAGATACCAAAATGAAAAAACTGATCCTGACCACTGCCACACTGGCGCTGACCACGGGCATGGCCTTTGCCGAATCGCACGGCGTCGTGCGCTTGGGGACCGAGGGCGCCTATCCTCCCTACAACTTCATCAATGACGCTGGCGAAGTGGCCGGGTTTGAACGCGAACTGGGCGACGAACTGTGTGTGCGGGCCGAACTGACCTGCGAATGGGTCACCAACGAATGGGACAGCATCATCCCCAACCTCGTGTCGGGCAACTATGACGTTATCATCGCCGGCATGAGCATCACCGACGAACGCAAGGAAGTGATCTCGTTCACGCAGGACTACTATCCCCCGACCGACAGCGCCTATGTGGCGGCGTCCGCCGATGTGGATGTCCTGACGGGAACCGTGTCGGCGCAAACGGCGACCATTCAGGCAGGCTATGTCGCCGAAAGCGGGGCCGCGTTGCTGGAATTCGCAACGCCCGATGAAACCATTGCCGCCGTGCGCAATGGCGAATCCGACGCCGTGTTCGCTGACTACGACTATCTGCTGCCCGTCGTCGAGGCGTCGGGTGGCGAACTGATGTTCGTGGGCGACCGGGTGCCGCTGGGCGGCGGTGTGGGCATGGGCCTGCGCCAGTCTGACGCCGAAATGCTGGCCAAGTTTGACGCGGCCATCACCACGATGAAGGCGGACGGGACGCTGAACGCCCTGCTCGTCAAACATTTTGGCGAAGGCGTGACCACCTACTAAAACAGGATCGGGGCCTCCCGCACCGGGGGGCCCCACCCTACTCACCCCGCCCATGTGCGCTGACCCCGGATCGCTTGACGGCCTGACATGGCTGATGTGCTACCTGACCACAGGCAAGCATATGGCGATCTATTGGTCAGTCGGCACCGTGTTGCTGCTGCTGGCCATCACGGCCCCCATCGCACTGATGTTCGGTTTTGGCGGTGCCACGGCGGCGCGCAGCGGCATCGCGCCTCTGCGGTGGCTGGGCAAAGGCTATATCGCGATTGTGCGGGGGGTGCCCGACATCGCGTTCTTTCTGTTCTTCGTGATCGCGCTGGATCAATTCTTTGAATACCTGCGACACCGGGTCAAATGCCCGGACTGGGACGGGCCTGTGTATGTGGGCAATGATTTTCTGGTATGTCCGGCGGCCAAACTGCCGCTTGGGACATCGCCGCAGTATGTCCACGAAATCTATGGGTTTTCTCTGGCGATCCTGACGTTTTCGATCGTGTTCGGGGCGTTTGCTGCGAATGTGCTGTTCGGGGCGATGCGGGCGGTCCCGCGCGGCCAGATCGAAACCGCCGAGGCCTATGGCCTGTCGTCCCGGCAAACCTTCTGGCGGATCCTCGTGCCGCAAATGTGGGTCTTCGCTCTGCCGGGGCTGTCGAACCTGTGGATGGTGCTGATCAAATCCACGCCGCTCCTGTTTCTGCTGGGGGTAGAGGACATCGTCTATTGGGCGCGGGAACTGGGGGGCACCAAGACCCCGCAATTCACGGACTACCCCCACGGGGACTGGCGGATGTGGTATTTTCTGGCGCTTCTGGTGTTCTACCTCGGCTTTACGCGGGTGTCGGAACTGGTGCTGGGGCGGGTGATGCGGCGGCTGACACGGGGGCAGGCCACCATGGGCGGCGACGCCCAAAGGAAGGCCGCATGACCTGCTGGGACACCATCGCAGACTACGCGCTGCGCAGTCAGGGGATCGGCGAACGGCTGTTGCCGCGGTCGGATTTCACGATCTGCCAACAGGTGGTCCTGATCGGGTCGGGGATGATCTGGAACGTCTATTTCGGGGTTGTGGCGCTGTGTTCAGGGTTCTTCCTTGCGACAGCAGTGGCAATGGGCAAGGCGGCACAGTCGGCCTGGATCCGCAAACCCTCGGAATGGTTCATCTTTGTGTTCCGGGGATCGCCGCTGTTCATTCAATTCTTCTTTGCCTACTTCCTGTTTTTGTCGCTCAAGGGGGTCTGGTCGGGGTTCAGCCCGTTCACCTCTGCATGGCTGGGCGCGCTGGTGGTGCTGTTCCTGAACACGGCGGCCTATTCGGGGGAAATTTTCTACGGGGCACTGCAATCGGTGCCGCGCGGGGATGTCGAGGCGGCAGACGCCTACGGCATGTCCGGCTGGAAACGGTTCCGGCGGGTGATCTGGCCCACCATGCTGCGGCTGGCATGGCCGGCCTACACGAACGAGGCGATCTTTCTGTTCCACGCGACAACACTGGTGTTCTTTTCGGGGTTCCCGGCAGCGGGGCAACAAGGGGACGCGCTCTATTACGCCAGCTATTTCGCGGACAAGACGTTCAATCCGTTCATCCCCTACCCCATTCTGGCGGGGTATTTCATCACGCTGACGCTGATCGTCATAACACTTTTCGGCTGGATCAACCGACGGCTGAACCGGCATTTGCCAGGGGCACAGCGGTCACGAATTCGCTTGCGGCCCAACCTGATCCGATAGTATCAAGGTTTTGATCAAATTCTCGGGTGGGTCCGGACGGCCATGTGCCATCCCGGCAGCTACAACCAACTCAATGGGACTTTGATCAGATTTGAATGACGGGCCAAGGGCATGGACCGACACCGCGCGCAGACCTCAGGGTCGCCGCCGTTTTTCGCGTGCCAACGCATCCTTGCCGTCCAATAGTGGTGAGACGATGACACGCTGGCTCGAAGAGCATCCGGAAATCCGCAACATCCGCTGCGGCGCTGTGGACCTCAATGGTCAGGCGCGGGGCAAACGGGTGCCTGTCCGCTTTGCGGAAAAAATCGAAACCGAAGGGATGCGGTTCCCCCTGTCGGTGCTGAATCTTGATATCTGGGGCGAAGACGTCGAAGACAGCCCGCTGGTGTTTGAAATCGGCGACCCGGACGGGGTTCTGATGCCCACCGACCGGGGCTATGTGCCGATGCCGTGGCTGGATAATCCCTCGGCTCTGTTGCCCTTGTGGATGTTCACCGAAGACGGGCAACCGTTTGCGGGCGACCCCCGGCACGCGCTGCAACGGGTGGTGGACAAATACACGGCCCTGGGGATGCGGCCCGTGGTCGCGACCGAGATGGAATTCTATCTGGTGGACGACAGCGGCGTGGAATTGCGGCAACCCAAATCGCCCCGCTCTGGCAAACGGCGGCCGGGGGCGGAAATCCTGTCCCTGCGGGCGCTCGACGCCTTCGACAGCTTTTTCAACGACCTCTATGACGCCTGCGATGCGATGGACATCCCGACCGAGGCTGCAACCTCCGAAGTGGGCTTGGGCCAGTTCGAGATCAACCTGATGCACGTCGAGAACGCGATGAAGGCGGCAGATGACGCCTATCTGTTCAAGATGCTGGTGCGCGGTCTGGCGCGTAAACACGGCATGGCCGCGAGCTTTATGGCCAAACCCTACGAAGATTATGCAGGCAGCGGTCTGCATGTGCATTTCTCGATCATCGACGAAGACGGCAACAACCTGTTCGCCAACGACACGTTCGAGGGGACGGACCTGCTGCGCCAAGGCATCGCAGGCTGTCTCAAGGGGATTCCGGAACTGGCATTGGTGTTCGCTCCACACGGCAACAGCTACGACCGTCTGGTCCCCGAAAGCCATGCGCCCACGGGGGTTTGCTGGGCCTATGACAACCGCACGGCGTCGATCCGGGTGCCCGGCGGCAGCCTCAAGGCGCGGCGGATAGAACACCGCGTCGCGGGCGGGGATGTGAACCCCTACCTGTTTCTGGCCGCTGTGCTGGGCTCCGCGCTCATCGGGATCGAGGATGGACTTGAACCGCCACCGCCCATCACCGGCAACGCCTATGATCAGGATCTGTTGCAAATCCCCGACACCTGGGAAGGGGCAATCGACACGTTTGAACAAAGTGCGGTGGCCGAACGGGTGTTTGAACGGCAGTTGATCGACAATCTGGTGGCGACCAAACGGCAGGAACACCATTACCTGTCCGAACTCTCGCCCGAACAGCAACTTGATCTCTATCTCGACACGGTCTGACCGGACGCGCTACGATCCCACACAAACATTTGGTGCTTCATGAAAATCGGTATCCTCCTGACAGGGCATGCGCCGGATGAACTCCGGCCAACTCTTGGCGACTACGACACCATCTTTGCGGATATGATTGCCGGCCATGGGTTCACCGTGCAGGCCTGGAACGTGGTGGACATGGAATTTCCGCCCGATGTTCACGCCTGTGACGGCTGGATCCTCACCGGGTCCAAACATGGGGCCTACGAAGATCATCCGTTCATTCCCCCGCTGGAGGATTTCATCCGGACGGCCTACGCCGCCGATGTGCCGCTTGTGGGGATCTGTTTCGGGCACCAGATCATCGCGCAGGCGCTGGGCGGCCGGGTCGAGAAATTCGCGGGCGGCTGGTCCGTCGGGCCGCAGGTCTATGACTGGAACGGCGAAAAGGTGACCCTGAACGCCTGGCATCAGGATCAGGTGGTGGAGCGACCCGCCGATGCCACCGTGTGCGCCTCCAGCGCCTTTTGTGAAAATGCGGCGCTGGTCTATGGCAAAAAGGCGTTCACCGTTCAGGCGCACCCGGAATACGGTGCGGAATTTTTGAGCGGGCTGGCCCGGACGCGCGGACCGGGCGTGGTACCCGCCGCCCTGTTGGAACAGGTGGTCACAAACCTGTCCACCCCCACCGACAACGCCCGGTTGGCCCGGCAAATCGGCGCATTCTTCAAGGAACGGAGCATTCCGGCATGACCAACTGGTTCGATCAGATCCCGCAAGCGGCCCGTGACTACCTCGAAGGCCGCAAACTCGACGAGGTCGAGTGCATCATCGCCGACCTGCCCGGCATCGCGCGCGGCAAGGCGATGCCCGCAACCAAATTCGCGCGTCAGGATTACTTTCACCTGCCCGACTCCATCTTCTTTCAGACCATCACCGGCGACTGGGGCGAGGCCGCAGGCGAAGAAGGCTTCATCGAACGCGACATGATCCTGCGCCCCGACTACAGCACCGCCAGCGCGGCCCCCTGGACTGCGGACGGCACCCTGCAAGTCATCCACGACGCCTATGACCGCAAAGGCAACGTGGTCCAAAGCGCCCCGCGCAACGTCCTCAAACGGGTGGTGGACCTCTATCACGCGCAAGGCTGGGACCCGGTCGTGGCGCCGGAGATGGAATTCTACCTCGTGGCCCGCAACCTCGACCCGGCCAAAAACATCGAACCGATGATGGGGCGCTCGGGCCGGCCAGCGGCCGCGCGGCAGGCCTATTCGATGACGGCGGTGGACGAATTCGGCCCGGTCATCGACGACATCTATGATTTCGCCGAGGCGCAAGGGTTCGAGATTGACGGCATCACCCAGGAAGGCGGCGCAGGGCAATTGGAAATCAACCTGCAACACGGCGACCCGCTCAAACTCGCGGACGAGGTGTTCTACTTCAAACGGCTGATCCGCGAGGCGGCGCTGCGGCACAATTGTTTCGCCACCTTCATGGCCAAACCCATCGCCGACGAACCGGGGAGCGCCATGCACATTCACCATTCGGTGGTGGACCGGGTGACCGGGCTGAACCTGTTCAACGGACCGCAAGGCGGGGAAACAGACGCGTTCTTCCACTTTATCGGCGGGTTGCAGAAACACCTGCCCTCGGTCGTGGCGGTCATGGCGCCTTATGTGAACAGCTACCGGCGCTATGTGCGGGACCACGCGGCACCGATCAATCTGGAATGGGGCCGGGACAACCGGACCACGGGCATCCGGGTGCCACTGTCCAGCCCATCGTCACGGCGGGTGGAAAACCGTTTGGCGGGGATGGATTGCAACCCCTACCTCGGCATCGCGGCCAGCCTTGCCTGCGGCTATCTGGGCCTGATGGAGGAACAGCGGGCAGGCCCATCCTTCAAAGGCGACGCCTATCAGGGCGAAGGGGCGATTCCCCGCGTCATGGGCGACGCGCTCGACCTGTTCGAGGAAGCCACCGACATGCATCAGGTTCTCGGGCCGGAATTCGCGCGGGTCTATTCCATCGTGAAACGGACGGAATACGAAGAATTCCTGCACGTCATCTCGCCATGGGAACGCGAACACCTGCTGCTGAACGTCTGACACCGGGCGTATGACCTCTGCGCTGCGCCTCAACGATCCGGGCGGGGCAATGCCCCGCAGCTGGTATGCGGACGGCACGCCCCTTCCGGAGGAAAACCCGCCCTTGGCGGGCGATCACACGGCGGACGTGTGCATCATCGGGGCGGGTTACACCGGGCTGATGGCGGCGCTCACCTGTGCGGCGGCGGGTCTCAAAACCGTGGTGCTGGAGGCGCACCGCATCGGCTGGGGGGCGTCGGGGCGTAACGGCGAGTCAGGCGCGGC
>JBGSIZ010000315.1:0-4590 GCA_041742255.1 Marivivens sp. | reverse complement strand
GCGCTGCCGGGTTGCGGTTCACAGCAGCCTGAAGCCGGGCCATCGCCTCGGGCGAGGGCGTGCCTACAGCGCGGGCGCGGGGGGCCACAAAGGCTTGTTCGTCCACGTCCATCATCGGTTCGGCGCGCGGGGTGTAGGCCGGGGGCGGCAGATCGTTGCTGGCCACGTCATCTTCGAAATCGTCAAAGATGTCTTCGGCTTGTTCGGCGGCGGCATAGACTTCGTCGTCGAACAGGGTCGGTTCCGGGGCTGCATAGGTGGGGGCGACCGGTGCGGGTGCTGCAACCTGTGCCGCAACGCGGGCGGGTTCGCGCGCAGGTTCACGGGCCGATTCACGGGGGGCAGACACTTCGGCCCGCACACTGTCCACCAGCGGCGACGCCATGCTGCGGCGGGGCAGCGGGGTTTCGTTCCGGCTGATGTTGGCGTCGATGCCGGTGGCCACGACGGACACGCGCATCCGCCCTTCCATCGACGTGTCGAGCGTGGAGCCGACGATGATGTTCGCCTCCGGATCGACCTTTTCGCGGATCTTGTTGGCGGCTTCGTCCAGTTCGAACAGGGTCAGGTCATAGCCACCGGTGATGTTGATCAGAACACCCTTGGCGCCTTCGAGGCTGATTTCGTCCAGAAGCGGGTTCGCGATGGCCTTTTCAGCGGCTTCGATGGCTCGGTTTTCACCCTCGGCCTCGCCTGTGCCCATCATTGCTTTGCCCATTTCGTCCATCACGGCGCGCACGTCGGCAAAGTCAAGGTTGATCAGGCCGGGGCGGACCATCAGGTCGGTGACGCCTTTGACACCCTGATACAGCACGTCGTCGGCCATCATGAAGGCGTCGGTGCAGGTGGTGCGTTCGTTGGCCAGCCGGAACAGGTTCTGGTTGGGGATGATGATGAGGGTATCAACGACCTTTTGCAGGGCCTCGATGCCTTCGTCGGCTTGCTTCATCCGCTTGGCCCCTTCGAACTGAAAGGGTTTGGTGACCACGCCCACGGTCAGTACGCCCAATTCGCGGGCAGCCTGCGCGATGATCGGGGCCGCGCCGGTGCCGGTGCCGCCACCCATGCCTGCGGTGATGAAGCACATATGCGCCCCGGCAAGGTGATCGACGATTTGTTCAATGGATTCCTCTGCGGCGGCGGCACCGACTGTGGCGCGGGCCCCTGCCCCCAACCCTTCGGTGACCTTGATCCCCATCTGGATGCGCGCGCCTGCCTTGGACTGCGCCAGCGCCTGAGCGTCGGTGTTCGCCACGACGAATTCGACCCCCTCCAACTGCTTGTCGATCATGTTGTTGACCGCGTTGCCACCTGCACCGCCGACGCCAAATACGGTGATCCGGGGCTTCAGTTCGTCATGCCCGGGCATGGAGAGGTTCAATGTCATGATCTGTCCGCCTGTTTGCTTTGCAGTTGTGTTTTTGGCCCGTCCCAACGAGCGCACGTCTCTAAATTGTCCCGATCCTACCGGGATGGCGCGTCAAGGTCACGGAGAAAACATCACAAACCCACAAAATGTGGGCTTTTTCCGGGACCTTGCCCCTTGATTTCGGCTGATCGGCAAGATCTTGCGTATCACCAGTTGTCCTTGAACCATTTTGCCACCCGTTTGAGCGACCGCGCCGGGTATTTTTCGGTGGGAATCTCGAAATCCCACCATTCGTCCTGTGGGTTCGCGGCAAAGAGCGTGAGCCCAACCGCCGCCGAAAACGCTGCCCCTGTGGCCGCCTGCGGCAGGCCCTGCACCCGCAAGGGCCGGCCAAGCCGCACATGCTGTCCCAGGATACGGCTGGCCAATCCATCCAGACCGGGGATCTGGCTGGCCCCGCCGGTCAGCACGATCTGCTGGCTTGGGAGGTGTTCGAAACCGGCAGCATCCAGACGCGCCCGCGCTTCCTCCAGAATTTCTTCGACACGGGGCCGCATTATGCCGATCAGTTCGGCCCGGCTTACCTTGCGTTGATCGCGTTCCCAGTCGCCGGTGTCGCCGCCGATCCCGATCATTTCGCGGTCATCCATGCCCGTGGCCACAACCCCGCCATGCACCGTCTTGATCCGTTCGGCGGTGGCCATCGGCACCTGCAACCCCATCGAGATGTCCGAGGTCACATGGTCCCCGCCCATCCGCACGCTGTCCGCATAGATCATGTGTTTCTTGATAAAGATGGACACGCCTGTGGACCCGCCGCCCATGTCGATGCAGGCCGCCCCGAGTTCCTGTTCGTCCTCGACCAGACTGGACACCCCCGACACATAGGCCGACGATGCCAGCCCTGCGAGTTCGAGGTCACAGCGTTTGATGCAATACAACAGGTTGGAAATGGCGTCCGCGTCGATGCTGACCAGATGCAGGTCGGTTTTCAGACGGTTGCCCACATGGCCGCGCGGATCGCCCAGCCCCGACCGATGGTCGAGCGCAAAGTTGATCGGTTGGGCATGCAGAACCTCGCGCCCGGTGCCGATGTCGGGCATGTCGCAGGCGGCCAGAACCCGGCCCACGTCCAGATCGGTCACGGTGGGGCCGGTCACGTCCACCTCGCCGCCCAGACCATAGGACCTGGGGCGCGCCCCCGACAAACAGGCGATCACATGATCCACCCGCACCTTGGCCATTTTCTGGGCCGATTGGACCGCCGTGCGCACCGCCCGTTCGGTTTCCTGCATCGCATCAATTTCGCCAAACCGGACCCCGCGCGACCGCGTGGTCGCGGCCCCGATCACCCGAAACGACGATTGTCCGGCCATCGACCCGATCCCGTCCGCATCGCGGAACCGTTCCGGCCCGTCGAACCGCAGCACCAGACAGGCGATTTTGGATGTCCCCACATCAAGGATCGCAATGACCCCCCGCTGCATCGCGGCCTTGCGCACGTTGCGCATCGCTCTTTGCATTTCATACAACTGATGCATTTACTGACCTGTCCCCGATACTGACGCATTGATCCGCCGCATGTCCGCAACGGCCTGCTCGTTGAGCCGGATCGTTGGCCGATCCTGATTTCGCATGTCCACAACGGACACATCCCGTTCCAAAAGGTCTTGGGTCTGGGCCATGACAATGACCCGTTCCAGCGCCCGGACAGGGTTTTCAAAGGGCAACATCACCCGTTGGTCGCGGTCCAGCACCACATCCCAACGCCGTTCCCCCATCCGCACAAGACCGCGCACCCGTGGCGCCACGGGACCCGCCGCCGCATAGAGCAACAGCGCCTCGGCAATCACGTCCTTGGCCCCGTCGCCTGCGATAAGCGGCAGTTCCGGCCGGTCCGACCGTGCCGGGATCGGCCCGATGATGAACCCTGCCGCATCAATCAGGTGCAGCCCGTCTTCGGTCCGCCAGATTGCGACCGCTTGGCGCGGGGTGATGGCCACGGACAAGGTGCCGCCGGGGGCGACCCGCAGCGTCGCACTTTGCACCGCCGGGATCGCCTCGACCGTGGTGCGCAGCGCCTCTAGGTCGAGATCAAACGACGACACCGGGAACCCGACCAGCAGAACCGCCTGCACATCGGTGGCCAGAACAGGATCCGCCCCGGTGACCGCCATCCCCGTCACCATGAATTCCGGGCGTTCCTGCACCGATGCAATCGCGGCGTCGATTGCGGCCGAGGCCCCGGCCCGCCGATCTGCGTCTGCGAAATACACCAGCCCGATGATGCCCAGCAGGAAGACAGGCACGCCGACCCGCACCAGCGCCTTGAACCCCGGCGTCAGTAGCCAGCGTTGCAACCGGTAGTGCCAGCGGGACGGTGCCGGATCGCGGCGCGGGGTGAGCGTGGGCTCGACGGTTGGTTGGTCGTTGCTTGGCACATACCCACGATTTGCGGTCAACGGTTGCATGACGCATCCTCCACCAGCCAGCGGCACAGGTCCGGAAATGGAATGCCGCACATCGCCGCCTGTTCGGGGGCCAGCGACGTGGGCGTCATGCCCGGTTGGGTGTTGGTTTCCAACAGGATCAGGCCCGCCAACCCGCGCGCCTCGTCCCAGCGGAAATCGGTGCGCGACATGCCCCGGCAGCCTAGTGCCCGGTGGGCGCGGAGGGCGTAATCCATGCAGGCGTCGAAAATTTCGGCGGGGATGTTGGCCGGAACCTCGTGCCGCGACCCTCCCACCGAATATTTCGCGTGATAATCATACCAGCCGTCCGTGATGATGTCGGTCACGGTCAGCGCCCGGTCCCCCAGCACGGTGGTGGTCAATTCCCGGCCCGGCGCGAACGCCTCGACCATGACGGTGTCGGGCATGTCGGCGGACAGCGCGGGCGGGCTGTTGGCCCCATCATGGACGATATAGACGCCCACGCTGGACCCTTCGCTGTTGGGTTTCACGACATAGGGCGGCGCCATGACGTGGCGCGCCGACACGGTTTCCCGCGGGGCGAGGATGCTGTCCACCACCGGCAGGCCCGCCGCGCGATACGCGGCCTTGGTCCGGTGTTTGTCCATGGCGAGTGCGGAGGCCAGAACCCCGGAATGGGTATAGGGCAGGCCCAGCCATTCCAGAACACCCTGCACACAGCCGTCTTCGCCCCAGCGGCCATGCAACGCATTGAACACGGCGTCAGGCTGGGCCGCCTGCAGGTCAGCC
>JBGSIZ010000314.1:0-7168 GCA_041742255.1 Marivivens sp. | reverse complement strand
GGGTTCGGCGGCGGTGGTCACAGGCGGCGCGGTCCGGTCCACGGGTGGCGCAGGGACGGCAGCAGAGACCGGGGGCATGGAAACCGGAGCAGGTCTGGCCACCGCGCCGGGGGCCGCCGTGAACTGCGTCGCGTCGTTGTCAGGGGGCCCCGAAACGGGGTTGGCAACGGGGTTGGCAACGGGGTTGGAAACGGGATTGGAAACGGGCGGCACGGATGGCGGGATCGGTGCTGCCACGAACTGCGTCGCGTCCTCGGACGGGGGCTGTGACACGGGTGGCGCGGATACGGGCGGAACCGACACCGGCGGAACCGACACTGGGGCCAAGGAAACAGGCGGCGCTGTCTTGTCAGGGTCAATGTCGACAAGGGCAGCAGCGGGCACCACTGGCCCCGCTGGCACAACGGGCATCGCCGTGAACTGCGTGGCGTCTTCGTCCGGCACCACACGCGCGGGCGGGGCGGATGTTACTGGGGGCGGCGCATCCGGTTTGGGCGGCAACGGCACATTGCCGATCCGGGTGCGATCGTCGTCGTTGTCGTCGTCAGCGGCCATCACGAATGTTCCAGACCAAAACCGAAATCATCTTCGGCGGGGGGCGGCGGCAAACACCGCATGACAATCACGGTCACATTGTCCTTGGCACCGCGGTCCAGCGTCAGGGCGATCATCCGGTCACAGGCATCCTGCGGGGCATAGGCGCGCAGGTGGTCGGCAATGTCGTCATCGCTCAGATGTTCGGTCAATCCGTCCGAACACAGCAGGAACATATCGCCCAACATCAACCGATCCCCCATCACGTCGCAGTCGGGGTCCTGGGCCACGCCAATGGCGCGGGTGATGACGTTCTTGCGGGGCCAATGGCGGGCTTCTTCTTCGGTGATGGACCCGGCCTCGACCAAGGCGCGGACCTCGGTATGGTCGCGGGTTTGCTGAACCAACTGGCCGTCCCGCATCCGGTAGATGCGGCTGTCCCCGGACCAGATGCAGGCGTAATCGGGACCATAGACCAACAACGCCACCACGGTGGCCCCAATGGTGCCGCGCCCCAATTCGGCGGCATGGTCAAAAATCTGATCGTTGGCGCGCACAAGGCGTTCCATGAACCGGGCCTGCAAATCGTCGGCGGTGCTGGGCACGCCAATGGAAAACAGCTCCTTGACGATGGTCTGGCTGGCATAGTCACCGGCGGCATGGCCACCCATCCCGTCGGCAACCACCCACAACCCAGCCTCTGGTCGGGTCAGAAAGCTGTCTTCGTTGATCTGGCGGATCCGGCCCACATCTGTGGCCTGCCCTGTTTCGAAGGAAAAATATTCATTGCTGAACATCAGCAACCTCCGTTTCAGGTTCAAAAATTGGGACGGGCACGCCGCCAAGAAGCCAGGATAGCGAGGACGGAGCGGGCAAACCGGGCTGGCCCAACCAGACGGCGGCGCGGACACCGGGGACACCGGGGGCCCACCAATACGACCGGGTGGTCATCGACCGGGCCGCGTCCACCGGGGCCGCGGCGGTCAACAACGCGGCCAGATCGCCATCCGGATGATGCGCCCAAACGGTGGGGCCTTCGGCGACGTCGGCATCGTCTTCGGCGCGCAATCCGAACAGGTCAACGGTCAGACCGTCCAGCAAACTGCGGGCACCCTGACCAGGGATCATCCGGTCCATCCGGTCCTGCATCTGGTCATACATCGCCTGATCCGTGTGGCGCAGTGGACAAGGCACGGTGGCGCCTTCGACCAACAGGACAAAGGGATAGCGGCGGCCGACCTTGTCGCGTGACGGTTGCAAACACCCGGCAAGCGTGCGGCCCAGTACACCGCGCCCGATCCAGAACCGCAACCCCTGTGCGGTATCCCAGAAATGTTCCCACCCGTCGCCCATATCGGCGCGCACGGCGGTCAGGGTTTCATCCATCCATCCCATCAAACGGTCGGCGATCTGGTCGCTCAGACCGTGGCGCACAAAATCACCAAAACCGGGGTGTTTGCCGATGATCCCGATGGTCGCCTGCGCCGGTGTGGTCATCATCATTCGAGGCTCGTCGGGCAGGCAAAATCGGCAAGTTCGGGCATCAGGAAGGGCACCGTCGTCGCCTCGAACTCGATCTTGTAGGTGATCGTGCGGCCTCCGATTTCGTGGGTCACCGTAACCGCATTCCCAGACGCGCGGGCCTGCCCCTGTCGCAAGAACTGGACCACGGCCCAGCGGCCATCGCCAAACACCTTGGACGAATTGCGGCCAGCCTCGGCGGGGAACATTTCAACGGTCACGCCGGCCCCCTGCCCCGGCCAAATGGCCTGTGCCGGACTATCGCCCGACCGGGACTGGATCTGGCTGCCGTTCAGTTGCAGGAATGCCAATTCCACCGACGGTGAACTGCTTTCGTGGCTGATGAACATGGTGACCTGCGGGTCCTGACTGCCGAATTTGAAGAACGCGGCGCGGATCGCCTCGGCGCGTTCAAACTGGCGCAACGTCGCCGGGTTGAGCCGTTGGCCGACAGGGCTGGACGCCACAGGCTGCAATCCGGTGGCGGTCCGGGTGACATAGGGCTGCAGATAGGCGCTGTAAAACGCATCCATCCGCCCGCCACTGCCAAAGAATTCTCCAAAAATGTTGGAGGCCAGATCGCGGCCTTCACCAAACGGGAAATTCGGTTCCACCAACTGCTGGCAGAACTGGGTCACCTGTTCGTTCAGGGCGCGGTTCAATTGCTGCATGGTGGCGTCTTGGGCGACGGTGCGGAATTCGCCTTCGGCCTCGTTCAACAGGTTCGCCATGGGTTTGGGCAAGGACGTGTTGTTCATCGTCATCGCCGACAACACCTGTTGCAGGGTCTGATCATCGGCTGGGGTCGGCGCGGTCGCGGCGACACGGCGGTTTTCACGCAACGTGGCAAGGCTGGTCAGGATGGCGTCAATCGGACGCCCGCCCGGATCGCCGCCCAACAGGACGTGCCAATCCTTGAACTCGTCGGAAATTCGCTCGACCTGCCGTTGCTGGCTGTCCTCATTGGCACCCACACGGTCCTGGGCCTTTTCACCGTCGCGCAGGCTGTCGATGACCATCCGCTGAAAGATGTTGGACCGGGCATAGATGCGGTTGGCCACAGCATCGCCCAGATCGGCCCCCACACCGGCGGCTGCAATGTCAGTGGCGGACAACCCGTTGATCTGCTCAAACAAGCGGGACAGACGGGTTTCTTCGTCCACCGCTTCGACCAGTTCCAGAATGGGGGACGCGACAGGCGACGCCGCAGACGCCAGAACGTCATAACCGGGGGCATCCACGGACATCGGGCGCAAGGCCAGTTTGGCGAACATGGCGTTCCACGACAGGCTGAAATCAATCTGATACAGGCGGTGCAATTCGCGCTCCAGCCCGGCCAATTGGGTTTCATACCCAACGCGGGTGGCGGCATCGCCCAGAACCCATTGATCGTCTTCCAGCCGTTTGCGGGCCTCGGTCAACTCCTCAAGGAAGAACCCCCAATACCCTTCGAACGTATACAAGGCAGGCACGCCAACCTGATCCAGCGGGGAATTGTCGGTGGTTTCAAACACGGTTTCGACTTGCCCGGACACCCGCGTGACAAAGTTGAAATCGGGGATGCCGGACGTGGCCACGCGGTCCTTGATGGATGCATAGGCCTGTTCGGCCAGCGGCAGGTTGACGATCGCCTCTTGGGCCTTGCGGACAATCTCGGGATCAATGGTCAGAACGGGGGTCCGGGTGTCGTCCATTTCCAACATTGCGGCCAAATGGGCATCCAGTTGATCGCGTTCGTCCACTTGACCGGCACTAGGAAACTGGTCGCGCCAGATTTCGGCGAAATAGGCGGAAATGGCGGCGTCGTCGGATGCACCGGTCTGTTGACCACCCAGCAGGATATACACCTTGAGCGCGCGATAGACGCCCGCCGTATCGCCATCAATAATCAACTGCGGCAGCACGTTTTCCATGTGCAGGATCAGACGCGGGCGCAACATGCGTTCCAGCGCGTCGGAATAGGCGCGTTCAGCCGACAGATTGATGCGGCGATACTGGCTCAGACCGAACCCTTCCCACAGGGTCGGTTCACGAACATCGCCATAGCCTGCGGTCATGATCCGCAAATCCTGAAGATAGGGCATGACCAGCGATGGATTGGTGTCGTCGATCACCTCGCGCTTGATCTCGTTCTGGGCATTGCCGAAATAGGCGGCGGCCTGCGCCTCGGCGGTGCGGACAAGGGTGGCATTGCGCCAGAACGACCAGCCAAACGCGGCCATGGCACCAACGGTGGTCACCATGATCAGGGACATGGCCAACGTGCGCAACAACGCGGTGCGGCGCACGGCGCCTTCGTCATGGCTCACCCAATCGCGTTCCTCAAAAATCACCTTTTTCAGCAGGTCATGCAGGAAAAAGCTTTTGCCCTTGCCGGACATGAACGCGGGCTGAAATGCCATCGCGTCGTCGCGGTTCTGGGACATCGCGCCCAGCACCTGGTCAATCGGGGTGCCTTCCTGCGTGCCGGACGTGAAATAGAACCCGCGCAGAATGGCGTTGGTTTTATACCGGGTCGGTTCAAACACGCGGCGCAGGAAGTCGGCGACGTTGTCGCGCATCAACGCCATCTGACCGGGCAGTCCGAAAATGGCGATGCGGCTGACGCCATCGGGTTCTTCGCTCATCCGGTCGATGATTTCATCGGACAGGCGGCTGATAAGCCGGTCAAATTCAACGGCGACGTTTTCATACGTCTTGGCCGTGCGGTCCTTGGTCTGGAACGTGGTGCCCCAGACGGCCTTGCGCCGGGACTGGCTGAACGACGAAAAATATTCCCGGAACCCGGAAATCATGTCGGCCTTGGTGAACATCACATAGACCGGGAAATCAATCTTGAGAACTTCATGAACCTCGGCCAGCCGCAGGCGGACGGTTTCCGCGTGGGCGGCCAGTTGTTCGGCCGTCGCGGTCATCATGTCTTCGGTCGAAAACGCGAGCATGACGCCGTTGATCGGCTGGTTCGGCCGGCCCCGTTTCAACAACTCCAGAAAGGATTTCCAACTCGCCTCGTCTGCGGCGGCATCGCTGTCTTGGGTCGTATAGCGGCCCGCGGTGTCGATCAGAACGGCATCCTCGGCAAACCACCAATCGCAATTCTTGGTGCCGCCGAACCCTTCAATGGCGTCGCCCATCCCCTTGGAGCCGGGAAATTCGATCCCTGCATTGCGCAGCGCGGTCGTCTTGCCGGCACCGGGGGGACCGATGATGATATACCATGGCAGATCATACAGATATGTCTTGCCGCCCGATTTCTTCAGCTTGTCCAACGCCTCTTGCATGCGCTCGGACAACACTGCGCCGTCGCCCGTGGGTTCGGGCATCAAACTGTCTTCAAGCGCCTTGGCGGCGCGGCGGCGTTTGTTCCATTTCAGAAACTGGGTCAGGAATATGATGAACAACAACGTCCCGATCACGGTCGCGCGCAACCAGACGGTGGACAAGATTGCCAACCCGGTCATCGGGAACCCGATCCAGACCGCGACGCACAGGGCGGCAATGCCCATGACGATCAAGGGTTTGCGCATCCACTTCTTGCGAAGGATGCTACCGAAATTGATGCTGAACAGACCAAAAAACCTCAAAACGTGCCCTCCCGCGCGATCATGACTTCAACGCGTCTGTTCTTGGCCTTGTTTTCGGCACTGTCGTTTTCGGCGATGGGTTCGGTGGCCCCCAACCCTTCGGTGGTGACGCGGGTGGCATCGGTCAGGAACCCGCCAAAAATCCCGGCCACGGTCTGGGCACGGGCAAGGGACAGTTCCTCGTTCGTCTTGTAGCGTCCGCGGCCGGACATGCGGTCGCTGTCGGTGTGGCCCACAACGCGGATCGGGCCGGGCTCACCATCCAGCGCAATTGCGATTTCTTCGGCCAGCGGGGCAAAATCGTTTTCCAACTCGGCCTGCGCCGACCGGAACCGCAACGCATCGCCCACCCGCACCAGAATCCAGTCGCCCTTTTGTTCAACCACCACGCGCCCATCGGCAATCGCGGCGGCAAGCGATCCTTGGACCCGCTCAAACTGGCTGGACACCGGGGCGACATAGGCCTCGATCACGGGGGCAGTGCGTTCAATAGTGATGGGCGGTTGGCCCGCGTGCAGGGACAAGATGCCCTGTTGCACCTCGGACCCCTGACGGGCGAGCAACGTGGACAAGGTGGCAAACATCGCCACAACCATCGCGGCAGCCACGGCGGCCACAACCCATATCGGGGTGCCGCCATAGCTGCGGCGCTTGCCAATCGGCACGGCCTGCCAGTTGACGGAAATATCATCATCCGGACGGGGCTGAACCCGGCGGAGCGTTTCATAGATGGCGGCGCGAATACGGGCCAATTCCACAGACCCGTTCTGCGTCGTGCGATATTGCCCCTCAAATCCCAAGGACAAACAGGTCAGCATGATCTCCAACAGTTGGAACCGCTGGCCGGGGGCCTTCATCGCGTCGTCCATCTTTTTGAAGAATCCGACACCCGATGACCGTTCGCCAAAAAACCGGGCAACCATGGAATACTGTATCCATGTGGTGCGATCCGCACCGGGCAGGTTCTGCACGATATCGTCGGCGGTGGCGGACAGCGCGTATTTGGCATCCGTCACTTCCACAGGCGACACGCCCGCCTGCAAGGCGTTGCGTTCAAACAGATCAATCTCGCGGGCGACGTGGTCGATCAACGGCCCGCTTTGCATTTCGACCAACCCGGTGCGCAACCGGCCCAGCAGGATCAACAGATTGGCCGCCGACGCGACCAGCGGATTGGTAGACCCGCCCTTGCCCAACCCGGTGCCTTTAAGAGCATCCTCCAGCGAAATCCGGGGAACCTGCCGGGGCTGCACCTGTTCCTGAACCTTCGGGATTTCGGGGAACATATCGGCGCCGGTGGGGACGCTGCCCGGCTGATACTGCGGTTGCTGATAGGCGGGCTGTTGGTATTGGGGTTGCTGATACTGCGGCGGGGCGGGTTGATAGCTGGGCGTGGGGTTCAACGCACCACCCAACCAAGTGTCATCCGCGCCTGCATTCGGGTTATGCACCGGGGCCACGCGGCCCGGCGATTGCTGCTGGGGGGCGGCGCGCTGGGGGGTCGGCAACGGGGCACCGAACACGGTGCG
>JBGSIZ010000313.1:0-6646 GCA_041742255.1 Marivivens sp. | reverse complement strand
GGCAACCCCCGTGGTCCCGGTTCGGCCCCGCCGGGTCGCCGTCGCAGACACCGCACCGCAAGCGGCCAACCCGTCCAACGGCGGCACATCCAACGCCGCCCGGGAGGCCGCCTCATTTCAGGATTTCGCCGAGGAAATGGGCGTGACGGGCCTGTCTGAACTGCTCGAGGCGGCGGCGGTCTATACCGCCCTGGTCGAAGGGGCCGACGATTTCTCGCGTCCGGAAATCATGAAAAAGGTCCGCGAACTGTCGCCCGAGGACTTCAGCCGCGAAGATGGGCTGCGGACCTGGGGCACCCTGTTGCGGCTGGGCCGGATCGAAAAGATCAGCAATGGCCGGTTCCAGATCACCGATCAGACGCGGTTCCGGCCGGAACCCCGCGCCGCACAGCGCTGACCGCGCCCAAAATGACGAAAGGCGGAAGGTAAAACCTTCCGCCTTTTTGCGTGTCCGGACTTAAATATCTTCGGGCGGCGCGTCCGGATCGGGCTGCCCGATCCCCCGGAACAAGGCGCGAAACGGAAACGCCCAAAGCACGCCCATGCCCACATAAATCCCCAGCTCCAGCCAGAACGACGGGCGGTCAAACAGGTTCACCACCGTGACGGCCGCCACGATATAGGCCGGCAACCCCAGCACGATCACGACAATCGCCCAACGCTTGCGGGATTTATAGGTCAGTGCCATGCGCCCTCTCAATCGGCGAAGGGGTCGGTCACAAGGATCGTGTCGTCCCGTTCGGGTGATGTGGACAATAGGGCGACGGGGCAGTCGATCAACTCCTCCACCCGGCGCACATATTTGATCGCCTCTGCGGGCAGGTCGGCCCAACTCCGCGCGCCTTCGGTCGAGGCCGACCAGCCGGGCATTTCCTCATAGATCGGGGTGCAGCGGGCCTGTTGATCGGCGGCAAAAGGCAGGTAATCCAACCGCTTGCCATCCAGTTCGTAGCCCACACAGATTTTCAGGGTCTCGAACCCGTCCAACACATCCAGCTTGGTCAGGGCGATGCCTTTGACGCCGGACGTGGCGCAGGTCTGACGCACCAGAACGGCGTCAAACCAGCCACAGCGGCGCTTGCGCCCGGTGACAGTGCCAAATTCATGGCCCCGCTCGCCCAGACGGTCACCATCGGCGTCAAACAATTCGGCGGGAAACGGACCTTCGCCCACGCGGGTCGTATAGGCCTTGACGATGCCAAGGACGAAATCAATCGACCCCGGCCCGATGCCCGTGCCCGTGGCCGCCTGCCCCGCAATCACGTTCGAGGACGTGACAAAGGGATAGGTGCCAAAATCAATATCCAGCAACGCGCCTTGGGCCCCCTCGAACAGGATGCGTTTGCCCGCCTTGCGCTGATCGTTCAGCACCTTCCAGACGGGGGCGGCGTATTGCAAAACATGCGGGGCAATATCGCGCAGCTTTGCCAGCACCTCGTCCCGGTCAATCGGGGTCATGCCCAGACCGGACCGCAAGGCATTGTGATGCACCAACGCGCGGTCCAGCCGCAGTTCCAGCGTGGCCGCGTCCGCCAGATCGGCGACCCGTATGGCGCGGCGACCCACCTTGTCTTCATAGGCGGGGCCGATCCCCCGGCCCGTCGTGCCTATCTTGGCCACGGAATTCTGGTTCTCGCGGGCGCGGTCCAGTTCGCCGTGAAACGGCAGGATCAGGGGGGTATTTTCCGCAATCATCAGGTTTTCGGGGGAAATGGCCACGCCTTGGTCCTGCAGCTTGGCGACTTCCATCACCAGATGCCACGGGTCCAGAACCACACCGTTGCCGATGACCGACAGCTTGCCGGGGCGGACAATGCCGGAGGGCAGCAGCGACAGCTTGTAAACCTTGCCATCAATCACAAGGGTATGGCCCGCGTTATGACCGCCTTGGAACCGGGCGATGATATCGGCCCGTTCGCTCAGCCAATCCACAATCTTGCCTTTGCCCTCGTCGCCCCATTGCGCGCCAACGACCACCACGTTTGCCATGCGATATATCCCCCATCGGGTTGAACCCGGGACCGTATAGCGGGGCATGCGAACCGGGGAAACCGCAATTTGCGGCTGGGCAGGTCTTGGCGTCGGCGACAGGTCGGGCCCCTCTGGACAGGACCAAGGCAGGCGGCCATGTTGGCCGCAACCCAGACACACGAGGACACCATGGGATTTTTGCTGCGCTGGATCTTTGCCTTCGTGCTATTGGCGGCAACCTACAACCCGACCCAATGGAATTATTCGGTCTGGGTGGCACAACACTGGCAGGACCAGATGCCCGTGGCGGCGTTTCTGGGGGTGGTGCTGTTAGTGGGCTACATCATCTATGTGCGGGCGACGTTGCGGTCGATCGGGGTGTTCGGGATGCTGTTGATCCTCGCGATGGTGGGCACAGCGCTTTGGGTGGCATGGGACCAAGGCTGGATCAGTCTGGACAATCCGACCGTGAACACATGGATCGGGCTGGTGGTCATGGCCACCGTTCTGGCGGTAGGGTTGTCGTGGTCCATCGTGCGGCGGCGGATTTCCGGGCAGGCCGATGTGGACGACGTGGACGAGTAAGGGCGCAACAGGGGTTGCGGCTTGGCCCCGCAGCTTCTAGATACCAGCCGTCCTATCACGCCAAAGGCAGTCCGCATGGAAAACGTCGTTCTGATCGTCCACCTTATCCTCGCGCTGTCGCTGATCGGCGTCGTGCTGATGCAGCGGTCCGAAGGCGGCGGGTTGGGCATGGGCGGCGGCGGCGGCATCATGTCGGCGCGCGGGGCGGCTACGGCACTGGGCAAGGTGACGTGGATTCTGGCCATCGGTTTCATCTGCACCTCGATCGGGTTGACGATCATCGCGGCGGAAAACGCGGCCTTGTCGTCGGTCGTGGATCGGGCCGGGGCGGATGTGACAGACCCCGTGACAGGGGAAACGGCCCCCGATACGGCGCCTGCGGGCACCTCGCTCGGGTCGGATCTGTTGCCGCCGGGCAGCGATACGGCACCACTGCTTCCCTCCGGAAACTGACCACAGCGCCACAAGGGATGGGTGTCTCACCCGTTTTCTTGTCAGAATATAGAGGTTGCGGGTTGCGCGTCAGGGGCGAATCCGGTTATTCTTAAACCCCGTGATGATGCGTTCCTTTGGAACTTCTGACGGGTATGCATTTCCTGAAAATTTGGACTGAAACGGGGGACTGCGGCCCATGGCACGGTATGTTTTTATCACGGGCGGCGTCGTCTCATCGCTGGGCAAGGGGTTGGCGTCGGCGGCTCTTGGGGCGCTGTTGCAGGCGCGGGGGTTTTCGGTGCGGCTGCGCAAACTGGACCCCTACCTCAACGTCGATCCGGGCACGATGTCGCCGTTTGAACATGGCGAAGTGTTCGTGACAGACGACGGGGCGGAAACCGACCTCGACCTTGGGCATTACGAACGGTTCACCGGGGTCCACGCGCGCAAAACGGACTCGGTGTCGTCGGGGCGGATCTATTCCTCGGTTCTGGAAAAGGAACGGCGGGGCGATTACCTTGGGAAAACCATTCAGGTGATCCCGCACGTCACCAATGAAATCAAGGATTTCTTGCGGATCGGCGAAGACGAGGTCGATTTCATGTTATGTGAAATCGGCGGCACCGTGGGCGACATCGAAGGCCTGCCGTTTTTCGAGGCAATCCGGCAATTCACCCATGAACGGCCCCGCGGGCAATGCATCCTGATGCACCTGACGCTGCTGCCCTATCTGGCGGCGAGCGGGGAATTGAAAACCAAACCGACGCAACATTCGGTCAAGGAACTGCAATCCATCGGTCTGGCGCCCGATGTGCTGGTGTGCCGGTCCGAACACCCGATCCCGGAACGCGAGCGCGAGAAAATCGCGCTGTTCTGCAACGTGCGCAAGGAACATGTGGTCGCGGCCTATGACCTCAAATCCATCTACGAGGCCCCGCTGGCCTATCACAACGAAGGGCTGGATCAGGCGGTTCTGGATTGTTTCGGCATCTCACCTGCCCCCCGCCCCAATCTGGAAAAATGGCTGGATGTGCAGGACCGCATCTACAACACCGACGGGGCGGTCAATATCGCCATCGTGGGCAAATATGTGCAGCTCGAGGACGCCTATAAATCGATCAAAGAGGCGCTGACGCACGGTGGCATGGCCAACCGGGTCAAGGTCAACGTGAACTGGGTCGATGCGGAGGATTTCGACCGCGAGGATGTGGGCGAACGGCTGTCCGGTTACCACGCGATCCTTGTGCCGGGCGGGTTTGGCGAACGAGGCACCGAAGGCAAGATCAAGGCGGCGCAATTTGCCCGCACACGCGGCGTGCCGTATCTTGGCATCTGTCTGGGCATGCAGATGGCCGTGATCGAGGCGGCGCGCAACGTCGCCGGGGTGACCGCAGCAGGGTCCGAAGAATTTGACCACGAGGCAGGCCAGAAACGGTTTGAACCTGTGGTCTACCACCTCAAGGAATGGGTGCAGGGCAATCACGTCGTGGCGCGCAAGACCAACGACGACAAAGGCGGCACCATGCGGCTGGGCGCCTACAGCGCGACCTTGGCCGAAGGGTCCAAGGTGGCAGGCATCTATGGCAGCACCACGATCGAGGAACGCCACCGCCACCGCTACGAGGTGGACATCAAATACCGGGACCGGCTGGAGGCGTGCGGGTTGCAATTTTCAGGCATGTCCCCTGATGGCCGCCTGCCCGAGATCGTCGAATGGCGGGACCATCCGTGGTTCATCGGGGTGCAGTTCCACCCCGAACTGAAATCCAAACCCTTTGCCCCGCACCCGCTGTTCGCCGATTTCGTCCGCGCGGCCGTGGAAACCTCGCGTCTGGTCTGACCCGCCGCAGGGGGCTCTGCCCCCCGTCTCCTGCGGAGCCGTCCCCCGGGATACTTAAGGCACAAAGGCACGGGATTGCCAAGTATTCGGAAGTTTTCTTCTCGCAGCAATGATTTATGGTAAATTGCGCGACGCACGACCATAGCAAATTGTTATGCTGGCGGCCAACAATATCATCTCCAAGACAGGTTTCACGCCTAGGCTTGTGCGTCATGGGGTTTATCGCCCCGAGACACCAAGGGAGAGAGAATCATGTCACAAGAATCCAACCGCCCCGATGCGCCCGACCGCCGCGCGCTTCTGATTGGCGCGGGACTTGCCGCTGTTGCCGCCACCACCGCCACCACCGCCCATGCCCAAACTGATGCCGAGGAAGCGCGCAAGGCGATTGCCGAAAGCTACCTCAAATCGCTGGATGCGGGGGGTGTATCGCCCACGACCGGCTTGGGCCTGTTCGATCACTTCACCGACGACGCCGAAGTCTTTTTCCCAAAATGGGGCGTCGCGCGCGGGATGGACGAAGTTGTCGCCATGTTTTCGGATGTGGGTGCCACACTCAAATCCATCACGCACAACTATGACGGCTTTACATGGTATATGACCGGCACCGACAAGTTCGCCGTTGAAGGCACATCACAAGGCGAACACCGCGATGGTCCCTGGATGGCGGATACCCCGAAATGGGGCGCTGGCCGGTTCTGCGACACGTTCGAGGTCCGGGATGGCAAGATCGCCCGCCTGTATATCTACCTTGATCCGGACTATGCGGGCGGCGACACCGCCCGCTATGGCTGGATCACAGCCTGATGTAACTGCCTGACGTCAAGGCTCGACACAGTGTCGGGCGCGGCCAATGCGGTCCGCGCCCGCCTTTGCCAGCGGTTTACCCCTGCCGATTGCTCTGATACTGGCGCATCATGCTATCGTATCAACATGCTTATCACGCCGGGAACATGGCCGATGTTCACAAACATGCCCTTTTGGCGTGGATGCTGGACTATATGGTCGGCAAGGACAAACCGCTGTCGTTCTGGGAATCCCATGCCGGGCGCGGCTTGTATGATCTGGACGCCCCTGCGGCCTTGAAAACCGGCGAGGCTGCCCAGGGCATCGCCCTCGCCCGGCATTGGTTTGCCCCCGATCATCCCTTTATCCGGGTGCTGGACCGGGTCGCCGCCATGCATGGTCCCGCCGCCTATCCCGGATCGCCCCTCCTGGCCGCGATGATCCTGCGCGACATCGATCGCCTGCAACTCACCGAACTGCACCCGCAGGAATTCGCCGCCTTGCAGGACGTGATGGCCCCCTATCCAGCCTTGTGCCAGATGGCAGACGGGATCGGCATGGCGCTCAGCCAGTTGCCCCCCGACCCCCGGCGGGGTGTCCTGCTGATTGACCCGTCGTTCGAGGTCAAGACCGATTACCACACCATCCCCGAGGCCCTGATTGCCTTGCACCGCAAATGGCCAGTGGGCGTGATGATCCTGTGGTATCCGATTTTGCGCACCACCCCGCATCTGCCCATGCTGGACCGGTTGCAACAGGCGATCCCGACCGGGCTGCGCCACGAGGTCACGTTTCCCCCGGCCCGCCCCGGCCACGGCATGACCGGATCGGGGTTGTTCATTGTCAATCCGCCCTATGGCCTTCAGACCCAGACGGCGTGGCTGTCGGCCCGGTTTGCGGAACACGGCGACGGGGCCCGGCCCAAGGAATAGCCCCGCCCCCCCTTTTCGCCGTCGCCTGATGCGCCTATGCTGGGTCCCATGTTTGCAGATCTCTTGCGCCGCTTGACGGCCCCCGCCCCCGCCCGCC
>JBGSIZ010000312.1:0-14798 GCA_041742255.1 Marivivens sp. | reverse complement strand
CCGCCGACGCGGTCACGCCCAGAGCCGTGGCCCGGGTCAGAAATTCCCGGCGGCTGAGTTCGCCGCGCTGGACCTCTTGGGCATACATGCGGGCGCCATGGTGAACGGTGTTGGTGTCGAGTGTCATTCGTCTCTCCCTGTGACACGGTCGGTCAAATGAGTGAGGGCCGCGACGCGGTCCGGTGCGATGTCGCCCGGGCCAATCGTTTGGCGTTATGTCCTCAGTCGTGGGTATCAGCGCATGAATTGAACCCAAAGGTCAATGACAGCTTTCGGCATTTCATATCACAATTGCGACCTGACGCCGCACCGTTTGCGACCACAGGTTGCAGGTCCCCTTGTGTTTTCAAGGAAATCAAAGGCCGTATTCTGGAACCCTGAAGGGGCCACCGCGTGCGCTACAACGTGAGGCCGATAGGCCCCTTGCGCCGGAAGGATGATGGCGTTTGTCCGGTTGCCGCCTGAAAACTGCGGGTGAAATAGGCCGCCGAGTTGAACCCGAGTTGTGCGGCGATGGTTTGCACTGGTTCACCGGTGTCCCGCAGCAGCATCCGCGCCTCATACAATACCCGGTCGTTGAGGAGCGACAGCGCCGAGCGGTTGCAGGTTTGTTTGCAGCAGCGTGTGAGGTGCGTGGGCGTCACCCCAAGCGAGGCTGCGTAATCCGCGATCCCCTTGCCGGTGCGGAAATCCCGTTCGATCAGGTCGGAATAGGCCGCCACCAGCCGTGCTGCTGCCCCGCGCCCGTGCGCCTGATCCGTTTCCCCGTTCCGCAGCCCCATTTGCCGTTCAAAGAACACCGACAGGATGCCCACATGGTAATGCGCCGCCCGACTGTGGCCCGATTTGGCCGATTTCAATTCTCGTTCCAGATTGTCCATCAGGATCGCGAGTTCTTTTTGCGCGACCACGTCCCGCAACCGCAGATGCACCGATTCTTCGGGCCATTCCGTCGCCATCGCCGCCGGGACTGTCAGCATCTGGCCGAACACCGTTGGTCCGGCTTCGAATCCATACATGGTGTTTGCAGGGATAAAGATCACGTTGTTGGGGCCATAGCCCGAGGTCAACCCGGCCACCGTGATCCGCCCTTGACCCTTGGCGATGAACAGCAATCGCGGCGCCGCGTGGCTGCGCATGGCTTCGGTCCGCCAGCGGCCTTGGGTCAGGTTATGGCCGACCGCCGCAAGCGCCAGACGGTTTGTGGTTCCGGTTGGTGTGCCAAGTGTCATGCCCGGTCCCCGATTTCAGAAAATGTTCGAATAGTGCAAGGATGTTGCCAAACATTGCCCAAGGCAACCGGAACAATGTGGCAATTCCGAAATTGCCGGGGATCAGTTTGTGGATGACCTGTGGATAACTTTCCAACCTTGCATCCGGGCGTTAAACCAAGTCCGCTGTCGTTTGGCGTATTGCCGGGTGCCGATGATCGCCGCTGTGCGTGCGTCGTCCAGCGTCATTGTCCCGTCAAGGTGTGCGATCAGTTCCCGCGCCCCGATTGCCTTGGACGATTGGTGGGCGGGGTTCCAGCGGGGCCGCATCAGTGCCGCCTCGGTCAAGGCCCCATCAGCGATCATCTGATCGAACCGCGCCTCGATCCGGGGCGTGAGCCAGTCGCGCGGCGCATCAAGGAGGAGCGCCGTTGTCTGGTCCAGCGGCAGCAGAGGCCGGGCAGGGGTTGCCTGCCAGTGGTGGAGCGGGTGCCCGGTGGCCTGTTGCACCTCCCACGCGCGTTGGACCCGCACCCGGTTTTGGGTGTCCAGGGTATCGCGTGTCTGGTCGTCGAGGTCTGCGAGGAGCGCGGCCAGTGGCAGCCCGTCCCCTTGTGCCCGGATTTCGGGCGGTGTTGCCGGGATCGTTGCCAGCCCTTGGGTCAGCGCCGTGAAATAGAGGCCCGTCCCCCCGACGATGATGGGCCGCGCGGGTTTGGCGAGAATATGTTCGATGTCCCGCAACCAGTCCCCGACCGAATAGGTGCCGTCCGGCGCGATGTGCCCGTAAAGCAGGTGCGGTGCTGTCTGTTCGTCCTGAGGCGAGGGCCGCGCGGTCAGCACCCGCCAGCCGTCGAACACCTGAAGCGCGTCGGCGTTGACGATGACCCCGCCTTGCACTCGTGCGATTGCCAGCGCCAACCCGGATTTCCCCGAGGCGGTCGGCCCCGCGATCAATACGGGTTTGGCTGGGTCGATGGCGGAGAGGTCGATCACGGGCGCGTCATCTTTGGCAAATGGTGGCGCGGGCCTGTTTCCCGCATTGAACCTTGCCCCCTTTTCCGACATTTTGCCCGACGATGAAAGACCAGCACCACAGACCACAACCGGGGGACCCCATGACGCACGCAGCCCAGACCACATTCAAGCGGGTCATGCTCAAAATCTCGGGAGAGGCCCTGATGGGCGATCAGGGCTTTGGCCTGCATCCGCCGACCGTCGAACGCATCGCCCGCGAGGTGAAGGCCGTGCATGATATGGGTGTCGAGATTTGCATGGTTATTGGCGGCGGCAATATTTTCCGCGGTCTGCAAGGGTCCGCCCAAGGGATGGAGCGCACCACCGCCGATTACATGGGGATGCTGGCCACCGTGATGAACGCGCTGGCGATGCAATCGTCGCTGGAAGGGATCGGGGTGTTCACCCGCGTCATTTCCGCCATTCCGATGGATCAGGTGTGCGAACCTTATATCCGCCGCCGCGCTGTCCGCCATCTGGAGAAAAAGCGCGTGTGCATCTTTGCCGCTGGCACCGGGAACCCGTATTTCACCACCGACACCGCTGCAGCACTGCGCGCCAGTGAAATGGCCTGTGAGGCCATTTTCATGGGCAAGCAAGTGGACGGCATTTATGACGCCGACCCCAAGACCAATCCCGACGCCAAGCGGTTTGACCGCATCAGCTATGACGAGGTGCTGCGCCGCAACCTCAAGGTGATGGACGCCAGTGCCATTGCCCTGACCCGCGACAACAAGATGCCGTTGATTGTGTTTTCACTGGATGAGCCGGGCGGGTTCCGGGGCATCATGGCGGGCGAGGGGACCTATACCACCGTCCATAGCTGAGGTCCGGATCAGGTTAACAGCATGTTTCCGGAATGTGCTGCCTCAGGTCGGCAGCACGATCAGAGTATCGCGCGGTCCACCCATCAAAGGCACCTCAACTGTGTTCGCCATATTGTTGATCCTGAACGGAAAGGTCACCAGATGGTAGTTGTAGGTCGCAAAGCTGTGGGTGGTTGAGTAGTAGATGAACATCGTCCCCCCCTGCATCCCCGTGGTCGCGCGACCATCCTGAGCGTTGGTCAAGTGGTACTCCTTGGGATCGCGCACGCTGGCCTGTTCCTTGGCCGGGGTCGTGTTGTGCGGGCCGCGGGACCATGCCTGACCCTGACCATTGGCGATGTCCAGAAGCGCCGCCCTGTATTGCAGCGGAATGCTGGCCCAAGTGATTGTTCCCGATTGCCCGGTTTTGCCCCGCACCGGATAAATCAGGGCGTTGTTGGCCAGAACCACGCCTTCTTCGATGGCTTCGAGCCATTCGTGGTGTTTGGAAAAACTGTCCCGTCGGTCGATCATGCCTTGGATCACTTGCCGCGCCATCGCCTTGCGACAGCGGGCGGCACCGTTGCGTTGCGCCCATTTTTCGAGCGCGGGTTTGATGGTATAATCCTGACCGTCCACCAAGACGCCTTCCTGGACGTAATCGTAGGCCCGCGTCGCGATGTTCCAGACCTTTTGCATATGTCGCCTCCTGAAATGGGATTTTCGCGACGGGGTGTCGCGACCGGAAATGGGGGCCGGACCAAAGGCGGTAACACAATCACAAATTGAATGAGCGCAGAGTTGCCTGAAACCCTGATTCTGGCAAATCCTCATTTATGTGTGCCGCTGCCTGTGGTCTGCACTCTGGTCTGCACGCAGTTTGCGCAAATGATGGCGATAAACCCGGCGTCCTTCGAAACTATACAAGCCGCGCGGATTGCCGTAGAAGCGGAAAAACACTTGGACAACAGGCCCAGAGCATACACATGGCAGACGATTTCGAACTGGATACCACCGACCTTAACCGCCGGATGGAAGGCGCGATTGCCGCCTTGCGCGTTGAATTTGCGTCCCTTCGCACCGGGCGCGCGTCAGGGTCCATGCTGGAACCCATCATGGTGGACGCTTACGGCCAGATGACCCCGATCAACCAGTTGGGCACAATCAACGTCCCCGAACCGCGTATGGTCACCATCAACGTCTGGGACAAAGGCATGATCGGCAAGGTGGAAAAAGCCATCCGCGAAAGCGGGCTGGGCATCAATCCGCAGACCAACGGCCCGATCATCATGTTGCCGATACCCGAACTTAACGAAGAACGCCGTAAGGAGTTGACCAAGGTCGCAGGCAGCTATGCCGAACATGCCCGCGTGGCCGTGCGCAACCTGCGCCGCGACGGGATGGACCGGATCAAGAAGGCCAAGGCCGATGGATTGTCCGAGGACGATCAGAAGTTTTGGGAAAGCGAAGTGCAGGACATGACCGACAAGTTCATCAAGCTGGTCGATCAGACGCTTGAGACCAAACAAGCGGAAATCATGCAGGTCTGACCTGCGGTTTGCCCGAAAGGACCGATATGGCCAAGGATATCGACATTTCCGCCCGCCCTGCGTCGGGTCCGGCCCATGTTGCCATCATCATGGATGGCAATGGCCGCTGGGCGCAGATGCGCGGCCGCCCCCGCTTGTTTGGCCACCATGCCGGGGCCAAGCGCGTGCGCGAAATTGTCGAGGCTTGTCCCGATCTGGGCGTCAAATACCTGACCATCTTTGCCTTTTCGACCGAGAACTGGAAGCGCACCCAGACCGAAGTGTCCGGCCTGATGCGCCTGTTCAAACGCTATATCCAGCGCGAAGCCCGCGCGTTGTTCGAGGCGGGCGTTTGCGTCCGGTTCATCGGCGACCGTGTCAAGCTGGAGGACAAGCTGGTCACGATGATGGACGATCTGGAGTTGTTGACCGCCCGCAATGACAAATGCCACCTGACCATCGCCATCAACTATGGTGGTCGTGACGAAGTGACCCGCGCCGCCAAACGATTGGCCTATGAGATCGAGCAGGGCCGGTTGTCCTATAAGGATGTCGATGCCGAAACCCTTGCCCGGTTTCTGGACACCCATGTGTTGCCGGACCCCGATCTGGTGATCCGCACCAGTGGCGAGGCCCGCGTGTCCAATTTCCTGCTGTGGCAGACCGCCTATTCGGAATACGAATTTGTCGATACCCTGTGGCCCGATTTCACCCGCGACGAATTTGCGAAAGTGTTGGGGGCCTATGCCACGCGCGATCGTCGGTTCGGGGCCGTGAAGGTCTGACATCCGTGGCAGCACCGGGCGCATGGGCAGATTTGCGGGTCAGGGTGCTGTCGGCGCTGGCGTTGGTGGCTGTGGGCTCGGTTGAAATCTGGCTCGGCGGCTGGATGTTTGAGGTGTTCGCCGTTCTGTGCACCGGGTTGATGATCTGGGAACTGGCCCGGATGGCCGGGGGCCACGATCCGCGTCCGATGCTCGCCGGGGGTGTTGCTGCCGTTGCAATGGCAGCCGCCGTTTATGGGGACCCCGCCTATGGGTGGCTGGTGTTTCTGGCCGTCCCCGCCGCCGTGTTTGCCAGTGGCCGCAGGTTGGGTTTGGTCGGCCCCGTGTATGCCTATGCCCTTATGTTTGCCGTTTTGCACATCGTCCATTTGCGTGAGACCTGTGGCGTTGTCATCCTGTTGTGGCTTGTTCTGGTTGTCGTTGCCTCCGACGTAATGGGATATTTCGCGGGCCGGATGTTGGGTGGCCCGAAATTCTGGCCCGCTGTCAGCCCCAAAAAGACATGGTCAGGCACCATCGCCGGATGGCTTGGTGCGGGGTTGGTTGGCTATGGATTTGTTCTGTTTGCCGGGGTCGCGGGTATTTTCGTGTTCCTATCGATGGTCGTCGCCCTTGCCGGTCAGATGGGCGATATCGCCGAGAGCGCGTTGAAAAGGCACGCGGGCATCAAGGATTCGTCCAACCTGATCCCCGGTCATGGCGGTTTGCTGGACCGGTTTGATGCCCTGGCGGGTGCCGCATTTTTCTTGTTTGCGTTCTCGGTCCTGATTGGGGGGAGCGCGTGTTGAGGCGGGTTTCTGTATTCGGAGCGACGGGCAGTATCGGGCAGAATACCCTTGATCTGATTGCCCGTGATCCGGGCGCCTATGACGTTGTCGCCTTGACCGGGGGCCGTAATGTGGCCCGGTTGGCCGCCGACGCGATCCAGTTGCGCGCCGCCGTCGCCGTGACCTGTCATGCCGATGAATATGCTGCGCTCAAGGATTTGCTGGCCGGCAGCGGGGTCGAGGCCGCTGCCGGACCGGACGCCGTGACCGAGGCTGCTGCCCGCCCCGCAGATTGGGCGATGTCCGCGATTGTGGGCGCTGCCGGTCTGATGCCGGGGTTGCAGGCGTTACAGCAAGGCGCCACGCTGGCGCTTGCCAATAAGGAATCGCTGGTGACGGCGGGTGCCTTGTTGCTGTCGCAGGCCCGCGCCCATGGGGCCACTGTTCTGCCCGTGGACAGCGAACATTCCGCCGTGTTTCAGGCGCTGGTGGGCGAGGATATTGCCGCTGTGGAGCGGATCATCATCACCGCCAGTGGCGGCGCGTTCCGCGATTGGCCGATTGAGCGGCTGGCCGGGGCCACCTTGGCCGAGGCATCGACCCATCCCAATTGGGCGATGGGCCAGCGGATCACCATCGACAGCGCATCCATGTTCAACAAGGCAATGGAGCTAATTGAAACCAAAGAGTTTTTTGGTGTCCGTCCGGATCAGATCGAAACCATTGTGCATCCTGAAAGCCTGATCCATGCCTTGGTCGGGTTTCGCGATGGCGCGTTGATGGCCCATGTCGGCCCCCCCGATATGCGCCATGCCATCGGGTTTGCCCTGCATTGGCCGGACCGCCGCCATTTGCCGGTGGCCCGGTTGGACCTTGCCGCCATCGGGCAGTTCACGTTCCGCCACCCCGATCCCGTCCGCTATCCCGCCCTTGCCCTTGCCCGCGCCGTGATGGAGCAGGGCGGCTATGCCGGGGCCGCGTTCAATGCCGCCAAAGACGCCGCCCTTGACGCCTTTATTGCGGGGCGCATCGGGTTTCAGGACATGGCGGGCGTGGTCGATGCCGTGTTGGACAAGATGTCACCGGATCTGGGGCTGCAAAATGCCGCAATGACCCTAGATAGGGTTCAGGATACCGAACGAATGGCCCGTGTCCGGGCCGAAGACCATATCGCGCAGCAAGGGTAGACCATTGGATATTCTCAACGTTTTGCCCATGTTCGGGAACACCGTCTGGGCTGTTGTCGCCTTTATTGTCGCGCTGTCGATCATTGTCGCGATCCATGAATATGGTCACTATATCGTGGGCCGCTGGACGGGCATACATGCCGAGGTGTTTTCGTTGGGCTTTGGCCCGGTGATTTACGCCCGCACCGACAAACGCGGCACCGTCTGGCAGGTGGCCGCAATCCCGCTGGGCGGCTATGTCAAGTTTCTGGGGGATGCCAATGCCGCCAGCGTCGGCGGCACCAAGGGTGGTCGCAATACGATGCTGGGTGCCCCGATCTGGGCCCGCGCGTTGACCGTGGCCGCCGGGCCGGTGTTCAATTTCGCGTTGTCCATTATCCTGTTTGCAGTCGTGTTGATGGTGTCGGGCACGGCGTCTGACCCGTTGACCCTGAAATCTGTTCCGGCCTTGCCCCCTCAGTATGAAATGGAATTGCAGGCGGGCGACGAAATGGTCGCCGTGAATGGCACACCCATATCGAGCGCCGCCGATCTGGGCCGGGTGATTGACAGTTTGCCGGTAGAACCCGCCCTTGATTACACCATCCGCCGCGAGGGGCAGGACCGTGTGGTGCGCGGCCCTTATCCCAGCACCACGATGATTATGAGCGTCAGTAAAGGAAGTGCTGCCGCCGAAACCGATCTGGCCCAAGGCGATGTCATCACCGCCATTGATGGCGCGCCCGTGTTCGCGTTTGACCAGATGGTGCGGGTGGTCAATGCATCCGATGGCCGCGCATTGACCCTGACCGTGTGGCGCGATGGCACCAGCCGCGAGGTGATCCTGACCCCCCGCCGGATGGATTTGCCCAAGGCCGATGCGTCGTTTGAAACCCGGTGGATCATGGGCGTCAATGGCGGCGTGTTTGTAGACCCGGAAACCCGTATTCCCGGACCCGGTGCCGCCCTTTTGAATGCCGTGGAGCAGGTGTGGTATATGATCCGCGTGACCATGTCCGCGATTTACAGCATGGCCACGGGTCAGATTTCCCTGTGCAACCTGTCTGGCCCGGTGGGTATGGCGCAGGTGGCAGGCGATGCCGCCCGTGCGGGCATCATGGATTTCGTCGCCGTTGTCGCCGTCATTTCAACCGCTATCGGGTTTCTGAACCTGTTGCCCATCCCCGTGCTGGATGGGGGCCATCTGGTGTTTCATGCCTATGAGGCCGTGGCCCGTCGCCCCCCAAATGACGCCGTGGTGCGCGTTTTGATGGTGGCCGGTCTGACCATTATTCTGGCGATGATGATCGTCGGTTTGGCCAATGATATCATGCTGTGCCGGGGATTGGCGCTCTAGTCGCCAATTTTCCTGAATTGGCGATGGAACCGCCAAGTTGTTGCCACATTCCCCCGGTAAGTCCTGTCCCAAGTAGTGGGAGAGTTGTCATGCAAACCTTGAACCAAGGCTATCGCGGGTTGTCGTTCCTGATCGGTCTGAACTGGGACCGCATCCTGTATGGCTGCACGATTGTTGCCGCCCTGTGGTTTGGGGCCTTTGTCGGCACCCTGTAAGTTATCCACAGACGCCGAAGTTACCCACAACAGTTTGCGACCGACGACAACGCGCCCTCTAGGGGGTGCGTTTGTGCTTTTGACAAGCCCCCTGATAGCCGATAGTCACAGGACAACTGGGATTGTCTGAATTGGCTGGATTGATGAGCATTTTCGTAAACCGGGCCGCGATGCTGCGCCTTGCACCGTTGCACTGCTTGATTGTCGTGGCATTGCTTGCCTTTATCGTCGCATTGCCCGGTCGCGCGGCGGCCCAGAGTTTTGCGTTTTCCACCATAGAGGTGGTCGGCAATCAACGGATCGAGACCCCAACAATCCTGACGTTTGCAGGAATCACGCGCGGGCAGACCTTGTCGGCGGGCGATGTGAACGATGCTGCCCAGCGGATCCGCGCCTCTGGCCTGTTTGAAAGCGTGGCCGTGGAGCCGCGCGGGGCCACCTTGACCATCACCGTGGTCGAATATCCCACGATCAACCGCGTGAACTTCGAAGGCAACCGCCGCCTGAACGACGAAGAATTGAGCGCCGCCGTCCAATCGCGCGAGCGCCGCGTTTATAATCCCGCACAAGCCGAGCGGGATGTCGCCGCCATCGCCGAAGCCTATGCCACTCAAGGCCGGATTAACGCCACCGTCACCCCCCGGATCATCCGCCGGTCGGACAACCGTGTTGATCTGGTGTTCGAGATTTTCGAGGGTGGTTTGACCGAGATCGAAGCTATCGGGTTTGTCGGCAACCGCACGTTCAGCGACCGCCGGTTGCGCGGTGTTCTTGAGACCAAGCAGGCGGGCGTACTGCGTGCCTTGATCGGCCGCGATACCTTTGTCGCGGACCGGATCGAGTTCGACAAACAGGTGCTGACTGATTTTTACCGTTCGCGCGGCTATGTCGATTTTACCGTGCAGAACGTGGATGTCAGTCTGACCCGCGCCCGCGATGCATATCTGATCACGTTCAACCTGCAAGAAGGCCAGATGTTCCGGTTTGGCACCGTTACGGTCACGTCTGATCTGGCCGAGGTTGACCCCGAGGCGTTTGAGCGCGCCATGCGGATCGGCAGCGGCGATGTCTATTCCCCTGTGGCCATCGAAACCGACATTGCCCGGTTGGAGCGGTTGGCGTTGCAGCAGGGCCTGACGTTCGTGCAGGTGGACCCCCGTGTGACCCGCAATGACCGCGATCTGACCCTTGATCTGGAGTTTGCGCTGGTCCGTGGCCCGCGCGTGTTCGTGGAGCGTATCGACATCGAAGGCAACAACACCACGTTGGACCGGGTTGTGCGCAACCAGTTCCGCATGGTTGAAGGCGACCCCTTTAACCCCCGGTCGATCCGTGAAAGCGCCGAGCGTATCCGCGCCTTGGGGTATTTCTCCAATGCCGATGTGCAGGCCCGTGAAGGGTCGTCGCCCGAACAAGTGGTGATCGACGTCAATGTCGAAGAAGCCCCCACCGGGTCGCTGTCGTTTGGTGCCAACTTTAACTCGGACACCGGGCTTGGGCTTGTTGCCAGCTACAAGGAACGCAATTTCCTTGGGCGTGGTCAGCAGTTGGATTTCCAGCTGTCCACCGCCGAAACCAACAAGCTGTTGGCGTTCAATTTCGCCGAACCGAATCTGCTGGGTCGCGATCTGCGGTTTGCTCTGGACCTGTCGTATCGCACGACCGACAACGAGAGCGCCCTTTATGACACCGAGACGTTCCGGTTTAGCCCTTCATTGCAGTTTCCGGTGAGTGAGAATGGCCGCCTGACCGTGTTCTACGGGTTGGAATATGACGATCTGACCGATGTCACCACCACAAGTCTGCCTATTGTTGCCGATGGTCTGGAGGAGGGCCGTTGGGCCAATTCGCTGGGCTATACCTATAGCTGGGACAACCGCCGCACGGGTCTGAACCCGAATGCCGGTGTTTTGCTGCGGTTTGGGCAGGAATTTGGTGTCGGAGACGCCACCTATATCAAGACCACTGCGCTGGCCACTGCCGAAACCAAGGTATTGAACGAAGAGGTCACCCTGCGCGCCACGATCGAGGGCGGTTATATCGCCTTTGCCGACGGTGCCGACAGCCAGATCAACGATCGATTCTTTCTGGGCAGCCGGATCATGCGCGGGTTTGAACCGGGTGGCATTGGGCCGCGCGACGCCGCGACCGATGACGCGCTGGGGGGCAACGCATATGCCGTGGCCCGGTTGGAGGCCGAATTTCCCATTGGCATCCCCGAGGAGTACGGCATCCGGGGAGGCGCCTTTATCGACTATGGGTCGCTGTGGGAAATGGGCAATCCGGATGGTGCGACCGTGTTGTATGATGAATTCACCCCGCGCACGGTGGTTGGTTTGTCGATCTTCTGGAACACGCCCGTGGGACCGCTGCGGTTCAACTTTACCGAGGCGCTGGACGCACAGGAGTTCGACCAGACCAAGGGGTTTGACGTGACCATCTCGACCAGTTTCTGATGGGGTGGCGTGCCGCACTTGCCCTGATCCTGACGCTGGGGCTGATGGTGCCGGGGCAGGGCCGGGCGCAAGAGGCCGCGGGGACCGATGTGCGGTCGCCGGTTTTGACCATCGACCCTGACCGGTTGTTTGCCGAGAGCCTGTTCGGGTTGCGCATCATTGCCGAGACCAATGCCGCCCGCGAGGCGCTCGCCCTCGAAAACCGCAGGATCGAGGCCGATCTGACCGCCGAGGAACAGGGCCTGACCACCCGCAGGCCCACCATGGCCCCAGATGCGTTCCGCGCCGAGGCCACCGCGTTTGATGAAAAGGTTCAAGGTATCCGCCGCGCGCAGGATGCCAAGGAACGCGCGTTGCAGTCAGGCATCACCACTGGCCGTGATCAGTTTTTTGTCGTTGTCCGTGAGGTTCTGGTTCAGATGATGGCCGCCCGCAACGCCGCTGTCATCCTTGACCGTCGGGCCGTGTTTCTGGGGGTCGGCGTGGTGGACATCACCGACGAGGCGATTTCCCAGATTGACGCCGCCATTGCCGATGGGGCCGCCTTGTTTGATCCTGTCACGCCGCCCGCTGTCCCTGCTGACAACTGACCGTTGGCTTGCCGCCAGTGTGGTGAGTTGCTAGTCAGGGTCTGACGTTGCCAGCGCCGCGCTGGACCAAGAAAGGACAAATGCGATGCCCGATCCCGCCACCACTGCCGATATCCAACTGATCCAGAAGATATTGCCGCATCGCTATCCGTTCTTGCTGGTGGACAAGGTGCGCGACATTGACGGCACTGCGTCTGCCGTCGGCATCAAGAATGTCACAATGAACGAGCCCCATTTTCAGGGCCATTTTCCCGGTAACCCGATCATGCCCGGCGTCACCATCATCGAGGCTATGGCCCAGACCGCCGCCGTCATGGTCGGTGTCACCCTTGGCCTGACCGAGGGAAATTTGCTGATTTATTTCATGGCCATTGATGGCTGCAAATTCCGCCGCAAGGTGGTTCCGGGCGATCAATTGGTGATGCATGTCACCACCACACGGGGCAAACCGGGCGGCAAGGTCTGGCGGTTCCGTGGTGTCGCCACCGTGGACGGCGACATGGCCGCCGAGGCCGAATTTACCGCAATGATGGATTTGAAACCCGCATGACCCTCGCCCAGATACACCCCACCGCCATCATCGAGGATGGTGCCCGGATTGGTGACGGTTGCGTCATTGGACCCTTTGCCTGTGTCGGGCCACAGGTGGTTCTGGGCCCCAATGTCACCTTGAAATCCCATGCCGTGGTCACTGGCGACACCCATATCGGCGAAGGGTCTACTGTGTTCTCCTTTGCCGTGGTGGGCGAGGTTCCCATGGACCTGAAATATGCCGGCGAACCTGCAGCCTTGCGTATCGGCAAACGCAACCGCATCCGCGAGCATTGCACGATCAATATCGGCACCGCCGGGGGCGGGGGCGTCACCCGGATTGGTGACGACGGGATGTTCATGGCCGGATGCCACATCGCCCATGATTGCCAGATTGGCGACCGCGTGGTCATCGTCGCCTGTGCCGCCGTCGCGGGCCATTGTATCGTGGCCGATGACGTTATCATTGGTGGGTTGTCTGGTTTGCACCAGTTTGTCCGCGTTGGCAAAGGGGCCATCATTGGCGCAATGGCCAAGGTCACCAATGATGTCATCCCCTATGGTCTGGTGCAGGGCGAACGCGGCGTTCTGGACGGTTTGAACCTTGTCGGGTTGAAACGCCGGGGTGTGGACCGCGCCGATATCACAGCCATGCGCGCCGCCTTTCAGATGCTCAAGGATGGCGAGGGCAACTTTGCCGAGCGCGCCCGCCGGTTGAAGGCCGAGGTTGACAGCCCCTATGTGCAGGAAATTGTCGATTTCATCCTTGGCGAGTCGGATCGCCAGTTTCTGATCCCCGGCGGATGATCGCGGTTGTTGCAGGCACCGGGGCCTTGCCGGGCCTGATCGTCGCCGCGTTGCAGAGCCGGGGCGATGTCCCGGTTGTGTGTGCCTTGCGCGGATTTGACCCCGTGGTGCCTGATGGCTGTCCCCGAGTGGCGTTTCGGATCGAAACCCTTGGATCCCTGTTGCAGACGCTGCGCGCCATGGCCGTCACCCGTGTTGTCATGGCCGGGGCCATTTCCCGACCGCAGGCTGATCCTGCTGCCATTGATGCCGCCACGGCCCCCCTTGTTCCCCGCTTGATGGCGGCCATGGCCCGTGGCGACGATGGTGCCTTGCGCGAGGTGATCGCCATTTTCGAGGAGGCCGGGTTTGACGTGGTGGGGGCCCATGATCTGGTGCCTGACCTGTTGCCGCCGTTTGGTGTTCTGACCCGCGCCAAACCGGGCGACGATGTGTCTGGTATGGTGCAGGCCGCATTGGTCGCGCTGGACGGAATGGCCGCCGCCGATGTGGGGCAGGCTTGTGTTGTCACCCCGCATGGTGTGATCGCCCGCGAGGCGCAGGATGGCACCGACGCCATGCTGGCGCGGTTGGCCGTGCCGTTTGTCGATACTGCCCCAGCGACCAGTGATCCGTTTTCGTTTGTGATGGATGTGGCTGGTGACGCCTTGGGCGCTGCGGCGAAGTGGTTGAGCGGGGTGGATGCACCCGCACGTCCAGCCGCCGGAGGTATTCTGTTCAAGGCCCCGAAACCCACCCAAGACCGCCGCGCCGATTTGCCCGTCATCGGCCCCGCAACTGCCATCGCCGCCGCCCGCGCCGGGTTGTCCGGCATCGTGATCGAGGCGGGCGGTGTGATGGTTATTGACCTGCCCCAAGTGGTGTCCCTTCTGGACGCGAAGGGCCTGTTTTTATGGGTCCGCACCCCATGAAGGTGTTCATCATCGCGGGCGAAGTGTCCGGTGACCGTCTGGCAGGCGCGTTGATGGCCGGGTTGCGCACTCTTGTCCACGAGGTCACGTTTAGAGGTGTGGGCGGCGACCAGATGCGCGCCCAAGGGTTGCAGAGCCTGTTCCCGATGGACGAGTTGAGCCTGATGGGGATTGTCGAGATCCTGCCCAAGTATTTCCATCTCAAATCCCGTATCCGCCAAACCGCCGAGGCTGTGATTGCCGCCGCGCCGGATGTTCTGATCACGGTGGACAGCCCTGATTTTTGCCTGCGCGTGGCCCGGCTGGTCAAGGCCGTGCAGCCCGTCAAGGCCGTGCATTACGTCGCCCCCACCGTCTGGGCGTGGCGACCGGGCCGTGCTGCCAAGATGGCGCAAGTCATCGACCATGTGCTGGCCCTGTTTCCGTTCGAGCCGCCCTATATGCAGGCCGCTGGCATGACCTGTGATTTCGTGGGGCATCCCGTGGTTGCCGAACCTGTTGCCACGGACGCAGAGGCCGCCGATTTTCGCGCTGCCATGGGGATTGGGGATGCGCCGTTGATCCTTGCCCTGCCGGGGTCGCGCCGGGGTGAGGTCACCCGCCTTGCCTCCCCGTTTGGGGCCGCGTTGGGCCGTGTTTTGGCCGCCCGG
>JBGSIZ010000311.1:0-11619 GCA_041742255.1 Marivivens sp. | reverse complement strand
GCGCGGCGGCAAGGTGCGCGTGGCCCACGGCGTGCGCGCGGTCACCTATGTGCATGTGATGTTCGAGGGCCATCAGGTGATCTGGGCCAATGGTGTGGCCAGCGAAAGTTTTTATCCCGGCCGATGGGGCATGGCCGCGCTGGATGCGTCCGCCCGGCGCGAGATTGAAACCCTGTTTCCGATGCTGGGTGCCGGGCGGTTGGCAGGGGCGGGGAGGGGCGGTGGCGCGCCCGGTTGGGCCTTGCCCGTTTCACATATCGAATCGTCGGATGTGGCTGCCCGCGTCTATGGCCCCACGGCCCGCGCGACCGCCCGATTCCGCGACCTGCCGGACCGGATTGATGCCTTGCGTCTGTCGTTGCGGTGATCCGGGCCGGGGTCTGTGACCTCGTGCGGTTCCACGCAGTGCAGGACAATAAGGCCCGAAAGCGCCCATTTGCGGTCGATTGATCCGCCTTGTGCGCCCCGATTGGGCAAGTGGACCGGGTTTGACCCATGCCCCGCAGGCGATGCGCCTTAGCGGTTGCATCCTGAAGGGCGGGTTGATTTAGTCTGTTGGTGAAAAGTGCGGAACAATCCGCCGGATATCAGGGAGACTTCGGTTTGGCAGAAGCTGCAACCGACCGCGCGTTCGTTGAATTCGAGCGCGTCCAGAAAAGTTATGATGGCGTCACATTGGTTGTCAAAGACCTGAACCTGTCGATGCCGCAGGGTGAATTTCTGACCATGTTGGGCCCGTCCGGGTCTGGCAAGACAACCTGTTTGATGATGCTGGCCGGGTTCGAGACGGCGACCCACGGGTCGATCCGACTGAACGGGAAGTCGATCAATGATATTCCCCCCCACAAGCGCGGCATCGGGATGGTGTTTCAGAATTACGCCTTGTTCCCGCATATGACCGTGGCCGAGAACCTTAGTTTTCCGCTGGAAGTGCGAAAATTTGGCAAGGCCACCCGCGAGGAAAAGGTCAAGCGCGCGCTGGATATGGTGCAGATGGGGGCCTTTGGCGGCCGCCGCCCTGCCCAGTTGTCTGGTGGCCAGCAGCAGCGGATCGCCTTGGCCCGCGCGTTGGTGTTTGAACCCGAATTGGTGTTGATGGACGAACCGCTGGGCGCGCTGGACAAGCAATTGCGCGAACACATGCAGTTCGAGATCACCCGGTTGGCCCATAATCTGGGCATCACGACCGTGTATGTGACCCACGACCAGACCGAGGCCCTGACCATGTCGGACCGCGTGGCCGTGTTTGAAAACGGTCGGATTCAGCAGTTGGCCCCGCCCGATGAGCTATACGAGCGCCCCGCCAACAGTTTCGTGGCCCAGTTCATTGGCGAGAACAACACCCTGAACGGGGTTGTCACCAAGATCAGCGGGGCCACCTGCATGGTCCGGCTGGACAGCGGCGACGAGATTGCCGCCACCCCAGTTAATGTGACCCAAGTGGGCGAGCGCACCAAGGTGTCCATCCGCCCCGAGCGCGTGGAAATGGACAAGGCCCGGTTGAGCCCGGACGCCCACACCCTGCGCGCCGAGGTGTTGGAGTTCATTTACATGGGCGACATTTTCCGCACCCGGCTGCGCGTGGCCGGATCGGAGGATTTTGTCATCAAGACCCGCAACGCCCCCGATCAGGTCCGCCTGACCAAGGGTGCCCAGATCGAGATTGGCTGGTTGCCGGAAGATTGTCGCGCTCTGGATGCCTGAGCGCGTGTGGTTTGTGGGGCCGTTTCCGCCCGGAGAATGGTTCTGCATCAATGAAAAAACGCCGGGTAACACACGGGAGATATTGATGAAACTGAAACACACCTTGATCGCGGGCACCGCGTTGTCCGCGTTGGCCGGTCTGGCCCATGCCGAGGCCCATCTGGCCAGCGAAATGACCATCGTGAGCTGGGGCGGTGCCTATCAGGCGTCCCAGATCGGTGCCTATTCCGATCCCTATGCCGCCGCCAATTCCGGCCTGACCATCGTTTATGACGAAAGCAGCGCCGAGGCCGTGGCCAAGCTGCGCGCCATGAACGAAGCCGGCAACATCACTTGGGATCTGGTGGACGTCGAAGCCGCCGATTCGATCCGGCTGTGCGACGAAGGTCTTGCGATGGAGATCGACCACGATACCATGCTCGCCGCTGCCCCCGATGGCACCCTTGCCTCGGCTGACTTTGGCGACAGCATCGTGTCCGACTGCTTTATCCCGCAGATCGTGTTTTCGACCACCGTGGGCTATCGCACCGATCTGGTGGGCGACACCCCGCCCACCGACATCTGCGCGATTTTCGATCTGGACACCTATCCGGGCAAGCGCGCGCTGAACAAGCGGCCGTTGGCCAATATGGAATGGGCGTTGCTGTGTGATGGCGTGGCCAAGGACAGCATTTACGACGTTCTGGCCACCGAAGAAGGTCAGGCGCAGGCGTTTGCCAAGCTTGACACCATCAAGGACAGCGTTGTGTGGTGGACCGCCGCCGCCGAAACCCCGCAACTGTTGGCCGATGGCGAGGTCGTCATGGGGTCTACCTACAACGGTCGTCTGTTCTCCGCGATTGCTGAACAGGGCCAGCCGATTGGCATGTTGTGGGACGCCCAGATGCAGGATTTCGATGGCTGGATCGTTCCCGCCGGTCTGCCCGAGGACCGTTTGGCCCGCGTGATGGATTTCCTGATGTTCGCCACCGACACCCAGCGTCTGGCCGATCAGGCCAAATTCATCAGCTATGGCCCCGCCCGCGCGTCGTCTGCCCCACTGGTGGGTGACCACGGCGTTCTGGGCATCCCGATGGCCGAGCATATGCCGACCGATCCCGCCAACGCCACCAACGTGTTTGTCACCCAGTATGCGTTCTGGTCCGACTATCGCGATGATCTGGATGCCAAATTCCAGGCGTGGCTGGTGAACTGAGCCAACTGCACGGCGGGTTTTGACCTGCTTTGCCTGACAAAACGGGGTCCGGTTCTGCCGGGCCCCCCACCAGAACCAAGGAACCGACCATGCCCAAAGGTTATCTGATTGCCCATATCACCGTGACAAACCCGGACGCCTATGCCGAGTATGTCCGCCGTGACACCCCGATTTTTGAACGCCACGGGGGCCGGTTCATTGTGCGTGGTGGCGCGTCCGAGGTTGTCGAGGGCACCTTGAAGGCCCGTCATGTGGTCGCCGAGTTTCCATCCGTCGAGGCCGCCCGCGCCTGTTACGACGACCCGGATTACCAAGAGGTTTTGAAAATCCGCCTCGCCAATGCCGAGAGCGACGTTTTGATCGTTGCGGGGGTCTGAGGATGACCGACGCGGCCTTGGACCAGACCCAGACCGGCCCGATGTTGGCCGCCGATGGGCGCACGCTCAAATCCAGTTTGAACCGTGCCCTGGCCCGACAAAAGCGCCGCGCGTTGTTGTTGATCGCCCCGTTGCTGCTGTTTGTTCTGGTGTCGTTCATCATGCCGATTGGCGACATGTTGTTCCGGTCTGTCGAGAACCAGATTGTCGCCGACACGCTGCCCCGCACCGTTGTGGCCTTGGCCGATTGGGACGCCAGCAGTGGCCAGCCCCCCGCCGAAGACGTGTTTGCCGCACTCTATACCGATTTCGTCATTGCCGAAGAGGTCAAGGCCCATACCCGGTTGGGGTCCCGGTTGAATTACGAAACCGGTGGCATGTCGTCGCTGTTCCGGTCCACGGGGCGCGAGGTGGGCAAATATCCCACCGATGTTTATGCCGATGCCTTTGCCGCCGCTGATCCGGCCTATGCCGATCCGGGTGCCTGGGCCGGGTGGATGGCTGATCCTGCAACGCGTGCCGCCTTGCCCCAGACCGCCAGCGCCTATGACGGTCATGCCCGGATTGTCACCGAGGCCAAGGGCCGTGACGTGGCCACGGTGCCCCCCGCCGATTTTGTCTATGCCGCGTTCTATCGTGATCTGACCGCTGCCGGGGCCGTTCCTGCCGGCCTGCCGCAGGTTGATATTGCTGCATTGCCGCCGGTGTCCTTGCGCGATGCCTTTGCCGAGAGTTCCCCGAAATGGTTGGAAACCGAGACGTGGCGCACCCTGCAAACCTATTCCAGCCGATACACCAATGGGTATTTTCTGAATTCCATTGATATGCTGAAAGGGGCCGATGGTCCGCAGGCCCGCCCTGAGAACGAACAGATTTATATCACCCTGTTCATCCGCACGATTGTGTTGTCCGTCGTCATTACGTCCGCCTGTATCGTGTTGGGCTATCCCGTCGCGTGGTTGTTGGCGAATTTGCCGATGCGGTCTGCCAATTTGTTGATGATCCTTGTGTTGTTGCCGTTCTGGACGTCGCTGCTGGTGCGCACAAGTGCCTGGAAAGTGTTGTTGCAACAGCAAGGTGTCATCAATGACATTCTGGTCTGGATCGGGATTGTGGCCGACGATAACCGCCTGCAATTGATCAACAATGCCACGGGCACCATCATTGCCATGACCCATATTCTGTTGCCGTTCATGATCCTGCCGCTGTATTCCGTTATGAAAACGATCCCCCCCACCTATTTGCGCGCTGCAAAGTCATTGGGGGCCACCAATTGGACCGCGTTCTGGCGTGTCTATTTTCCCCAGTCGGTGCCGGGAATTGGTGCCGGGTCCATCCTCGTGTTCATCTTGTCCATCGGGTATTATATCACCCCCGAATTGGTTGGCGGCACGAGTGGCGTGTTCATTTCCAACCGGATTGCCTATCATATTTCCAGTTCGTTGAATTGGGGATTGGCCGCCGCGCTGGGCACTATTCTGCTGGTTCTGGTTCTGGCCCTGTATTGGGTTTATGACCGGTTGGTCGGCATCGACAACGTCAAGCTGGGAGGCTGACCCATGGCTTCGTCCCTACCTGTTTATGCCACCCTGCCGCAGCGCATCTGGTTTTATGCGTTTCGGGTGATTGTGGGTCTGATTCTGTTTTTCCTGATCGCCCCGATCCTGACCATCATTCCGTTGTCGTTCAACGCCGAGAACTTTTTCACCTTTACCCCCAAGATGCTGGCCTTTGATCCTGAGGGCTATTCCCTGAAACACTACCGCGATTTTCTGGACAGTCCGGATTGGCAATTGGCGATGCGCAATTCGTTGCAGATTGCCCCGTTGGCCACGTTGATTTCCGTTACCTTGGGCACCATCGCCGCCATCGGTCTGAGCCAGCCGCATGTTCCGTTTCGCCGCACGATCATGGCCATTCTCATTTCCCCGATGATTGTGCCGTTGATCATTTCTGCCACCGGCATGTATTTCTTTTATTCCAATCCCTACATCCCGATCCCGTTCTACGGCAAATTGGAGATCCCGATCACCCTGACCGGCACCCGCGCCGGGGTTGTTCTGGCCCATGCCGCACTGGGGATTCCGTTTGTCATCATCACCGTCACCGCCACGCTGGTGGGGTTTGACCGGTCGTTGACCCGCGCCGCCGCCAGCATGGGCGCCAATCCGGTCACCACGTTTTTCAAGGTGCAGATGCCCTTGATCCTGCCCGGTGTTATTTCGGGTGGATTGTTCGCGTTCATCACGTCGTTTGACGAGGTGGTCGTGGTGTTGTTTGTCGGGTCGGCCAGTCAGAAAACCCTGCCGTGGCAAATGTTTATCGGTTTGCGCGAACAGATCAGCCCGACCATTCTGGCGGTCGCCACCATATTGGTTGTGTTGTCCGTGATGTTGTTGGTGACGCTGGAATTCCTGCGCCGCCGGTCCGAACGATTGCGCGGGATGAGTCCGGGATGAAACTGGGCTGAGTCTGGGCTGACCCGTCAGGGCAGGACCGCCAGCCATCCCCATGCCGTAAAGATCGACAGCCCCGTCGCAATCAATACCGCAGACGCCGCCACCCGTTTGGCGTTGCCATACATGTTGGCGAAGACATAGGCGTTGACCCCCGGTGCCATCGCCGCCGTCACCACTGCCGAGCGTAGCGCGTCCGTGGACAGCCCCGCCCGCAGACCCAGCCCGTAGGTCACCGCCGGGTGCAGGATCAGCGACACCGCCACGATGAACAGGATTGCCCGCATGTCCCCTTCGGGCCGATACCGATAGAGCACCCCGCCCAGCCCAAAGAGCGCCGCCGGGAGTGCCGCCCGCGCCATCAGCCCCACCGCGTCATCCAGCACCGCTGGCACCCCGACCCCCGTCAGGTTGACCGCGAACCCAAGGGTGATCCCGATTACCAGCGCATTGGAAAATATGGCCCGCCCGATTTTCCCCGGCAGCGCCACAAGCGTCCCGCCCCGGTTGCGCGCCACCTCCATCGCCGTGATCCCCACGAGGTAGCAAAACGGCGCGTGGATCGCGATGATTGCGTAGTTGGATTGCAGCGCGTCCGCCCCGTAGGCCCGTTCCGTGATCGGCAGCCCGAGGAGGAGCGAGTTGGAGAACAGCCCGACAAAGCCGATCGCCACTGCGTCCTCCCACCCTCGTCCAAAGAGGTAGCGCGCCCCAAGAAGCCCCGTGGCGAACCCTGCCAGCGCCCCCGCATAAAAGCTGCCCAGCAGTGTCAGATCGAAATGCTGTCCAAGGTCAAGGTTCGCGATCGCCTGAAACAGGAGGCAGGGGATTGCGAACCCTTGGGTGAATTTCATCAACAGGTCCATGCCGTCGTCGGTGAAATACCGCGTCCAGACCGCCACATAGCCAAACCCCAGCACGATAAAGACCGGCAGGATGACCTGAACCAGCGCCCCCATCAGAGTGTGAGCGGGAGGATCATCCCGTCATAGGCCGGGTCCACGTTGTCCGGCGTTTCCCCCGCCACCGTCGTATAGTCGAGGTCCACATGCATGTTGGTCAGCACCGCCCGTTTGGGCCGCACCCGGTCGATCCATGCCAGCGTTTGCGGCAGATGCGCGTGTGTGGGGTGCGGTTTGCGCCGCAGCGCGTCCACCACCCAGATGTCGAGGTTTTCCAGCGCCCCCCAGACGTCGTCCGGGATTGCCGACACGTCCGGCAGATACGCCAGCCCGCCCACCCGGAACCCCAGCGCGTCGATGGACCCGTGGGTGACCTGAAACGGGTCCAAGGTGATCGCCCCGCCCGCCCCGGTGATCGTTACCGGCCCCGCGATGGTGTTGAGGTCCAGAATGGGGGGGTAGGGCGACCCCTTGGGCTGCACAAAGGCATAGCCGAACCGCGATAGCAGGGCGTTGGACGTGTCCCCGTCTGCCCAGACCTGAAGCCGTTCCCGGCTGTTGAAAACGATCATCCGCAGGTCGTCGATGCCATGCACGTGATCTGCGTGCGAATGGGTGTAGACCACCGCGTCCAGATGACCGACCCCTGCCGCCAGAAGTTGCCCACGCATGTCTGGCGAGGTGTCGATCAGCACCCGCGTGGTGCCCTGTGCCCCGATCCGCGTCACCAGCGCCGAACAGCGTGTCCGGGCGTTGCGTGGGTTTGACGGGTCACAGTCCCCCCAATCCCCCCCAATCCGGGGCACCCCCCCCGACGATCCACAGCCAAGGATGGTGAAGGTGAAACTGTCTGTCATGCCTGCCACCCTGCTGCCTTGGTGAACAGGTGGTCGAAATTGGCCGTGGTCTGCGCCGCGAAATCCGTCAGCGACAGCCCAAAGGTGTCCGCCGCCCGCGCCGCCGTATGCGCCACATAGGCCGGTTCGTTCCGTTTGCCCCGGTGGGGCAGGGGCGCCAGATAGGGGCTGTCGGTCTCGATCAGGATCCGGTCCAGCGGCGCCGCTGCGAAGATGTCCCGCAGGTCCTGGCTTTTGGGGAATGTCGTGATCCCCGACATCGAGAGGTAAAACCCAAGGTCCAGCGCCGCCCGTGCCAAGGCTGGCGACGAGGAAAAGCAGTGCATGACGCAGGTGTAGGGCCGCGATGTGTAATGTTCCGTGAGGATCGCCGCCATGTCATCATCCGCCGCCCGCGCGTGGATGATGAGCGGCAGGCCCGTTTCCTGTGCCGCCGTGATATGCACCCGCAGGCTTTGTTTTTGCACCTCTGCACTGTCGGCGGTGTAGTGGTAATCCAGCCCGGTTTCCCCGATCCCCACCATTTTGGGATGCTGCGCGATGGTGATCAGGTCATCCACCGTCGCCATCGGTTCCTCGGCCGCCGACATCGGGTGCGTGCCTGCCGCGTAGAACACCCCCGGATAGGTTTCTGCCAAGGCCCGGACGCGCGGTTCGTGTTTGAGCCGGGTGCAGATGGTGACCATCCGCGACACCCCTGCCGCCTGTGCCCGGTCGATCAACGCCGCCTGTTCCCCGTCGAAATCCGGGAAATCGAGGTGGCAATGGCTGTCTACGAGGGGGGGCAGAGTCATGGCGGGACCGCATTTCAGGTTGCGGCGACACCTTGCGCCGTGGCTTCGATCTTGAAAACCATATCAAGGATCAGCGCGGCAGGGTCAAGGTTGACCGACCGTCCGTGCCGCGCCCGCGCCGACAAGGTTTGTTGCAATGTGGCCCAGCCCCGCGCCGCGTTGTCATCGGGTGAGAGACGCGCCAAGAGCCGCGCCTCGCCCGGTGCCCCTTGCGTTTTGGGTTCCCCCATCAGACCCGCCCGCGCTGCCCGCGCCAGAAAGGTGTCGATCAGGTCCAGAACAAGTGGGAACCGTTGTTCCCCCGCCTTGCCCGTGCAGCTGTCCGCCAGTTTGAGCGCCGTAGGGCGGTCTATCCGGGGGAGGTCCGAGAACAGCCGGATGAGGGAGGCGTAGATGGTCAACCCGTCATTGGTCATCAGGTCGAGCGCCGCCCCGACCGATCCGCCTGCCAGTGCTGCCAGTGCATCGGGTGCCTCTGCCGGGTGCCCCGCCTGTTCCAGTGCCCGCCCGAGGTTCTGTGCCCCCAAGGGTCCGCATCGCAGTTCCCGGCACCGCGACCGGATCGTGGGTAACAACCCCGAAGGCCGGTTCGAAATCAGGAAAAGCGTGGTTTTGGCGGGCGGTTCTTCGAGTTCTTTCAAGAGCGCGTTGGCTGCCCCTGCTGCCATTTCATCCACGCTGTCCACGATCACGACCCGCCGCCCGCCGTCCGCCGCCGATAGGTGAAAGAACCCCTTGAGCCGCCGCACCCGGCCCACCGATATGGTCTGGCTGAGTTTGCCGCTGTCTTCGTTTACGCCGCCTTCGCCGCGCACGAGACGGTGCAGGCGCGGGTGCGATCCCGCCTGCACCAGCCGCGCGTCGGGGTGGTCCCGCGAAATATCGAGCGAGGTTGGTGGCGGTGGTGCCCCGAACAATCCGCCGTCGTCAGCGGGTTCTGCCAGAAGGAATGTCGCCAGTTTCCATGCCAGCGTCGCCTTGCCCACCCCGCGCGGCCCCGTCACCAGCCAGCCCGAATGGAGCCGCCCGGAGGTGTAGGCCTGTAAAAATTCCGCCTGCGCCCCGTCTTGGCCATACAGATGCGCGGTTTCGCGGGGGTGTGGTGCCCCCGGGATACGGTCGGGGTCGGGGAGGTCGCTGTCGGTCATGGCACGCGGCGCGCCGCAAGGTGGGCGTGAACGTCTGCTGCCACGTCCAAAGGTGCCCGGTTGCCGTCGATCAGCACGCAGCGGTCCGGGTTGGCCGCAGCAAGCGCCAGAAACCCGTGCCGCAGCGTTTCCTGAAACCCGAGGCCGAAATCCTCGAACCGGTCTTCGCCCGATTTGCGCGCCAAGCCGCGCGAGAGCGCCGCGCCCGGGTCCATGTCGATGACGAAGGTCAGGTCCGGTTCCCGCCCGATCATCAGGCTGTGCAGACGGTCCACGGTGGCCCGCAGATCGCCGCGCGTCGCCCCTTGGTATATCCGCGTGCTGTCGGCGAAGCGGTCCGAGATGACCGTTTTGCCAGCCGCCAGCGCAGGCAGGATGGTTTTTTCCAAATGGTCCCGCCGCGCGGCGGTGAACAACAGGATTTCCGTTTCCGCCGACCAGCGGTCCGGGTCCCCGGTGAGGAGAAGCGTGCGGATTTCTTCGGCACCGGGGCTGCCGCCCGGTTCGCGGGTCAGAACCACGTCGCCCGTGCGCCGCAGATGATCGGCGAGGAGCCGCGCCTGGGTGGACTTGCCGGAGCCGTCGATCCCCTCGAACGTGAGGAAGAGGCCCGGCGCGCGCGCGGTGTCAGGCATTTCCATCAACGGCGCCGATTGTGGCGTCCGTATCCGGTGCGCCCCCGAATTTGTCCTTGAGAACCTGCACGGCAGTCCGCATCCGGACCCCGAACCCGCCCCGCGCAATGTCCCGGTCCGCCACCAGCGGCACCCGCGTTTCGGGCAGGCCGTCAAACTGTATCACCAGTTCACCGAGTGTTTGACCGGCAGTGATCGGGGCCTCGACTGGGCCGGAAAATTCGACATTGGCCTGCACGGCGTTCGCCAGAAGGGCGGGCACCAGAAGCGACACGTCTTGCGCCACGGTCAACCCGACGCTGGTGTCGGCCCCCATCCAGACATCGGCGGTGGCCAGTTGAGTGCCGGTTTTGACCACGTCCCGCAGCGCGAACTGCCGGAAGGCCCAAGTGATGATTTTCTGGCTTTCCTCGGCTCGCGCCTGCGCACTGTCGAGCCCTGTCACCACAAAGATGATCCGCCGGTCGCCCTGTTTGGCAGAGCCGACAAGGCCATAGCCCGCCTCGGTCGTGTGCCCGGTTTTCAGGCCGTCCGCCCCGATCCCCATGCCAAGGATCGGATTGCGGTTTTGCGTGTTGGCAGGCACCCGCCCGTCAAAGAGGAATTCCTGTTCCGAAAAGATCGCATAGAAAGTCGGATAGTCCCGGATGATGTGGTCCGCGAGGATACCCAGATCCCGCATCGACATGGCGTGACCTCCCGCAGGCCAGCCGTTGGCGTTTACAAAGGTTGAGTTGGTCATGCCCAACGCCCGCGCACGGTCGGTCATGAGCCGGGCAAAGCCTGCCTCGGTTCCATCCGGCGACATGGCTTCGGCCAGAACCGTGCTGGCGTCGTTGCCCGACAGAACGACCACGCCGCGAATGAGGTCTTCGACCCGGACCGCCTCGCCCGCCCGCAGGAACATGCTGCTGCCGCCGTAATCCATCGCGTGCTGTGACACGGTGAGCGTTTCGTTGATGTCGAGCGTGCCGTTCGCCACTGCCTCGAACGCCATATAAAGCGTCATGAGTTTGGACATGGAGGCGGGTGGCAAGGCCGTATCTGCGTTTTTGGCCATCAGCACCGTGCCCGTGCTTTGGTCCAGAACATAGGCCGCTGTTGCCTGCGTTTCGAGACCTTGGGCGAGGATGGGCGTCGCGCTGGCGGTCATGGCGAGAATAATAAGCGCCCCGGACAGGCAGCGGGAGAAGAGGGTGCGCAGGATCATGGCAGGCGTCGTCCTTTTGAACATCAGTTGGAGACGAAATAGGCGTCGGCGAAGCCTTGCGCCTTGACCCGCGCCAGAAGGTCCGCCCGTTCGGCCTCGGATGTGGCCGGGCCGACGATGACCCGCCAGAATGTCCGGCCTTGGCTTGATTGTTGCTGCACGGTGGGCACGATGCCGTTGGTGCGCATCATGTCGGCGGTGCGGTTGGCGTTATCCTCCACACTGAAAATCCCGATCTGAATGAAGGGTTTGGACAGGGTGGACGATGTCGCGGGGACAGGGGTGGGCGGCGTGGCAGCGGCGGTTGTGGCCTGTGCGGCCGGAACGGTTGGCGCGACGGG
>JBGSIZ010000310.1:0-9313 GCA_041742255.1 Marivivens sp. | reverse complement strand
CCGCTGTTTGCCCGGATCGGATGCCGGGGTCGTGTGCCATTCCGCCAAGGTCATGTGGTCCTGCCGCGCCCTGAGTGCCCCCCGCCGACCATGGTGCCCGGGTGGTTAACAGGCCGTTAAGACCGCGCCGCGACCTTGGGTCAGGTCCGGGCCGCCATCGCCGCCGCGAACCGTTCAAAGAGGTAAAAGCTGTCTTGGGGTCCGGGGCTGGCTTCGGGGTGGTATTGCACCGAAAACACCGGCCTGTCGGCCATCCGGATGCCGCAGTTCGACCCGTCAAACAGCGATACATGGGTTTCCTTGACCCCCGCCGGAAGCGTCTGGCTGTCCACCGTAAACCCATGATTCATCGAGGTGATTTCCACCTTGCCCGTCTCAAGGTCCTTGACCGGGTGGTTGGCCCCGTGGTGGCCGTGGTTCATCTTGATCGTCGTGGCCCCAAGCGCCAGCGCCAGCATCTGGTGCCCCAGACAAATCCCGAACACCGGCACGTCCGAGCCGTCCAGAACCCCCCGGATCATCGGCACCGCATATGCCCCGGTCGCTGCCGGATCGCCCGGACCGTTGGACAGGAACACCCCGTCCGGATTGTGCGACAGCACGTCCTGTGCCGTGGCCGTGGCCGGAAGCACCGTTACATCGCACCCCACCGACGCCAGACACCGCAGGATGTTCCGTTTGGCCCCGTAATCCACCGCCACAACCTTGTATTTTGCCGCCGTTTGGGGCGCGTAGCCTTGCGGCCACGCCCACCGCATTTCGTTCCAATGGTAGGATTGCGCGCAGGTCACGTCCCGCGCGAGGTCAAGCCCCACCAACCCTTTGAACGCCCGCGCCGCCTTGACCAGTGCGTCGATGTCGAAGGTTCCGCTGGGATCGTAGGCCATTGCCACATGCGGCGCCCCTTGTTGCCGGATCGCCCGGGTGAGCCGCCGGGTGTCGATGCCGCCGATCCCGATCCGCCCCTTGGCCGCCAGCCAAGTGCCCAAGTCCCCCGCTGCCCGCCAGTTTGACGGCTCTGTCGGGTCCCATTTCACGACCATGCCCGCCGCGACGGGGTCTGCTGCCTCGTCATCTTCGGGGGTGACCCCGGTGTTGCCGATGTGCGGGAATGTAAAGGTCACGACCTGGCCCGCATAGGACGGGTCCGTCATGATTTCCTGATAGCCCGTCATTGCCGTGTTGAAACACAGTTCTGCCGTGGCCAGACCCGGTGCCCCGAACCCTTTGCCGTAGAACAGCGTTCCATCCGCGAGGGCGAGGCAGGCGGTTGGCCTTTCCTGACTGCGATGTGGCATGACAGCGACTCCCCTTCGGCCCAAACGACTGTGGGCTTATGAGGTGCAGCAGACCGGGTCAAGGGCTGGTGGACCGATGTGCCCCCCAACAAGCCCGGTGCGGGCCCGGTGCGCGCCGGATGCTGCAGGTTTGAGCGGTTGAAAGGCCCCGTTTCAAAGGGTATGAGGGCGGTCTGACACCGCTTGCACATGGGGCAAACCGATATGGATCTGCGCGACCGATTGAGTGCCGCCCTCAAGGAGGCGATGAAGGCCAAGGATGCCGCCCGTTTGTCCACCTTGCGGCTGATCAATGCTGCCATCAAGGACCGCGAGATTGCCGCCCGTGGCGATGGCGAGGATGCTGCCGTCACCGACGACGTGATCCTTGGTATTCTGGGCAAGATGGTCAAGCAACGGCAGGAAAGCGCCCGCGCCTATGAAGAGGGTGGCCGTCTGGAACTGGCGGAAAAGGAGTTGTCCGAGATCACTGTGATCGAGGAATTCCTGCCCCGGCAGTTGGATGCCGCCGAGACCGAGGCCGCCGTGGTTGCCGCCTTGGCTGCTGTGAATGCCGAAACGATCCGCGACATGGGCAAGGTCATGGCCGAGCTGAAGGGCCGCTATACCGGGCAGATGGATTTTGCTGCTGTGGGTCCGATGGTCAAGGCCCGGTTGGGCTGATCCACCGCTCCGCCCTTCAGCCCCGATGGGCGAGCGCCGCCCGCAATTCCCCATAGAGCGCCAAGCGTTCCGCAGCCGTCAGGAACGCCCCGATTTCAACCTCGCGCGGGCCGCCGCCGAGCGTCAGGTAATCCTGCACTGGCCCGCCGTTGGGATGTAGGGTCACCGTGACCCAATATGGGTTCGCCTCCCACTCCTGCACGGGTTTGCGCGGTGTGTGCCGCACCAGCCGCGCCGTGTCCCCGTCGATGGTGAGTTGTTCGAGGATTTCCCCGTCCCGGTAGCTGCGGTTCAAGGCCCACCACAGGAAACCGACCGCCCCCATCAGGAACGGCAACAGCCCCCAAAGCACCGCCGTGCCCAACAGCCCTACCAGCGGCACCGAAATGAGCGCCGCCGTCCCCGCCACAAACCACACAAACCCCCGTTTCGGCAGCGACCGATACGGCCAGAGGTCCAGCGTGGTGGGATTGTCAGTGGATTTTGACCATTCATACGGCATGGTTGCAGGTCTAGCGCCGGGCGGCACAGGGATCAATTGCGGTGTGCGGTCGCAGGGATGTGTCAGAAGGCTCGCGCCAACGAAAAAGGGCCCCGGATGATCCGGGGCCCCATTGGGTCTGTTGTGCGCGGGTTTAGTGCGCGTGTTGTTTGTCCCAGTCTTCCCGCTTGGGAAGCTGTTCGAACGTGTGTTCGGGCGGCGGGCAGGGCAGGGTCCATTCCAGCGTGTCCGCATATTCGTTCCACGGGTTGTTCACCGTCACCTTGCGGCCAAACCGCAGCGTGTAGAACAGCAGCCCGATGAAGAACAGGAACGATGCAAAGGACAGGAACGCCCCCCACGACGAGACATAGTTCCAGTAGGCGAACGCTTCGGGGTAGTCGATATACCGACGCGGCATCCCCTGACGGCCAAGGAAGTGCTGTGGGAAGAACGTGAGGTTCGCCCCGATGAACATCGCCCAGAAGTGCAGTTTGCCCGCCCATTCGGGGAACATCCGGCCAGAGAGTTTCGGCATGTAGAAATACATGCCCGCAAAGATCCCGAACACAGCCCCGAGCGACATCACATAGTGGAAGTGTGCCACCACATAGTAGGTGTCGTGATAGGCCCGGTCGATGCCAGCCTGAGACAGCACAATGCCCGTCACCCCGCCCACAGTGAACAGGAAGATGAACCCGAACGCCCAGAGCATTGGCGTCTTGAATTCAACCGACCCGCCCCACATGGTCGCGATCCACGAGAAGATCTTGACCCCGGTGGGCACCGCGATGACCATGGTTGCCATCATGAAATACGACTGCTGTGTCAGGGACATACCGACCGTATACATGTGGTGCGCCCACACAACGAAGCCGAGCGCCCCGATCGCCACCATCGCGTAAACCATTGGCAGATAACCGAAAATCGGTTTCTTCGAGAAGGTCGCCACGATGTGGCTGATGATCCCGAACGCCGGCACGATGATGATATACACCTCCGGGTGGCCAAAGAACCACAGGATGTGCTGATACAGGATCGGGTCGCCGCCGCCTTCGGGCTGGAAGAACGTCGTGCCGAAGTTCCGGTCTGTCAGGAGCATCGTGATCGCCCCGGCCAGAACCGGCAGCGCCAGAAGGATGAGCCATGCCGTCACGAAGATCGACCATGCGAACAGCGGCACCTTGTGCAGGGTCATCCCCGGCGCGCGCATGTTCAGGAAGGTGGTGATCATGTTGATCGCGCCCAAGATCGAGGACGCCCCCGAAACGTGGACCGCAAAGATCGCTAGGTCCATCGACATCCCCGCCTCGGATGTCGAGAGCGGTGGGTAGAGAACCCAACCGACCCCGGACCCAAGTTGACCGTTGCCACCCGGCGACAGCATCGACGCCACCCCAAGGCCCACGCCCGCCACATACATCCAGAACGACAGGTTGTTCATCCGCGGGAACGCCATATCAGGCGCCCCAATCTGCAATGGCATCAAGTAGTTACCGAAACCCCCGAAGAGAGCCGGGATGACCACGAAGAACATCATCAGCACACCGTGATAGGTGATCAGGACGTTCCAGAGGTGCCCGTTGGGTGTGCAGGTTGCCGCCGCATCCGCGATGAACCGCGCCCCTTCGAGGCACATGTATTGCACGCCCGGTTCCATGAGTTCGAGACGCATGTAGACGGTGAATGCCACTGCGATGAAGCCCACGGCCCCAGAGACCCAGAGATACAAGATCCCGATATCTTTGTGATTTGTGGACATGAACCAGCGGGTGAAAAACCCCCGCTCGTCGGTGTGTTCGTGGCCGTGGATGGCGGCGTCTGCCATGTGGCTCTCCCAATTTGGCTACAGGGTGTCGGGGCGGCCCGCGTGGAGTCGCCCCATGTCATTGCGGGTCGTTCTAATGGGTTGCCGCGTCTGGAGCAATATTCGAAAGGCCGAATGGGTCGGGATAAATTGGCGCACCCCCCTTGCACCCTCCTTGCCCGGCGCGGTGCCAAAGTGCCGGGATTTGCCGTTTGGATTTTGCGTCGGTTTTCCGTCGGTATCGCGTCGGTCTGGTTTTTGCGCCCGGACCCGTCAGTTTTGCGCCTGACGTGCTGTCACCGACTGCTCGAACGTCGCGCGCAGGGCGGTGTCCACGTCCCCCATCGTCACCGGAAGGCCCAGATCCACGAGGCTGGTTACCCCGTGGTCCGTGATCCCGCAGGGCACGATGCCGTCGAAATGCGACAGGTCCGGTTCGACGTTGATGGAAAGCCCGTGAAAGCTGATCCATTTGCGCAGGCGGATGCCGAGCGCCGCGATCTTGTCTTCGCGCACAGTGCCGTCCGGGTTTTGTCCCCGGTCCGGTCGTTCCACCCAGACCCCGACCCGCCCCGCCCGGATGTGACCCGTGACGTTGAATTCCGCCAGCGCCGCGATCACCCATGTTTCAAGGTCCCGTACAAAGCACCGAACGTCCCGCCCCCGCGCCCCTACATCGAGCATGACATAGGCCACCCGTTGCCCCGGCCCGTGGTAGGTGTATTGCCCGCCCCGTTTGCTGGTGTGGACCGGAAACCGGTCCGGGTGCCGCAGGTCTGCTGGTTTGGCCGAGGTGCCCGCCGTGTAAAGCGGGGGATGTTCCACCAGCCAGATACATTCATCTGCTGTGCCTGCTGCAATATCCTCGGCCCGATTTTCCATGAACGCCACCGCCGCCGCGTAGTCCGTCAATCCGGGCGCTGTGATCCAGTCTGGCATGTGCGTTACCGGGGCAGCAGCCCCGCCTCCTTTATCGCCGGGATATAGCGGCGGCTGACCGGGATCTGGTCCCCGGTGGAGAGCGTCAAAACCGCGTTGTCCCCAGTCCGCCGCGCCGCTGTGACCGCATCCAGCGCCACCCAGTGCGACCGATGCACCTGTTGCCCCGGTGTCGTGCCCGTTTCCCGGATTGCATCCGCCAGCCGCATCAGCACCATCATTTGCCCTTTGGATGTGGTGATCCGGACATAGTGATCTTCGACCGACAGCGCAACAAGGCCCCCCCGTTTGTCCAAGGGCACCCGGTCCAGAATGGGCGGGGCCGGGGGTGTCCCGGTCTGTTGTGCCCCGGTCTCCTGTGCCGTGACCGGGGGCCGGATGTGGTCCGCCACCACCTCAAAGATCACCGAGATCAGGCTTGCCACCGGGAACACCGTTCCGACCATCCCCATCCAGTCCGCCCCGTTGTCCGGCAAGCCGAACGCCAGCAGATTGACCAGCGCCACCGTGACCGTGATCCCCGCCCCCGACGCCAGCGCCGTGATGCCGATCACCGCCCCCCGCGACAATTGTCCCGTGAACTGGTTCCGGATGGCCGCCGATATCCCGAACCCCGCCGCATAGGTCAGACCCACCACGATCCCCCAGTAAAGCAGCCGCCCCCCACCGCCCAGCGTGTCCAGCGTTCCGAACGGTCCCGCAATCGTCAGGACCCCCGCCACCCCAGCGCACACCAGACCCGTCACCGGACGCAGCATATGCTGTCGCAGGTCACGCAGCGTGGAATGCGGTTGGCCGTTGGTCACGATGTTTTCCTGCCGTTTGCGTATCTGTGATTGTCGCCCGCGCGCCCCATGCCGCAAGCCGTAAATCATCGTATCCCTGCTGCCAATACCGGAGCCCATGATGACCCTTGCCCCCTATCTGACCGCCCCTGCCGTGATCCAGTTTCATATCGTTTTCGCCACGCTGTCCCTTGTCCTTGGCCCGGTTGCCTTGTTTCGCCGCCGCCGCGACCGGGTGCACAAGGGTGTCGGCTATGTCTGGGTGGTGTCCATGGCCGCCGTCGCGGTGTCCGCGTTTTTCATCCATTCGTTTCCCGTGATCGGGCCGTTCAGTCCTATTCATCTGTTGGCTGTTCTGACGTTGTGGTCGTTGTGGACGGGCGTGCGTGCCGCCATTGCCCGCGATATTCACCGTCATCAGATCATCCTGCGGTCTTTGTATTGGCGCGGTCTGATTATTGCCGGTCTGGCCAATTTCATGCCCGGCCGCGCCTCCAATGCCGTGTTTTTCGAAGGCCATGAACAGGCCGGTTGGGTGGTGATTGTGTTGGGTGGTGCGATGATTATTGCCGATGTTCTGCGCCAGTGGATTGCGTCGCCGGCCCATCGGATGCCGCGCCCCCGCCCGGTCTGATTTTTGCCCTTGTGGAGTGCATGACCTTGGGCTAGTCAGCCGCCACCAAGTCTAAAGCGTGCGGATGTGGCGGAATTGGTAGACGCGCAGCGTTGAGGTCGCTGTGGGGTAACACCCGTGAAGGTTCGAGTCCTTTCATCCGCACCACTGCTTGCCCCCCCAGCACCAAATGTTTTCCTAAAATGCCCCCGATTTTCGGTGGCGTCTGTTAGCCCCCTGTTCACCACGCCCCCCTAGACCGGGCCCATGTGTTTATGTGGGTGGACACCGGATTGACCTGCCGCGCCTGATGCCCGGCCCCGGTCAGCCTGCCGCCCGGCAGAGGGAACGGGCATGGCAACCTTTAACGGCGGGGTCGGGAACGACACCTATACCGGCACGACCAGTAACGATTCCATTGCCGGCAATTCCGGCAATGACCGTTTGTTTGGTGGGGCGGCCGGCAATGACCTGATTTATGGTGGCGATGGGTTCGACACCGTCTATGGCGAGTCTGGCGACGACACCCTGTATGGCGGCGGCAGAGATGACACGTTGTATGGCGGGACCGGCAACGACACGTTGTATGATGGCACCGGCAGCGACACGCTGGACGGTGGCGATGGCAACGACACCATAGTCGGCAGCAGCGGGTTCAACACCGTCTATGGCGGCGCGGGTGATGACACCGTGTATGGCGGCACGCAGGACGACATCATCTGGGCCGGTGCCGACAACGACTATGTTCAAGGCAACGACGGCAAGGACATGATTGCCGGGAATGAAGGCGCCGACGTCATTTATGGCGGGTCCGGTGATGATGTTCTGTCGGGCGGGCAGGGCGCCGACACGATCTATGGCGAGGCTGGCAACGATTTCATCGTCGCCGACGGTCAGTTGTATGACATCAGCCTGTATGCCTCTGGTCCGGGCACCACCGCCACCACATTGACCGTCACGAACGGTGCCGATGGCCCGATTGACCTGTTCTATATCGATGGCACGGGAACCACGATCTACTACGCCACGATCCAGCCGGGCCAGACCTATGTTCAATCCACGTTTGTGGACCACAACTGGATGTTGATGGACCCGAATGGCTATTTCCTTCAGCTTATCGAAGGGGCCGCTGACCAGACCTATACCTATGCCGGGCCGTTCAATGACACCGTGTATGCGGGCATCGGCGACGATACCGTGATGGGCCAATACGGCGATGACCAATTGCACGGCGAGGACGGCAACGACAATCTGACGGGCGGTTCCGGCAACGACGCCTTGTTTGGCGGGGCCAATACCGACACGTTGGCGGGCGATGCGGGCAACGACACGCTGTATGCCGGGTCCGGCGATGACACCGTTTATGGCGGCGATGGCGATGATGCCATCGGGTTTTGGTCCATGGATGACAGCGGCAACGACACCATGTTCGGGGACGCTGGCAACGACAGCATCATTGGCGGTGGCGGCAACGACACCGTTTATGGCGGCACCGGCGACGATGTGCTGTCCGGCCAGCATGGCACCGACACGATCTATGGCGGCGATGGTCAGGATTATTTCACCATCACCGAGGACCATGAAGGCGATACCGTCTTTGGCGGCGAAGGCGGTGTTGACAATGACCTGCTGGCGCTCAGCACCTATTTGTCCACCCAAGGTGTCAACGTCACATTCACCGGGTCGGAGGCCGGCAATTATGCCTATGTCCAGCCGGGCATGGCCACCGGCACGTTTTCCGAGATCGAGACCGTTGCCACCACGCAATATGACGATCAGGTTGAAGCATCCGCCAGCAGCAGCGCCCAGACGGTGTATGCCGATGCGGGCAATGACACGGTCACGGGTGGGTCGGGCAATGATTTCATCCAAGGCGGTGCAGGCAACGATTCGCTGTATTCGGGGGCCGGCAACGATCTGGTGACCGGCGACGATGGCGACGACCGCATTTACAGCGGCACCGGCGACGATATTGTTTTCGGTGGCGCCGGGAATGACATTCTGGACGATGTCCCCGGTGCGGATGACGGCCAAGGCAACGATCAGTTTTTTGGCGGCGATGGCGATGATTTGGTCTGGGCCGGAACCGACAATGACTTTGTTTCGGGCGATGCGGGCAATGACACGTTGCACGGGCAGCAAGGCAACGACACCGTTCTGGGCGGCACCGGCAACGACGCCGTGTATGGCGACGAGGGCGACGATTTTCTGATCGGGGGTGACGGGTCTGATCTGCTGGATGGCGGGATCGGCAACGACACGCTGGTTGGCGGCGCAGACAATGACACGCTGGTCACGGGTGCGGGCAACGACACCGTGTATCTGGACGTCGGTGGCGGCACCGACACGGTCACCGATTTCAGCCTGACCGACACCGACAGTGACGGGTTTTATGACGACCAGATTGACGTGAGCGAATTGCGCGATCTGGAGGGGAACCCGATCGACTGGCGCGATGTGGTGGTGACCGACGACGGCGCGGGGAATGCAGTGTTGACCTTTCCCATGGGGGAACGTTTGATATTGCAGGGGATTTCCCCCAGCCAGATGAACACCGGGCCGCAGATGTATGCCGCCGGTATCCCGTGTTTCACCGCAGGCACGATGATCCTGACCCCGCAGGGCGAGGTTGCCGTGGAGCGATTGCGCCCCGGCGACAGGGTGGTCACCCGTGACAATGGACCCCGCCCGGTGATCTGGGCAGGCGCGCGGCATCTGGACCGCGCC
>JBGSIZ010000309.1:0-5135 GCA_041742255.1 Marivivens sp. | reverse complement strand
GCGCGGATGGCGGCGGCGGTAGCCTCCAACGCCTCGCGCCCCCGCGCATTCAACACCAGATCAACACCGGCCTCGGCCAAGGCCATCGCGCACCCCCGGCCCAACCCCTTGGACGCGGCACACACCAGCGCGCGTTTTCCCGTGATCCCCAGATCCATGACTGGCTCCTTGCCTATTGCCCGGCCCCCCGGGTAACAGGTGGGGCGCTATCGGGCAACAATCGCCCCCGATAAATCAGACTGTTGACGTGTTTCCGCCCAACTGTGACGCTATCGTCATCTTGAATGTATCTTACCCCGTGGCCCCATGACCCATTCCGAAACCACCCAGACACTGCCGGTTCTGCGGGCGCGGGATTTCCGCGTGACGGACGGCGTGGCGGATGGCGACGGGATCACCTTTGCCGATGAACTCCTGCTGGATGACGTCTATCAACTGCGGGACGGGGCAACGCGCCTGCGGCTGACCCTGTCAGTCGGGCCAGATGGCAAAAGCTATCTCGTGGCACCGGGGTCAGAGGCCGGGATGACAGGCAACGCGGTCTTTCTGGACTGCTGCATCACGCTCATGGCCCCCGACAGCACCACCTTCGAGGCGCTTGTGCTGGTCGAGGTCGTGGATGGCGGGGTCGAGGATGTCTGGTTCCTGCCGCTGGCCACGCTTGCGCCAGACACCGATTACCGGCTGGTCGGGGTGGACCGGCACGCCGCCACCGCGCGTCTGGCCGAGGTGGCCTGCGTGTCGTTCTCGCGCGGGACGCACATCACCATGGCGTCGGGGGAACAGCGCCGGATCGAAGATCTGGCAATCGGGGACAAGGTTCTGACCCGCGACGACGGCCCGCAATCGGTGCGCTGGATCGGGCAGACCACGCTGCGGGCGGTGGGGGCCTTTGCGCCTGTGGTCATCCGCAGGGGGGCGCTGCACAACGAAAACGACCTTGTGCTGTCGCCCGACCACCGGATTTTCATCTACCAACGAACGGACAAGGTCGGCGCGGGCCGGGCCGAGGTTCTGGTCAAGGTGCGGCACCTGATCAACGGGACCACCGTCGTGCAACAGGACGGCGGGTTCATCGACTACTTCCAGCTTTTGTTCGACGACCACCAGATCATCTATGCCGAAGGGATCGCCGCCGAAAGCCTGCTGATCGACCCGCGCACACGGGCGGCAGTGCCCGACGACGTGGGGCAGCGTGTGTCTGGCAACCGGGCGGGGCACAAACGGCGGCACCATCAGGATTACGAAGTGGCGGAAACCCTGTTGTCCGCACCCGATGCCGTGGACCTCTTGCGGCGGGCGTCCTCGTCGTCGTGACCGCAAAATGACACCGACGGGATACCGCCCGGAAACCGACGCGATATCCACGGGCCTTTTCACCGCCGATTGCCCTTTGCGGCCACTCGCGCTAGACGCGGGCGCATGACAAATCGCCCCGCCTTGCCCGCCGAAATCGCCCGCCGCCGGACCTTTGCGATCATCTCGCACCCCGACGCCGGCAAAACCACGCTGACCGAAAAGTTTCTGCTGTTCGGCGGCGCTATCCAGATGGCCGGTCAGGTCCGCGCCAAAGGTGAGGCGCGGCGCACGCGCTCGGACTTCATGCAGATGGAAAAAGACCGGGGGATTTCCGTGTCCGCCTCTGCAATGTCGTTTGATTACAAAACGTTCCGGTTCAACCTTGTTGACACGCCCGGCCACTCCGACTTCTCCGAAGACACCTACCGCACGCTCACGGCGGTGGACGCGGCGGTGATGGTGATCGACGGCGCCAAAGGAGTGGAAAGCCAGACGCGCAAACTGTTCGAGGTGTGCCGCCTGCGCGATCTCCCGATCCTGACCTTTTGTAACAAAATGGACAGGGAAAGCCGGGACACATTTGAAATCATTGACGAAATTCAGGAAAATCTGGCGATTGACGTGACGCCAGCCAGTTGGCCCATTGGAGTTGGACGGGATTTCATCGGCTGTTACGACATGTTGCGCGACCGCTTGGAACTGATGGACCGGGCAGACCGGAACCGGGTTGCAGAAACCATTGAAATCAATGGGTTGAACGACCCTCTTTTGACGGAACATGTGCCCGCGCACCTCCTTGAAAAACTCCGCGAAGAGGTCGAGATGGCCCGCGCGCTGCTCCCTGCGCTCAACCCACAGGCGGTCCTTGAGGGGCACATGACGCCGATCTGGTTTGGCTCTGCGATCAATTCCTTTGGGGTCAAGGAACTGATGGACGGCATCGGCACCTACGGCCCCGAACCGCAACCCCAACGCGCAATACCCCGCCAGATTTTACCTGAGGAAACAACGGTTTCCGGCTTTGTGTTCAAGGTTCTGGCGAACATGGACCCCAAACACCGGGACCGCGTGGCGTTCGTGCGATTGGCGTCCGGGCACTTTGAACGGGGCATGAAACTGCACCATGTGCGGGCTGGCAAACCGATGGCGATCACCAATCCGGTGCTGTTCCTTGCCGCCGACCGCGAATTGGCCGAAGAAGCCTGGGCCGGCGACATCATCGGCATCCCCAACCACGGGCAATTGCGGATCGGCGACACCTTGACCGAAGGCGAGGCGCTCAAGGTCTCGGGCATCCCGTCCTTTGCGCCCGAACTCCTGCAAACCTGCCGCGCGGGCGACCCGATGAAAGCCAAACATCTGGAAAAGGCGCTCATGCAGTTTTCCGAAGAAGGGGCGGCCAAGGTGTTCAAACCCACCTATGGCTCCGGGTTCATCGTGGGGGTCGTCGGACAGTTGCAATTCGAAGTATTGGCAAGCCGGATCGAACTCGAATACGGGCTGCCGGTGCGGTTCGAATCCTCGCAATTCACTTCGGCGCGATGGGTGAACGGTGACAAGCAAGCCGTTGAAACCTTTGCCGCATCCAACAAACAACACATCGCCACCGACAACGACGGTGACCTTGTGTATCTGACCCGCCTGCAATGGGACATTGACCGGGTGGCGCGTGATTATCCGGACGTGCGGCTGACCGCGACCAAGGAAATGATGGTCTAGCGGGCGGCGTTCGCTGCACGAAGTCTGGCCGCCCGGTTCCGGTTTCGGCGGCGGCGCGGGGCCCAGAATAACACCAGCCCCGACAGGCCAAACACCACCAACGCGATGGCGGTGATATCGGCAAGCCATTTGCCCAACGCCTCGCCCACCCATCCGCGGGTGTGAAGCGACGACAATATCCGGGACCACCGCAGGTCCGTTCCGACCCGCGTGCCATCCGGGGCAAAGGCCGTGATGCGATATCGCTCCCGCAGCCAGACAAACCCGGTCTGGCGGTCCACGATCACGGCATCGGGGCCGGTATCCACCGTCCACACCACGCGATCAGCATAGCTGCTGTCGGTATCCAGCGACATATCGGCGGCATCCGGGCGATACCGCGAGGCAATACCCATCGCGTCTGCCCCGCTCGCAACCGGTGTCGCCTCGGGTTGATCGGCATAGGCCTCGGGCCCGACGTCACTGGCATCCGGCAGCCATCCCAGAACCAACCGCTCGTGGTTCATGTAAAACCCGGTCAGGCCTGCGACAACAACCCATGGCAATATGATGGCGCCCAGCCAGCCATGAACAGACCGCAAACGACGCTCGATGTTCAGGGTTTCCAGAAAGGTCATGCTGTTCTCCAACGCCTCCCCCCTTGCACCATGTCGGGCAGCCCCGCGCAATAAACCCAAGGTATATTCCACGCATGACCGACGTTTGCACCGACACCGCATTGATTGACCAACCCCGTGGAACCGTCTAAGACGCAGTCATCCCGGCAGCCGGGATTTTTGCGGGGCGCCCGGCAGATTTGCGTCCCATAACCCTGTCGGAACCGGATCGCCGGAACCGCTCTTGATGGACGCTCATGACCCAATTTTCCGATCTGAACCTCGATGCAAAGGTTCTCAAAGCCGTATCCGAGGCTGGATACCTGACCCCGACCCCCATTCAGGCTGGCGCGATCCCGCCCGCGCTCGAAGGCAAGGATGTGCTGGGCATCGCCCAGACGGGCACCGGCAAAACCGCCAGTTTCGTGTTGCCGATGATCACGCTTCTGGGGCGTGGGCGGGCACGGGCGCGGATGCCGCGCAGCCTTGTGCTGTGTCCGACACGGGAATTGGCCGCGCAAGTTGCTGAAAACTTTGACACTTACTCCAAATACACCAAACTGACCAAGGCGCTGTTGATCGGCGGGGTCTCGTTCAAGGAACAAGACACGCTGATCGACCGGGGTGTGGACGTTCTGATCGCCACGCCCGGCCGCCTTCTGGACCATTTCGAACGCGGCAAACTCCTGTTGACTGGCGTTCAGATCATGGTCGTGGACGAGGCCGATCGGATGCTCGACATGGGGTTCATCCCCGATATCGAACGGATTTTCAGCCTGACACCCTTCACCCGACAAACCCTGTTCTTTTCGGCCACGATGGCCCCGGAAATCGAACGGATCACCAACACCTTCCTGAACGCGCCCGCCAAGGTCGAAGTGGCCCGCGCCGCCACGACGGGCGAAAACATCGCGCAATGCGTGGTCATGTTCCAAGGGTCGCGCAAAGAACGCGAAGCGACCGAAAAACGCGAACTCCTGCGAGCGCTGATCGACAACGAAGGTGCGGCCTGCACCAACGCCATCATCTTTTGCAACCGCAAATCGGATGTGGATATCGTCGCCAAATCGCTGACACAGCACGGCTATAACGCTGCCCCGATCCACGGCGATCTGGAACAAAGCCAACGAATGCGGACGCTTGACGGCTTTCGGGATGGCAGCCTGCGGTTCCTCGTGGCCTCTGATGTGGCCGCGCGCGGGCTGGACATTCCGGCGGTCAGCCACGTCATCAACTTTGACGTGCCCAGCCATGCCGAGGATTACGTCCATCGCATCGGCCGCACAGGCCGGGCCGGACGGTCGGGCAAGACGATCATGATCTGCTCCACCCGGGACGAAAAATATTTCGCGGCTGTGGAAAAACTGATCGGAAACGAGATCCCCCGGGTGGACAGCCCGGTGGGTGCCGCAACCCCGCCAACCACCCAAACCGACGACACCGGCGTGGACGAGGCCCCGCGCAAGACCTCCAGCCGCACCCGGACACGGTCGCGCGGCGGCAACCGGGACCGGCAGTCGG
>JBGSIZ010000308.1:0-8616 GCA_041742255.1 Marivivens sp. | reverse complement strand
CGGCGGTCAGGGCCTCGATCGACAGGGCCAGACGGCGGGGGGTGGCGAACGCGGCAGCAGCGGCATAGGTCAACCCGGCCTCGACCAACCCATCGGTCACCAGACGTTTCAGATCGTCGGCGGCACGGGCCTGCATCCGGGCGGGGATTTCCTCGGAAAACAGTTCAATCAACAGATCGGGCATCACTTCAATCCTTCGGGCACGGGCGGACAGCCTTCGGGGGCCGGATTGCCATCAAACACGACCTCGCCACAGGCGTTGATCTGGTGCCAGACCACGCCGCGGCCATCGGGGAACACGGCGACGACGCGGTCAAACCCATAGCGGATGTTTTCGCGGCTCAGAAACGCGACGGCCTCGCCGGTTTCCAATGCGGCCCCCACGGCCTTGGCGTCAAAACAGTCGAACCACTCAGGCGCGGTCAACGGCACGGCCTCGTCATAGATTTCATAGGTTTCGGTCAACAGACCCAAACTGTTGGCGGTGGTGAAACAGGCGCGATATCGCAAGGGCGAGCTGTCACTGTCAATGGCGCGGAAATCGGCAAACAGGATGGGTTCGGGGGTGCCGGTATGAATGGACACCAATTCAACGCCGCCGGCGTCTTCGGCGGTGACTTCGGTGTAATAGGCGTAAACCTGCAGGTAATACAGGGCGATACCGGCGATCAGGGCAGACATGACAATCCCCAGAATGGCAAAACGGGTGGTGTTCACGGGGCATACCCCCCGGCGGTGGTCTGCACAAACGCATCGGCGCAGGCTTTGGCAAGGGCGCGGACGCGGCCGATATAGGCCTGACGCTCGGTCACGGAAATGACGCCACGGGCATCCAGCAGATTGAACAGATGGGACGCCTTGATGCATTGGTCATAGGCGGGATGGACCAGCAATATCCGCTTGCCGGTTTTGGGATCGTCGGCGTCAAAGCCCAACAGCCGGGCGCACACGGCCTCGGCGCGGACAAAATCACCAAACAGCTTTTCGGTATCGGCGGCGTCAAAGTTGTGGCGGCTGTATTCTTCTTCGGTCTGACGGAAAATATCGCCATAGGTCAAGGGAATGGGGGACTGGGGATCGTTGAACGGCATATCCATGACGTGATCCACGCCCAGAACATACATGGCCAACCGCTCCAACCCATAGGTCAGCTCGCCGGACACCGGGCGGCAATCATGGCCGCCGACCTGCTGGAAATAGGTGAACTGGGACACTTCCATACCGTCGCACCACACTTCCCATCCCAGACCCCAAGCGCCCAATGTTGGGCTTTCCCAGTCATCCTCGACAAACCGGATGTCGTGCAGGCTGGCGTCAATGCCAATGGCGGCAAGGGACCCCAGATACAGATCCTGCATATCGGGGGGGCTGGGTTTGATGATGACCTGATACTGGTAATAATGCTGCAACCGGTTCGGGTTTTCGCCATAGCGGCCATCGGTGGGGCGACGGGACGGCTGGACATAGGCCGCAGCCCAGGCACGGGTGCCCAGCGACCGCAACGTGGTGGCAGGGTGGAACGTGCCGGCACCAACCTCCATGTCATAGGGTTGCAGCACGGCGCAGCCTTGGGCGGCCCAATACGACTGCAACGTCAGGATGATCTCCTGAAACGACCGGGGGGGCTGGGGCATGACGGACCTCTGACAACACTCGGGCGCAGCCATACGGCGCGGGCGGTGCAGGGTCAATCGTGGCAAGGCGGCACAGGTCGGCCAAACAGGCATCCCAACGGCCACAGTCACACCCCATTCACAACCCATTGCGGTCCTCACGCAATTTTCTACTGCACCCGGCGACAGGTCTGCTAGGGTCTGCGCCGGACAAGGTGGGGCCCTGACGGGGCATCACGGCATAACGGTCGGGACAGGCATGAAAAACGGGTTGGTTGCAGTTTTCTTCTTTTTGATGGTCACGCTGCGGCTCGGCGCACAAGAGGTTGCGTGGGTGCAGGTCGAGGCCCAGCCAAGCCTGTCACAGGCCCAAGACCGGGTGCGGGCCTATGCAACGCTCTTCGACAACGTGAACGGCTATTCGCTGGGATCGCGGTGGTATGCGATCGTGCTGGGGCCCTATGGCAAAACGGACGCGGAAACGCTCATGGTCACGCTCAAACGGCAAGGGCTGATCCCCGGCGACAGCTTCATCGCGGACGGCAGCGATTTTCGACAGCAATTCTGGCCTATCGGGGTCGGGGCAAACGTCACGGCGCAACCCCTGCCCCAAGGTATCGCACCGTTGGCCCCACCACCGGCCCCAGACGCGGAAACGGCACCTGAAACCGCACCCGAAATCGCGGAAACCATCGTTCCGCCCGAAGTGACACCCGAACCAGTCCCCGCAATCACGCCGCCAACGCCCGACGAAACCGTTGCACAGGCCCGCGAGACCGAGGACGCGCTGTCGCGCACGGACAAGCAACGGCTGCAAACGGCGCTGGAATGGGCGGGGGTTTATGACGGGGCGATTGACGGGCTTTTCGGGCGGGGAACGCGGGCGTCCATGGCGGCATGGCAAACGGCAAACAATCACGAACCCACCGGGGTTCTGACCACGGCACAGCGGGCGGAACTCATCGGGGCCTATAACGCCATCCTCAACGGGCTTGACCTGCAAATCGTGCGGGACGACGCGGCGGGGATCGAACTGGCCATTCCCACGGGCATCGTGGCCTTTGCGGCCTATGACCCGCCGTTCGCGCGCTACGACGCGACAGACGGCAGCGTGGCACAGGTTCTGCTGATCAGTCAGGCGGGGGATCAAAACCGGCTCTTTGGGCTGTATGAAATCCTGCAAACGCTGGAAATCGTGCCGCCGGACGGGCCGCGCACGCGGGAAGACACCAGCTTTGAACTCGAAGGGGTGAATGGGACGATCCATTCCTACACCTACGCGGAATTGCAGGACGGCCAGATCAAGGGGTTCACGCTCGTCTGGCCCGCAGGCGACGACGCGCGGCGGACCCGGCTCTTGGGGGAAATGCGGGCCAGCTTTGCCTCTGTGCCCGGCATCCTCGACCCCGGCATCGCAACCCCCGGCGAGGGTCAGGCGATTGATCTTGTCTCGGGCCTCTCGGTGCGCAAACCAACCCTGTCGCGGTCGGGGTTCTACATCGACACCACAGGCCGGGTTCTGACCACGTCCGAGGCCGTGGCGTCCTGTGACTACATCACGCTCGACAACAGCCACCCGGCGACGGTGACATTCACGGATGCGGCCCTTGGGATCGCAGTGCTGACGCCGTCGGATACGCTGGCGCCCATCGGGGTGGCGGCGTTCCAGACCGGGGTGCCCCGGCTCCAGTCCGAGGTGGCGGTGGGCGGCTTTCCCTATGGTGGGGTTCTGACCATGCCATCGCTCACCTTCGGGCGGCTGGCGGACATCCGGGGGCTGAACGGCGAAGACGCGGTAAAACGGCTGTCGCTCGTGGCGCAACCGGGCGACGCAGGCGGCCCGGTGTTCGACAACGGCGGGGCGGTTCTTGGGATGCTCCTGCCCAAGGTGGCAACCAACGGTCAGGTCCTCCCGCCCGAAGTGAGCTTTTCGGTGGATGCCGACGCCATCGTGCAATCCCTGACCGGGGCTGGGGTGGCGGTGCAAACCACCACGACACAGGCCTACATGCCACCCGAAACCATGACGCTGCTGGCCGCCGACATGACCGTTCTGGTCAGTTGCTGGTAAAAAACGACACCGACGGGATACCGACGCAAAACAGACGCGAAATGAACCCTCGGTTTCTGGCCGTGGCGCGGCACCGTCAGTGTGCCGTCACGCCCGCCAGAACCGGGGCAGAACCAGAACCAGAACCGACACAACCTCCAACCGGCCCAGCAACATACCCACGATCATGAACCATTTCGCGGCATCGGGAAACGCTGTGATAGCACCCGACGACCCCACCTCCGGGCCAAACGCCGGGCCCACGTTGAAAATGGCGGTCCACGCCCCCGTGACCGACGCCATAAAGCTGAGGCCGGTGATGGCCAGCAAAACAATCAACACGCCAAACGACAGAATATAGCATGTAAACAACAGGATGATGGAATCCAGAACCTCTGGCTCCACCGTCCGGCGCTGATATTTGACCAGCACAATGCGGTTCGGGCTATACATCCGGCGGATTTGGGCGGCGATAGCGCGCAACAATATCTGGTAGCGGAATATCTTTATCGAACAACCCGTTGACCCGGAACAGCCGCCAATGGCGCCCACACAAAACAGAATGGCAAACGGGAACGGCCCCCATGCCAAAACGTCGCCCTCGCCAAATCCGGTCCCCGAAAAGATCGACACGACATTGAACAGGCTGGACCGGAACACGGCTTCGGACACCTCGCCATTGGCGCTCATCCGGTAGACGGCAACCAGCATCACAGCATAGAACGTCCACACGATATAGGCGCGGACCTGCGCATCCTTGAACAACGGCGCAGGCTCTCCGCGGAACATTTGCCAGACCCGGATATAGGGGATGCTCGCCGCAATCATGAACACCACACACACATATTGGGACGCCGCCGAAAACGCGGAAAACGATGCGTCCGACGTTGAAAACCCGCCCGTGGCGATGGTGGTAAAGGCATGAACAATGGCATCTTGCGCATTCATGCCAGACGCGAAAAACGCGATGGCCGACATCACAGTAATGGCGACATAAACCCACAACAACGCCCGCGCGATGTCCAACGCGCGGGGCATCGCCTTGCCAAGGGTGTCAAACCCCTCGGACTGGAAAAACTGCATCCCCCCGACCTTCATGACGGGCAAGAAGATCATGGCGACAATGACAATCCCCAACCCGCCCAGCCATTGCAGGATGCCACGCCAGAGCAGAATGCCATAGGAATGATGCTCCAACCCTGTGATGGCGGTCGCCCCGGTTGTGGTCATGCCGGACACGGCCTCGAACATCGCGTCCACCACTGACAATTGGGTTTCCCCAAGGATAAACGGGATCGCGCCGAACGCCGGCATGGCAATCCACACCCCCGTCGTCAGCAAAAACGCTGACCGGATATCAATCCCGGCTGACAACCCATTGGCACAGGCCAGCGCGAGGGTGCCCCCGGCCAGAATGGTGATGACGGCACTTTGCAAAAACGTCTGCCATTCGGGGTCGCCCGTATACACATCAAACAGCAACGGGGCGAGCATCGTGACGCCCAACACCGCAACCAAAAGGCCAATAACATATCCGACAGGGCGAAAATCAGGCATGGGCAAACCGTTGGCGGCTCTGTCCTGCGCTGTCAAGGCGGGCGGCACGAAAACCGCCCGCTCCGGCATCTACGTCACGGCTTAGACGAAATATTTATCGCGGAATACATGGGCCAGAATGTCGTCACGCTTCATACCCAGCGCCGCCAATTCGGGATCAGACAGGGCCTGCAACGCCTCAATCTGTCCCCGACGGGACCGGACATCACAATAGGCGTCAAATGCGCGGGCCACCCGGTCGCGCCACGCGCGCAAACGCGGGGCCACGGAGGGCGCAGAAACGGTGGTATCAGTCGTCAGATAAGCCATTTGGAAACCTTTGTTTTTCAGGTTTCCTCCCTATCCGCACCCTAGGCCACAAAACGACGCAACCCTAGCCCCGATGCGTCAAACCCGCCTTGCATCCGGTGCAAGGCGGGGGCCGGGATCATCCGACGTGAAACAGGCTCGCGAACATGCGCGGGTCGATGCTTTCGCCCGCAAACGTCTCACCTTGGGTCAACAGGCTGACGGCGTCATGGCTGTGCAGACTTTCCTGATGGCTGGCCACCACGCGGAAGTCACCGATCCGGGGATCAATCTGCAACTGCTCACAGAACAGACGGGCGGCATCCTCGACAAAGATCGGATTTGCGGCGTTCAGCTCAGCAAACGCCTGTTCATCCTCGCGCTTGACCATCACCTGCGTTTCGGTCGGCACGGCGGCGCGGGCGCGCTCGATCAGGTCCTCGAACCACAAAATACCCGCGTTCGGCTCTACCACGACAGACAACCGGGCCACCGACCGCTGCGAATGGGGGGTGGCCAATTGGCCCCGGAATTGCCGGGCATGTTCGCTCAGTTCCAGCGAACAGGGGCAGGTGGACGAATAGACATAATCCAGATGCACGATCTTTTTGCGCACGCCCGCGCGTTCAACCAATTCCAGCGCGATGTCGTAATACTGATAGCCCGTCAGGCCAGACCGCAGCGATTGCACCTTCATCGGAAAGGAAAATCGCATCTGGATCCGGGCGTCAAAACTCTCAAGATCAGATTTATACGCATCCAGCGCCCGCTCGATCACCTCGAAACTAAAGGTCTCTTCGGCATGTTTGTAAAACGTGCGCATGATCCGGGACATGTTGATGCCCTTTTTCTCGGCCTCAAGGCTCACGGTCCCCGTCACGCTGGTTTCCAGCGTCAGATCGCCATTGTCGCGGGTGTGAAACCGGATCGGCAGGCGGAAATTGGAAATTCCGACGTGCTGGATCTGGGTATTCGCCCCTTTGATCAGGGACGCGGGTCCATTCTGCAGGTCGGGCATGGTGGATTTATACGCCTCGTCTACCACGAAATCCTCCGGATAGGCGCGGGCGAGTGCGGGGTAATTCGACACTTCCTGCCCCGGGATCAACCGGCTGACCAGCGGGTCCAGCGTCGCCACTTCTTCGGGGGTGGCGTCAATCGCCCAACGGCGCAGCACCATCAATGCGGCCTCTGCTTCGGCGCGCGATGGTTCCCGGTCAAAGTCGAGCGAGTGATAGTTCATGTCAGAAACCCCTTTTTCCACGCGGCAGAGCCTAGCATATAGGGCCCGGTCCAGCTTTTACCAATCAAAGCGTAACCTTTACGCGGTAGGATGCGCGCCGGATCAATCGCGGGCAAGTATATCCTCGGGCGGTCGTCAGGCCAGCGCGGCCATCAGATCGGCAATCAGATCATCGGGGTCTTCCAACCCGACCGACAACCGGACCAACCCCATTGAAATGCCCAGCATGTCCTTTTGCGCCTGCGGCAACCGCTGGTGGGTGGTCGTGGCGGGATGGGTCACGATGGATTTCGCATCGGCAAAATTGTTGGAAATGGTGAACAACCGCAGTTTGTTCAAAACGGCGAAACAGGCCTCGCGCCCGCCCGTGATCTCGAACGCGATGACGGTGCCGCCGCTTTCGGCTTGGGCGCGGGCCAACGCCTGTTGGGGATGGGCGGCATGGGTCGGATACCGCAACGACGCAACGCGAGGATGCCCGGACAGCGCGTCGGCAATCCGAACAGCCGAGGCCGCCTGCGCGCGCACCCGCAGATCAATGGTTTCCAGCGCCTTCAGATGGGTCCACGCGGTAAACGGGTTCATCGCGCCGCCCGTGTGTTTCATGTAGGTTTCAATCGGGCCCCGGATCAGATCGCGGGGGCCACAAATCGCGCCACCCAACATCCGGCCTTGACCATCCACATGCTTGGTGGTGGACAAAATGGCGATATCGGCGCCACAAGCCTGTGCATAAGAAAACACCGGGGTCGCCATCGCATCATCGGCCAGCACCAGCGCTCCAACCTTGTGGGCGGCCTGCACGACATGGCGCATATCGACGACTTCCAAGGTGGGGTTCGAAATGCTCTCGAAAAACACCAGCCGGGTGTCGGGCCGGATCGCGGCATCCCACGCGGCATTGTCGGTGCCATCGACCAGCGTAATTTCCACGCCAAACCGGCCCAGCACATCCTGCAACACATACAAACACGACCCGAACAGGGCGCGGGACGACACCACATGGTCGCCTGCCTTGAGCAAGGCAGTCAGGGCGCCGGTGACAGCGGCCATGCCCGATGTGCAGGCAAAACAATCCTCGTATCCCAAAAGGGCGGCCAGCCTGTCCTCGAACATGCGCACGGTCGGGTTGCCATAGCGGGCATAGATGAACTCGTCGTCGCCCGCCTTGACAAACCGGGCCTCGGCGGCCTCGGCGGTGTCATAGACAAACCCTTGAGTCAGGAAAATCGCCTCGCTCACCTCGCCATATTGGCTGCGGCGGGTGCCGGTGTGAATGGCCTTGGTGCGTGTCGTCCAGTCGTCCATCGTCTGTATCCCCTTGGGCAATAAAAAACCCCGATACCGGAAAAGGCATCGGGGCATGTGCGGCCCGTCTTACCCTCTTTAGCGGTATATTTACCGTGGCCCGCAATCCGGAACAAATCGCCACGGCAATTGGCTACCTCCCCTGCCCTGCGGCGTCAAGACGCCCGGGCGCAGTTGGACGTCACACAGACATCATCGAACCGTCACGGGCCTGTTTCAGCGGATTGATATTTTTCAACCAACAAAACCGAGGCTGGCATGGCACTTCTGTCGATCAACGACAGTGATATCCCCTCTGCACAGGCGCTGCGCCGTGCGCTGGACCAGACCTGCCCGACAGGGCCGATTGTGATCCTGATCCACGGCTACCGGTTTGACCCGCACCACGCGGACCACAACCCGCACACCCACATCCTGTCTCTGACGCCCGACCGCGCCTGTTGGAAGGCCGTGTCGTGGCCGCGCAAGCTTTGGCTTTCGGGGGATGCGGGGCTGGCGATCGGATGGGGCTGGAACGGACGGGGCAGCATCTGGCGGGCGCACCGACAGGCGCGGGC
>JBGSIZ010000307.1:0-3317 GCA_041742255.1 Marivivens sp. | reverse complement strand
GCGGGCCGCAGGTACGCCCATCGTCGCACTGGAAAGCACGATCATCACCCACGGCATGCCCTATCCCCAAAACATCGAAACCGCCCGCGCGGTCGAGGATGCCGTGCGGGCTGCCGGGGCCACCCCCGCCACCATCGCGGTGATGAACGGGCATATCCACATCGGCCTGACCGACGCCGAACTGTCGGCACTGGGACGGGCCCAGCATGTGGCGAAACTGTCGCGCGGCGATCTGGCGGCCTGCCTTGCGACGGGTGGCATCGGGGCAACCACTGTGGCGGCGACCATGATCTGCGCGCAACTGGCAGGCATCGCGGTCTTTGCCACGGGGGGCATCGGCGGGGTCCACCGGGGGGCGGAAACCACCTTTGACATCTCGGCGGATTTGCAGGAATTGGCGCAAACGGCGGTGACGGTCGTAGCGGCAGGGGCCAAGGCGATCCTTGACCTCCCCAAGACGTTCGAGGTTCTGGAAACACTCGGCGTGCCGGTCATCGCCTACGGGCAAGACGCGCTCCCGGCGTTCTGGTCGCGGGACAGCGGTCTGGCGGCACCCATCCGGATGGACACCGCGCGGGACATCGCGGCGGCGCATGTGATGCGGGGGCGGCTTGGGCTGCCGGGTGGGCAACTGGTGTGCAACCCGATCCCGCAAGACGATGAGATCCCGGCGCAGGACCTCTTGCCCGCAATCACGGCGGCGCTCGACCTTGCAACGGCCCAAGGAATCAGCGCCAAGGCGGTCACGCCCTTCCTTCTGGACCACATCTTTCACCTCACCAACGGGCGCAGCCTGACGGCAAATATCGCGCTGGTGCTGAACAATGCGCGGCTTGGGGCACAAATCGCCCGGGAACTGTCCGCCGGACGGTTTTGATCCCGCTCACCCCTTGGGCAACGGTTGTGCGCGGGATCCGGGCACATTAGATATCGGTCAATTGCATTCTGGACTGGACCCGCGCCCGTGAAATCGCCGCACACCGCCTCTGATGATCCGCGCCACGATCTGCCCCGCCACGACTATCCCAGAAAGCGGAGCATCCTTGGCGGGCTGCGGAATAACTTCCTTGCGGGTGTGGTGGTCATTGCGCCCATCGGCCTCACGCTTTGGCTGATCTGGACCGTGGTTGGGTGGATTGACGGTTGGGTCTGGCCGTTCATCCCGCAACCCTACCATCCCGAGGCGTTGGTGAACTACTGGTTGGGCAACGTGACGCCGGACGGTCAGGTGAACCCCAACGACCCGGACTTTGTTCCGGTCAATGTGCGCGGCATCGGGGTCATCCTGTTCCTGATGTTCACGGTCGTCATCGGCTGGGTGGCCAAAGGGTTGATCGGGCGGTCGTTCCTGCGCTGGGGGGAAAACCTTGTGGGCCGGATGCCGGTTGTGCGGTCGATTTATAACGGGGCCAAACAACTGGCGGAAACGGTGTTCGCGCAAACCGAATCGTCGTTCGACAAGGCTTGTCTGATCGAACACCCGCGCAAAGGTGTCTGGGCGCTGGCGTTCATCTCGACCACGGCCAAGGGGGAACTGGCGGAAAAACTGGATATCGCGGGCGACATCGTGACGGTGTTCATGCCCACCACGCCCAACCCGACCTCGGGGTTCCTGTTGTTCCTGCCGCGCAGCGACGTGATCGAACTGGACATGAGCGTCGAGGACGCAGCGAAACTCGTGATTTCGGCAGGTCTCGTCTATCCCGCGGCCAAAGAGGTGGCAGCAGACGCCCCCGCCCGCCTTGTCGGTTAGGCAACACTGGACAGGGTTCGCAATCGGGCGTTAACGGGTCCCCTTGACGGCAATAGCGACTCGTTTATGCCTGTGATCACGTCAACTTTACCCTTGGGGATTAACTATGAAAAAAGTTCTGCTCGCCGGCGCTGCTGCCGTTCTTCTCGCCACCTCGGCCACCGCTGGCGGTATGGCACCGTCCATCGAGCCCATCATGCCCGATACCGACGTGTCGCCCGCGTCCTCGTCCTCCGCTGGCCTGATCATCCCGCTGATCCTGATCGCGCTGGTCGCGGCAGCCCTGTCCTCGGGCGGCTCGAACGACTGATTTCTGACGGTCTGTCAGACCAAAGGCCACGGTGTTCGCACCGTGGCCTTTTTGTTTGAATCGCGGGCTTTTGGCGGATTGCTTGCCAGATTGCCGTCTTTGTGTGACCGTTTACGGGTTACCAAACAAAGGAATCACAAAATGACCCTGTCTTTCAAAACATCCATTCTTGCCCTTGGCCTTGTCGCCACGGCGTCCTTTGCCACGGCGGGTGGCATGGCCCCCGTGATCGGCATGGCCCCCGACATGATCGAGGAAACCACGGCCGGGTCGTCGTCCTCGGCTGGCCTCATCATCCCGCTGATCCTGATCGCGCTGGTTGCGGCGGCGCTGTCGTCGTCCGGTGGCGACACGCTTGATCAAATCTGACTAACGCCCTCAGGCTCACCCAAACATCGCGGCAAGGTCAACCGTGCCGCGATGACCAATATCGGCTTTATGGTCCGCCAAAAACCGGTCCATGGCCGCCCGCCCGGCCTCGCGCAGGCGAAACAGGACGGTCGGCACCGGGATTGATTTCGTGGCCACGCTCAGATCGTTCATCAGCGCGTCATCGGCGACCATGTGAACCCTGACCTCTTTCATCTGACCGCGCGCCACCTTGCCGTCGGCAATCAGGCGGCGCACGAAATCAATGGCGCGCAATTCGCGCAACAACGATGCGTTGAAACTGATCTCGTTGATCCGGTTCTGAATTTCCTGTGGTGTCCGGGGCACGGCATCGCGGCGCAACGGGTTGATATTGACGATCAACACATCGTCGGGAAACTCCGGGGCAAACAGCGGCCACAACGCCGGATTGCCCGCATATCCGCCGTCCCAATAGGCTTCGGTGCCACCGGTGGCCGGGTCCATGATCTCGACGGCTTCAAACAATGTGGGCAAACACGCCGAGGCAAGGATGGCCTGCGTCGTGATCTCGACCCCTGAAAACACCCGGATCTTGCCGGTGCGGACATTCGTGGCCCCCACGAACAACGCGGGACCATCGGCGGCACAGATTTTGTCAAACTGGAACTTTTCCACGATCTTTTGCAGCGGATTGGGCATCAGCGCGCCCAAACCATAGGGGCTCATCACCTGTTCGGCAAAACTGATCGCAGCGAACGCAGGCGACAGCGCCATCGCCTTGGCGACCCACGGCGTCGCCTCGGCCCAGGGCGCAATCCACGGGGCAAACTCGGGATCGGTGATGGCCCCCATCTGTTCCCACAGCCACGCCAAATTATCGCGCGCGCCGCGTCGCCCGTCGCG
>JBGSIZ010000306.1:0-25328 GCA_041742255.1 Marivivens sp. | reverse complement strand
AGGCGCTGTCGCTGCGGCCACCGGGGATGAGGAAGGTCGCGTAGTCGATCGCGGCGGCTTCGGGGGCGGTGCCTGCCACCTCGCGGATGCCCCGCATCTGGAACAACGCCACGCCGTTGGTGATCTGGATGGGCGGCGTCACCTGACCGTTCGCAAGCCCAAGGATAAGACCGCGCAGGGCAGGCGGGTAATTGGTGATTGGCAACCAGTCGAGCCGGCCGCCGTTGCCGCGCGAGGGAAGGGCAGAAACCCGCCGCGCCTCGGCCGAAAACGCCTGTTCGGAAGTCAGTTGCGCGATCCGCTCTGCGGTGGCTGTTGCAGCTGCGGCCTGTGGAGGCGGGGCCGGAATGATGATTTCGGACAACAGCACCTCGATCTGGGTGCCGGACCCGCCCGCTTGGCCAAGTGCGCGGTCGATGTCCGCCTCGGTCACGGTCACCCGGTTGGCGAACCGCGACCGGATGTAATCCCGCCATGTGATCCCGACCCGGATGTAGTCCCGGAATGTTGTTTCCTCGACCCCGTTTTGCCCCAGCAGCGTCAGGAATTGGTCGGTGGACAGGTTTGCCCGCCCGGCAAATTCTTCCATTGCCCCGGCCAGACCTTCGTCCGTGAGGCGGATACCGGCCCGGTTCAATTCTTCTTGTTTCAGACGGTCTTCGATCAGTTGGTCCAGGCTTACTTGGCCCAGATCGCCCGGCGTGCGGAACAATTCCAGCATCCGCACCCGTTGATCCAGTTCGAACTGGGTCACGACCTGATCGTTGATGGTGGCCACGGGCGAAAATATCCCTTGGGCGGGTGCCGCCAACGGCATGGTCGCCAAAGCCAGAAGAAACAGAACGCGGTGGAGCATTGGGGCCTCTTATCCGTCAGATCATGGTCAGTTTCGGCAATGCCGCGTGGGCACCGCCCCGGACCGCCCGGCCGAAAAGCCGTTGAGCCCGACCGACAGCCCAAAGTCTGTCGATGGTTGCACTGTAGTGGAAGACGTATAGCGGCGCGAGGCGGAAAGCTCTACCGTGACGCATTCGTTTTGCCAGCCCACCGTGACCCCCGCCCGCGCCGCCTGTTCGGCGGCCACGTCGTAACGTCCGTTCAACCCGACCGTCCAGCGGTCATTGACCACATAGTCGGCGTCAAAGGTCCATTCGGACACGGAATCGTCCCGGTCTTCGTCGAGGTCGGCCTGAAGCCAGACATAGGAGGCCGCAAGGTCGATCCGGTCCCCGTCCCAAGCCAGCCGCAGTTCCGATTTGGTGGGCGACAAGGCCCCGTTGAGAAGGCTGCGCCCGTCAATGCTGAACCCGGTTGGAAACGCCAGTTTTCCGGCCAGCAACCAATGCGACAGCGTTCCTTGCAATCCCGAGCTTTCGCTGAAAGCCGCCGTTTCGGTTTGCGACAGGATGCGCCCGAAGGTCAGCCGTGACACCAACCCTTCGGCCCCCATGCGGGACCACGTTGCCCCAAGCGCCACGCGTGCGCCTGTTTCCGTGACGTCTTCGCCCGGAAAGCGGGACAGGGCGAACAGGTTCCCTTCGTCGAATTCAACCCGTGTGCTGTCTTCGTTGGCGATAGCGTCCCCATAGACGTCCGACCAGCCGAGGGCGACCACGGGTTCGATGACATGCACGGTTCCCGTCCGCATGGCCCGTGCCAGTGGCCAGCGGAAGGTTGCCAGGACCGAGGGGGTCGCCCGCAGCGTGTCGGTGGCAAAGGCCGTATCCTGCCAGGTGCGGGTGTAGTCGAGTGCCACCTCGCCTTCAACGCTGGCGAGGATGCCAGAGCGGCTGGTCCAGTCATGCCGCCAAATCGCCCCGGTGCCAAGCCGGGTGACGTCCCGCCCCGCGTCCCCATCCGTGTCTGACGCCCGGTAGTGGCTGTCGATTTCCGCCAAAAGCGTCACCTCACCGCCCAAGCCGGACGGGTAGAGGTGTTTTTCATACCGCAGTTCACCCACCAGTGGCGGCAGTTCGTCGGTGTCTTCGCCATCCCGCAAGGTTTGGTAAAACGTGACGTCCCCGGCAAAGAGCGACGTGCCCGTGATCCGCACCAAAGATACCGCGCTGTCCAGACGGTCCTTGTCCGAATAGCCGTAGTCCAGAAGATACCCCCGGTCGGACGTCGTTTCGATGTTCAGACCCAGCGTGTAGTCCCCCCAGACCGTGAACTGCGCATCGGCAAAGAGATACCCCCGGGTTTTTCCGGGCAGTATGTCATCCCCTGTGATGGCCCCCGACACCGCCAGATCGCCGTTCAGATAGGCTTGCCGGTAGCGCGCCTCTAGCGTGCGGGTGCGCGGAGCAAGGTAGGGGGCGATAACCAGATCGCGGCTGTCCCCCAACCGGATGAAATAAGGCAGTTTGACCCCGACACCGAGTTGGTCGGTGGACCGGAATTCCGGGATAAGCAGCCCGGTGGCCCGGGTCAGGTTCGGGTCTGGAAGCCGCATCCGGGGCACCCAGAAAATCGGCATGCCCCGCACCCGGAACACCGCATCCTCGAAATAGAGTTGTTGTTCGGTTTGGTCATGCACCACCCGCCGCGCCCGGATGTCCCACAAGGGCGCCTGTGTCCCGCACACGGTGCAAGACGTCGCCGCGACCTGACTGAGTTGGGTATACCGTCCATCGACCCGGTCGATCTGGTTTGCTGCCAGTTGCAATTGCCGGTCCAGCACCAGCCGCGCCCCTTGCAGCAGTCCGTTTTCCAGCCGGGGATCAAGGCTGCCCCGGTCGGCGGTGAAGATTGTTCCGTCCGCCGTTTGGATGAATATCGGCCCCACGATGGTCAGGCGGTCTGTGGCTTGGTCATAGCCGATGGACGCCGCCGACAAACGGGTGCCTTCGTAGAACACCTCCACGTTGCCAGATGCCGTCAGGGTGCCTGCACGGCTGACCGTCACGGTGTCCGCCACCAGTGTGGCCGCCGTTTGCCCAAAGGACAGCGAGGGCCACACCAGCATCAGAACAAGAAGGGCTAGCGCGCGCATCAGCCATCCTCCAGATGCAGCAAGATGCCAAGCGACAGGCCGATGGCCGCGAGTGGCGGTGCCCACGCGGCCAAGAGAACCGGCAACTGCCCGTTTTCACCCAGAATGGTTGCAAAGTTGCGCACAAAATAGAGCCCGAACGACAACAGGATCGCCCCCAGAACCATGATGCCCGTGCGCCCGCCCCGTTGGTGCCGCATGGTGAACGCCGCCCCGATCAACACCATGGCGAGGAGGAACGCCGGCTGTGCCAGTTCGGATTGAAACCAGACCTCGTGCCGGCGGGCCGCGAAACCGGCGGTTTTCAGACGGTTGATAAAGGCCGGCAATTCCCAGATCGGGATCGACGACGGCGTGCCGAAACTGTCGCGGATCTGGTCGGGGGTCAGGGTCGAGGACACCTCGAAGGACGGGTGGTTCTTGGCCTCTGCCTCGGGGTTGGCAGCGTCGCCGAGCGGCCAGACCTTGGCGTCGGTCAGCATCCAGCGGCCGGGTTGCAGGCGGGCGGATGCCGCCTCGATCCGCTGATAGGGGCCGCCGTCGAATGTGAACCGGATAAAGGTCACCCCGGTCAATTCGGTGCCGTCCAGATTGGCGGCCTTGGCCCGGATCACTGTTTGACCCAGTTCGGTGCCTTGCCGGAGCCACAGGCCATCGTCCGAAATCGACAGGACATTGCCATTCCCGATGAGCCGTGAGGCCCGGTTTTCGTATTCCTTGGATGTGGCCGCAACGATCGGGTTGAACACTGCCACGGCCACCGCCCCGATGACCAGCGCCACAGCCAAAGGGGCCATGAGCGCCCGGATCGCCGACCGACCCGCCGCCCGCGTCACTACCATTTCCGAGGACCGCGCCAGCCCCAGAAACAGCGAAATCGTGGCAAGGATCATGATGAGTGGCAAGATTTTATACAGCCCATCCGGGATGTTCAGCATCGTCAGCGACAGGATATCCCCGAACCGGGCCGACCCCGAAAAGTTCCGCAATTGATCAATCAGATCAAGCAGCGTTGTGATTGCAAAGAACACCCCGAACACCGACAGGAACGACACCACGAACCGCCATGCGAAATACCGATGCAGGATCATGCCGCCACCCCTTGCCTGCGCCGCCGGAACAGCGCGGGTTTGGTCGCCCAGAACAGTTGGAACCAGATGATCCCGAACGCCACGACCGAGGGCAGATAGGTCATGAACCACAGCGATGGGTCGGTGCGGGCCATGTTGGCCCCGGTGGTTTCCATGCCTTTGACAAAGATCACCAAAAAGATCGCCGCGACCATCTGCCGCCAGACCCCGAACCGGGAAAACCCCGCCAGAACGAGTGTCGAAAAGCCCAGCATCGCAGCGGCAGTGGCAAGGATCGCCTGCCCGGTGCGGTCATGCCCCTCGACCACGAGCGCGCCTGCGGTTTTGCCCGTTTCCGCCACAAGGGCCGGGGTCGGGTTCAGCAGGTCCCACGTCGAGAGTTCCCGCGATGACCGCCCGGACCGCGCCGATGTGGTGATCAGGCTGCCGATGTCATAGGCGAAATCCTCGAAACGAGTGGTGATGAGCCGTCCGGTGCGGGCCGACAGCGCCTGTGCCATGCCATCCACCATCACCAGTTGCGGCCCGTTGTCCGTCCGGATCAGATAGGCCTGTGACGCGGTATAGGTTAGCGTTTCCGCATCCGACCGGCTGTCGGACAAGAAGATATCCAGCAGCTCGCCCTCGGTCGTGATGTCGCGGATGTAGAAGGTCACGCCGGGGGAAGGGTTCAGAAACTGCCCCTCGGTCAAGAGCCGCGCGGTCAGGTTTTGCCGGACGTCATTTTCCCGGTCATTGTATTGCCGGGTTGAGGCAGGCACCAACACATGCATCAGGATCAGCATGAGACCCGTCACGATCAGCCCGAACATGAACACCGGCCGCGCAAGGCGAAACGCCGAATATCCCGTCGCCTGCACCACCACCAGTTCGCTGTCCGTCGTCATCCGGTTGGTCACATAGAGCGACGCCGCAAAGGCCGCAAGCGGCAACACGATGCGGATCACGCCGGGCAGTGACAGCGCCGTGAATTCAAGGAACACCCACGCCGATTGTCCGTCTGCGATCAGTTGGTCAAACAACCGCACCGCCTGATTGATCCAGTAGATCAACACCAGAACAAGCGAGAAAAAGCCGAACAGCATCAGCAATTGCGACAGCAGGTATCTGTCGAATCTCGCCACCCGCCGCCCCCTTGTTGCACGCACTGCGCCTGTTGCTTTGCGCTGACGCTAGCTGATTTGGTGGCGGTGTTGAACAGCATTCTGGCCATTCCGGCGTTCGCGGGCTACCTATCGCCGAAAGTCCAGACCAAACCGTAGATAAAGAGGTGTCTTATGTCCCGTCCCCTGACCCAACCGGTCCAGCCCGCGTTTGTTGCAACCGATGCCGCCAATCTGGCCAGCCGTGAGGGCCGGATTGCCTTGATCGTGTCGCCGACCGGCAAACTGGACGCAACGGGCCGCCGTCTGAACGCCTTTGCCCGCAAGGCCATTGAGCGCGCCACGAAATCGGATCGGTTCGAAAAACTGGCCGAGGGCGAGACGATGGAACTGGCCTATCCGGCGGGACTGGCGTGCGAGGCGGTCTTGATCGTCAAGCTGTCCCGCCGGGCCAATGCGGACGTCGCCCGCCAAGCCGGTGCCGCGATTGGCAAGGCGTTTGGCAAAGGCGACATGCTGGTTCTGGTGGGCATGACCAGCCGGGTGGCGGACCTTGCGCTGGGGGTCGCCCTTCGCGCATATGATTTTGCCGATCACAAGACAGGCGACAAACCTGCCCGTGGTGCCTTGACCATCATGACCGACACGCCCGATGACGCCGCCGCCACCTATGCCCCGCTGGCCGCTGTGGCCACAGGCGTTCTGTTTACCCGCGATCTGGTCAATGCCCCCGCCAATATTTTGACCACCACCGCATTTGCGGACCGATTGGCCGCGCTTTCGGCGCTTGGCCTCAAGGTGCAGGTGCTGGAGGAGGCCGAGTTGGCCGCACTGGGCATGGGGTCGCTGTTGTGCGTGGGGCAGGGGTCCGCAAGCCCGTCCAAGGTTGTCGTGATGGAGTGGAATGGTGGCACCGAAGGTCAGCCCCCGTTTGCCTTTGTCGGCAAGGGCGTTGTGTTCGACACCGGCGGCATTTCGATCAAGCCTGCCGGGGGCATGGAAGAGATGACCATGGACATGGGCGGGGCGGGCGTTGTTGGGGGCGTCATGGCGACCCTTGCCCTGCGCAAGGCCCGCGCGAATGTCGTTGGATTGGTCGGGATCGTTGAAAACATGCCGTCCGGAACGGCGGTTCGTCCGGGCGATGTCGTCACCTCTATGAAGGGCGATACGATTGAGGTGATCAATACCGATGCCGAAGGCAGGTTGGTTCTGGCGGATGTCCTTTGGTATGCCCAGACCCGGTTCAATCCTGTGGGGATGATCGACCTTGCCACCTTGACCGGGGCCATCATCGTTGCCTTGGGTCATGAAAACGCGGGTGTTTTCAGCAATTCCGACAAATTGGCCGCAGCCGTGTTGAAGGCCGCCGGGGCCGAGGGCGAAGGCGCTTGGCGGATGCCCATGGGCAAAGCCTATGACGACAAGCTGAAATCCCGGATTGCCGATATGATGAATGTGGGTGGTCGCGATGGCGGGTCGATAACCGCCGCCCAGTTTCTCAAGCGGTTCGTCAAGGACGAAGTGCCGTGGTGCCATATCGACATCGCGGGCACGGCGTTGTTGAAGGCCGACAGCACCCTGGCCCCCAAGGGCGCGACCGGATGGGGTGTCATGACGCTCAACCGGTTGATCGCGGACGGGTTTGAGGACGCCTGACACCGATGGGGGCCGCGTATTTCTATCATCTGACCGAGAGCCCGCTGGACGCCGCCCTGCCCATGTTGCTGGACAAGGCGCGGGAACGCGGGTGGCGGATAGATGTGCGCGGCACCGATGCGGGCCGTCTGGCCCGGTTGGATACCGCATTGTGGAGTGCGGGCGAGCCTGTGTCATTTCTGGCGCATGGGTTGGCCGGGGGCGTGTATGACCCCGATCAACCGATCCTATTGACGACCCCGGATCAGGTGGCCGCAAACGATCCCGGCTGTGTGATGGCCGTTCATGGGGCCACTGTAACCGCTATCGATATCGCCGCCCATGACCGGGTGTGCATCGTGTTCGAGGAGGCGGACCAGCCCGCACTGGCCACTGCACGGACCCAATGGAAGCAGTTGACCGACGCCGGGTGTGCAGCGGTTTATTGGGCCCAAGTGGAAGGCCGTTGGGTCAAGAAGTTTGAGAAAGAGGCGGCGGCGGCGACCTGAGTGCCCACGTTCCGCTAAGGCGTCAGGATCAGTTGTCCCGCCGAAATCTCGATCCGGCTGAACCGATCCAGATAGGTCATGCCAAGAAGTGACCCGTCCATTTCTCCGTCGTTGACGACCGCCCGCACATTCGTGCTGCGCACCCCTTCGACGGTGATCGTGTCGAGCCGCACGGGGGCGGTGGCCACGGGGCCATTCGCCGTGTTCGCCGTTCCGATAAACGCAAGCGTATCCGGGTCGATGCCGATGCGGCGGGCGTCGTCCCGGGTCAGCACGATCTGGCTGGCACCAGTGTCGATCACAAAATCGACGGGCACATCGTTGACCAAGGCCGTCAGGTAATAGTGGCCGTCCGGTTGCCGGGGCAGGGTGATCTGGCCCGCGTCCCCGATGATCTGGCGCGGTTGGACATTTTGCCGGATGTCCCCCCAAAGCCCCGCCGCCGCAATAACCCCGACAAAAATCAAGCCCCAGATTGCGGCCTGTTGCGACATCTGCCCCAAACGATTCCGGTTGGCGGCGACGTAGGACCCCCCAACCACAACGGCGAGGAGACCCAGATAGGCGAGGCTGGCAATCTGATCCTGATCCATGCCGGATATATGGGGTCAGGTTCCGAAACCGGAAGCCCGCAGGCCATCCAGAATGAATTGCACCGCAAGGGCCGCCAACAACATCCCGAGGAGCCGGGTCACGACGTTGATCCCCGTCTTGCCAAGCGCCCGTTCGATAATCGGGGCCGCAAGAAACGTCAGGAACACCAACAGGAGGTTTACCATCAGTACCCCCCCGATCGCGGCGAGGTCGCCCGGACCCTCGGCCCGGCTGGCCAACAGGATGATCGTGGTGATTGCGCCCGGCCCGACGATCAAAGGCAGGGCAAGCGGGAACACGGAGGGATCATCGTGGTGGTCTTGCTGGCTCTCGTCGGCCTGACTTTGCCGCCGCGCCTGTCGGCGTTGAAACAGCATATCAAGGGCGGTGAGAAACAACAGTGCCCCCCCGGCAACCCGAAACGCCGGAATGGATATGCCGATGAACGACAGCACAGCCTCGCCCAAGAGAAGGAACAGGATCATCAGCCCCGCCGCTGTCACGCAGGCGCGGATTGCGATGGCCCGCCGCTGTGCCGCGCCCATTCCTTGGGTCAAGGCAATGTAGATCGGTGCCAACCCCGGAGGGTCGATGATGATGAACAGGGTCGTGAAGGCGGTGATCAGTGTGGCAAGGTCTGTCATGTCGTCACTTCACCATGATGCGGGCCGCTGTGCCATGAAAATCAGGCCTTCTCGGCCTTGTCGAGCTTTTCAAGAGCGGCCATCCACATGGATTCGGCACGGCCAAGGCCATCCATCACTTCCGCATATTTGCGGTTCCACGTTTCCAGTTCGCCCAGCCGTTTGTCTTCATACAAGTCAGGATCGGCAAGTTTTTTCGCCAGTTTGTCCCGCATGTCGTTGATCTTGTTCACCCGGTCCTCGCATTTGCGAACATCGGCCTTCAGCGCCAGAATGTCGTCGCGGGACGGTTTGGGGGCCTTGGGCTTTTCCGATGCGGATTTGTCGCCCGATTTATCCCCCGTCTTGTCGGCGGTTTTATCGGTAGACAGCAGCAGTTTGCGATAGGATTCCAGATCGTCGTCGTAGGGCGACACCCGCCCGTCCTTGACCAGCCAGAGCCGGTCCGCGACCATCGACAACAGGTGCATGTCGTGGCTGACGAGGATCACGGCACCGGTGTAGGCGGTCAACGCTTCTACCAGGGCCTCGCGGCTTTCGATGTCGAGGTGGTTGGTCGGTTCGTCGAGGATCAGGAGGTGCGGCGCGTCCAACGTGGCCAACAGCAGCGACAACCGCGCCTTTTGACCGCCCGAGAGCCTCCCAACCTCGGTATCGGCCTGTGCGGCCTGCAAACCAAAGCCCGCCAGACGCGCCCGCAGTTTGGTTTGTCCTTCGATTGCACGCAGGCGCAACAGGTGTTGCAGCGGGGTTTCTTCGACCCGCAGTTCGTCAACCTGATGCTGCGCGAAAAACCCGATCCGCAGTTTGTTCGATTTCACGATGGTGCCATCCATCAGGTCCAGACGGTCCGAGAGGAGCTTGGACAGGGTCGATTTGCCCTCGCCGTTGCGCCCCAGAAGGGCGATCCGGTCGTCCTGATCAATCCGCAGGTTCAGGCCCCGCAGCACGATGTGGTCGCCGTATCCTGTTGATCCGCCCTCAAGGGCAATGATCGGAGGCGACAATTCTTCGGGTTTGGGAAAGGTGAACACGGTGCGCGCCACGTCTTCGGGTGCGCGGATCGCTTCCATCTTTTCCAGCATCTTGACGCGGCTTTGGGCCTGTTTGGCCTTAGACGCCTTGGCCTTGAACCGGTCCACGAACGCCTGAAGGTGCGCCCGTTTGGCGTCCTGTTTCTTGGCCGCTTGGGTCAAAAGAGCCCGTTTTTCAGCACGTTGCCGCGCAAAGCTGTCGTAGGGGCCGGTGTAGAAGGTCAGTTTCTTGTCTTCCAGATGCAGGATGCCGCCCACCGACCGGTTCAGCAATTCGCGGTCGTGGCTGACGATCAGCACGGTATGGGGATAGCGCACCAGATACGCCTCGAGCCAAAGTGCCCCTTCGAGATCGAGATAGTTGGTGGGTTCGTCCAATAGGAGCAGGTCAGGTTGCGAAAACAGGACCGCCGCCAGCGCCACCCGCATCCGCCAGCCGCCCGAAAAGGCGGAGCAGGGCATAGTTTGTTCGTCATCCGTGAACCCCAACCCCTTGAGGATGGAGGATGCCCGCGCTTCGGCTGACCAAGCGTCAATGTCGGCCAGACGCATCTGGATTTCGGCGATCCGATTTGGGTCGGCGGCCGTTTCCGACTCGGCCAAAAGCGCGTGCCGTTCTGTGTCGGCGGCCAGCACCGTGTCGATGAGTGACACCTCGTTGCCGGGCACCTCTTGGCTGACGCCGCCGATTTTCCAGCCGCGCGGAATGACGATTTCACCCGTATCGAGGTGAAGTTCCCCGCGGATCATTTTGAAAAGAGTGGTTTTTCCAGTCCCGTTTCGACCCACAAGGCCGACCTTGTGGCCGGTGGGAATGACGGCGGTGGCGTGGTCGATAAGGACCCGCCCCTCGATGGAGTAGCTGATATCTTCGATGCGTAACATGGGGGGGCTTTGCCTGACACGGGCGGCCGCGTCAATCGCGCCTTTTCACTGTCATGTGGCCATGGTAGGGCGGCGCCAATCGCAAAACCGGGGCCGCGCGCCCCAAAAACCAGAGGTTGGACCCATGGCCATTCAACGTACATTCTCCATCATCAAGCCCGACGCGACCAAGCGTAACCTGACCGGCGCCATCGTCGCCAAGTTCGAAGAGGCCGGCCTGCGCGTTGTTGCCTCCAAGCGGATCCACATGACGCTGGCACAGGCCCAGACATTCTACGGCGTGCATGCCGCCCGCCCGTTCTTTGGCGAACTCTGCGACTTCATGATTTCCGAGCCGATTGTGGTGCAGGTTCTGGAAGGCGAAAACGCCATTGCCAAGAACCGCGAAGTCATGGGTGCCACCAACCCCGCCGACGCCGCCCCCGGCACGATCCGCAAGGAATTCGCGCTGTCGATTGGCGAAAATTCGGTGCACGGGTCTGATGCCCCAGAAACCGCCGCCGAAGAAATCGCGTTCTTCTTCTCCGGTCTCGAACTGGTCGGCTGATCTCGGCAGGTCTTTAATACAAAGCCGCCTGCAACTATTACGTGCGGGCGGCTTTTTTCTTTGTGGCTGCGGTGGTGGGTGTCGGTGTTGGTCGCACCCCGATCCGGTCCAGAAAATCTTCAAGTTCGGAACGTCCGGCGTCAAAACTGTCCGCCTTGATCGCGTCAAAGGCTTTGCGCAGCGCCGCCTTTTCCGCGCGTTTGCAGTCGTTCCATGGCCGCCCCTGAAGCCCCATCACCAGCACATAATACCCGATGAAATGCGGTTTGGTCCCGGTGGCCAGCAATCTGCGATAGGCCTCGTCTGCGCCCAACTTGCGCAAGTCTTCGGCGGTCGTGATGCCAGCCTTGGCAAAGGCCGCCTCGGTTGCGGGACCAAGATTGGGGATGGTCGAAATGGCGGCCATTGTGCGATTTTCCCGCTGTTGCCTCGCCACCAATGCGTGCTGGCCAGTGCAAAGATGTCAACCCACATCGTCATCGCATAGATGCCGCCATAGCCCTCAAAACGCGAAGGCCGCCCAGAAGGGCGGCCCGCTAACGTCTTGTAGCTGTTGTAAATTTGGCTCCGGCGGTAGGGATCGAACCTACGACCAATTGATTAACAGTCAACTGCTCTACCGCTGAGCTACGCCGGAACACGTGGGGCCGTATAGCAATGGCGGTTGGCGCCGTCCAGAGCCTTTTGGCAAGAAAGTCTTGGTGGCGTCAGGCGGGTGAAAAGTGGGCGTTGATGCCCAGGTCTGGGGCTGCAATTGCCAGATTTCTGGTAATGAGATCAATGAGATGGGCAAAGGTGTTGCGTTGTGCTGCGGCGTGCAGCGCGGGCGCGATGTCGGGGTAGGCGGCCAATGTTATTGCGGCCAACGTCGCGTGGCCGCCGGCGAGGGCTGCGAGGATCGCCCTCTCTCTTGATTGGCGGTGGTCGATGAGCCACTGGACCCGTGTCGGTCCGTCCGGAATTGGGGCGCCGTGGCCGGGGTAGTAGGTGCCACCAATTTCCAGCATCCGGGTGCAGGAGGCCATGAAATCTGTTACGTCTCCGTCCGGTGGTGACACCAAGGACGAGGCCCAACCCATGATGTGATCGCCTGTAAACACACGGCCTTGCGCGTCCAGACACAGGTGGTTGCCAAGGTGGCCGGGCGTGTGAATCGCCGTCAACTGCCAGCCTTCGCCGGGTATATGTATCCCGTCGGTAATGCGTCGGTCTGGTGAAAACGCATGATCGACCCCTTCGCCCCCACCCAAAAGCCCGTTTTGCGCCAATTCGGTCATGACGGCGCTGCGCCCCGCCAGCGCATCCCCGAAGGCCAGAACGGGTGCCCCGGTGGCCCGCGCCAAGGGCCGGGCGAGGGGCGAATGGTCAAGGTGGCTATGGGTGACGATGATATGGCTGACCGGGCGGTTGCCGATGGCGGACAAAAGCGCCGTGAAGTGAGAAGTGCTATCTGGCCCCGGATCAATCACCGCAAGGCTGTTCGTACCCAGAATGTATGTGTTTGTCCCGTGAAACGTCATCGGCGACGGATTGGGTGCCGTCACCCGGACAAGGTCGGGTGCCAGCACGACGGGCCGTCCGGGCGTGAAATCATCCTGTGTCATGGCATGCCCTTTCGCACGGTCGGTTGCCGGGGTAACCTATGCGGGAAATGTTCGTCTGGCTCAAACATTACATGCCGCGGGGGATTTATGGGCGGGCTGCCCTGATCCTTGTGCTGCCTGTTATAACCTTGCAGTTGCTGGTGTCGGTTGTGTTCATCCAACGCCATTTCGAAGGCGTGACCCGGTTGATGACTGCGGGCGTGGTGTTGGAGTTGCGTCATATCTGGACCCTTGCCGAGGCCGCCCTGGACCCCGTGGCGGCGCGTGCAGTGGTGGCCGCTGTGGCCGATCCGCTGGAGTTGACCGTTACATGGCCGCCGGATGCGTCCGACCTTGGGAACACCCGCCTGTTCTACGATTTGTCTGGACGGACGGTGATTGCCGTGCTGACCGAGCAACTGCCCCCATTGCGGGCGGTTCATCTGGCCGATGAAAATCGTGTCGATCTGTGGGTGGATACCCGTCACGGTCTTATGCAGGTCGCGTTTTCCCGCAGCCGCGTCTCCGCGTCTAACCCGCATCAGTTGTTGGTGATCATGATTGTCATGGGTGCGGTGATGACATTGGTGTCCTATTTCTTTTTGCGCAATCAGTTGCGCCCGATCAAGCGGATGGCCCGCGCCGCCGTGGAATATGGCAAAGGCCGGATCGTCCCCTACCACCCGTCTGGTGCGGTCGAGGTGCGCGCTGCTGGCGCCGCGTTTCTGGATATGCGCGCCCGGATCGAACGCCAGAACCAAAGCCGCACGATGATGTTGTCCGGGGTTAGTCACGACCTGCGCACGCCGTTGACCCGGCTTCGGCTGGGGTTGTCGATGATGGACGATGTCGAGGCCGCCCCGCTGGTCCGCGATGTGGACGATATGCAGCGGTTGCTGGATGCGTTTCTGGATTTTGCCCGGTCCGAGGCCGCCGATGAAGTGGTTCCTACCGATCCTGTTGCCTTGTTGGCCGGGTTGGTCGAGGATTTTGCCCGGTCTGGTGTGACCATCGAGGCGTTGCCCCCTGAGGGCGTCGCGTTGTTGGTCGGCCCGGTGCAGCTGCGACCGATGGCGATCCGCCGCGCGTTGGACAATCTGGTGGGCAATGCCTTGCGCTATGGTAGCTGCGCCGTTGTTTCATTGACCGTGAGCGAGCGCACGTTGCGGTTTACCGTCGAGGATGACGGCCCCGGCATCCCCGCCGACCGCCGCGACGAGGCCATCCGCCCGTTTACCCGTCTGGACCCCGCCCGCAATCAGAACAAGGGGCCGGGTGTGGGTCTGGGTCTGGCAATTGTTGCCGATATTGCCCGGCTGCACGGCGGCACGTTGCGATTGTCCGACAGTGATACCTATGGCGGGTTGCGCGCCGATCTGGTGCTGGCCCGGTAGGCCCGCGCGCCAATCAAAAGAGGAAGTCGTGAAAATCGAGTGTCGCGGCATCAACCCCGTCCAGCGTCATGAACTGGTGGCTGGGGCGTTGCCCTGTCAGGGTGCTGATCCGGATCACCGTATCCGCCCCCGATTGCGTCACCCATAGCGCGTGCGTCGGGGCCGCCACATCCTCAAAACAATTGACCCGCCAGATGCCAAAACCGGGGGCGGAAACGGTCATGCTTGCCATGGCCAGACTGCTTAGGTCGATATGATCCTCGCCTGCGGTAAAGTCCGTGATCCGGTCGTTTTGCCCATTGGTTTGAAACACAAAGGTATCCGCCCCGGCCCCCCCAGTGAGGGTATCCGCCGCAGCACCGCCAATAAGCAGGTCATTGCCGTCCCCGCCAGACAACACCACAGCCACCGTCGCCGCCGAGGCGTTCAAAAGGTCGTCTGATGCGGTTCCCGTGACCGTCCCAACCCCGCCGAACAGCGACGCAAACAGGGCATGGGTGTCGCCCCCTGTCATTGTGCCGGATGTGTCGCTGTCAAAGATAACGGTTGCCCCGGTGGCGCCGCCCGAAAGGTTCAGGTGTCCTGTCCCCTCGATCATCACCAGCGTTTCAAGGCTCAGGGTGGTGTTGTCTGCGTTGCGCGCGACGATCCAGCCCGCGTTTGCGGGTGCCCCAGACAAACTGACCCCGACGGTGTCGATGTCCAGCCCGCCCGTCGCCTGCATCAATAGCGTTGGCGTCCCTGGCGCGAGCCCCCCCGCCATATCCAGATCAAGGGTGAGCGTGTAGGCCGTGAGTGTCCCGCCAATAGACAAGGCGTCGCCGTCGTGAAGGGTTAGGGTCGTGGTTCCCAACCATAGATTCCCCGCACCTGTGATGGTGACCGCCTGTGTCCCGTCCCCGAGTGTAATCTGTTCCGAGGTCAAGATAATGTTGGCCCCAAGGGTGGTTCCGGCCAATAGGGCGACGCTGTTTGCGTCCAGCGTCAGGCCAGTGCCCAGTGCCCCGGTCACGGTCGCGCTGCCACCGATCGTCAGGGTTTGACCCGACCCAGTTGTTGTTCCACCCAGCATGGCGTTCCCGGTGATGATCGCCCCCGCGCTCAGGCTCAAGGTTCCGGTGGATTGTAGAAAGTCTCCATCAAAAAGCGCACCCCCGACAAGGATCGTTGTGGTCCCCGTCGTTGTATAGCCACCCGTCACGACCGCCCCGAGTGCCGCCCGAAAGGTGCCGCCGTTGGTTACGTCCCCGGTGATCTGTCCATAGTTGGTGAACGTCCCTCCGGTCAATGACAGGTCACCGGTCATGGTTCCCGTGGTGTAGTTTGAAACAGTGGCCCCGTTGCCAAGCGACATGGTCCCGGCAATTGACCCGTAGTTGGTGCCACTGCCATAGGCCCCGAAGGTCAGGGTGTCCGCCGACAGCGTTTTGCCCGCATTTACCGTCAGTTGCCCCGGCGCCGTCGCCCCCGCCCCGGTGATGTTGACGGTCCCGACCCCGGCAAGCGATCCGTCCAAGACAAGCGTTGCCGTGCTGGACGGCCCGCTGTTGGCATTGACCGTGACCGTGCTGCCCGGTGCCACCATAAGGCCCGCCGCACCGATTGTCGTGGTGCCCCCACCGGTTGTTGTGATGGACCCGGCGATGCCTGTGAGGGTGGCCATGCTGGCGTTGAACATGTTCCCCGTCAGGGTGCCTGTGGACACGAACCGCCCGCCGTTGCTCACATCACCTGCCCATGACCCGCTGATCGTCACCCCTGCCGAGGACGAGACGGCCAGATCGGCGGTTGATGCCCCGGACAACACAAGCGTTCCCGCCCCGCCTGCCGAGACCAGACCTGTGCCGCTGATGTTGGTCTGGATCGTGGCGGTGTGACCATAGGACGTTACCCCAAGCGCAAGGCCGCCCGTTGACGACAGGCTGCTGCCACTTGCCGGCGCAAGAATGTAGCCGGATGTTGCGAACGTCATGCCGGATGGGTCCAAAACACCGTTGGTTGTGATCGTCCCTGACAACCCTTTTAACGTCACGCTGTCGCCGTTTGCGAACCCCGCGTTGGTGGCCCCATTGGTCGCGGTCCACTGTGTGCCGCCCACGACCCAGTGACCGCTGCCGCCCGTGACGGTCCCGTCACCGATGATTGTATCCCAGATGAGTGTCGCCATGCGCCCCGGACCATTTGCTTGGTTATCGCCAAAAACTGGTTAACAGGGCATTAACAAAGCGTTAATCAAAATGAAAAAGGGGTAAATGTGGTAGGCCCGGCAGGACTTGAACCCGCAACCAAAGCGTTATGAGCGCTCTGCTCTAACCAATTGAGCTACAGGCCCCCGCGTTGTGCGTAACAGAGCCGATGCTGCGGTCAAGCGGGCGCGCAATAAAATCTGGATTTGACGGCCACAGAGTGGTTAACCTTTGGGTGTGGCTATTTTCAGGAAGGGTTGAACATGAAAAAAGTATTGCTGGGTTTTGTGGGTTTTTGTGTTCTGTCGCCGGTTGCGGCGACGGCGGGGAATTCATCGGTGCCAGTCATGGTTGAATCGGGCGGCCCCGAGGGTGCGCTGGTTTTGCTGTTGATCCTGGGTGCTGTTATTCTGCTGAACGGACGGGGTGGCTCGACAACGGCGAAAGACACCCGCGCGGAAACGCAGGACGATGAAAGCGACGTCATCATGAAGTTCTGACCCTATCGCCGGGGCAACAGCATCCGGCGCAAGGGATCAAGCATCAATGGACCCAGACGGTGCGTCATGAGCGGCGCATCGTCTGGGTCTGTGAGGCCAAACGTGACCGCTTCGCCCGGCTGTGGAATGTAAAGCGTTCCAAACATCCAATCCCAGATCGCCAGAGTGTTGCCGTAATTCTTGTTGAAATGCGCGGGATTGTTGCTGTGGTGGACCTGATGTTGGGCCGGCGAGATGAGCAGGTGTTCCAGTGTCCGACCGTAGCAGATCCAGATGTGTGAATGGTGGAAATTCGCCATTGCCATGATTGCCACCACCGTAAAGGCATTGACCCCCGCGATTTCCACGATGGTTGTGTCTGGCGCGATGGTCCCGACCAGCAGCCCGAGGATCGCGCCGAGGATCACCGACTGGATCGCCGCCCCGATCAGAAGCGCCAAGGGGTGTTGCCGTTGTGCGGTGATGGGGGTCATGACCTCGGCGCTGTGATGGACCGCGTGCATGGGCCAGAGTGTTGCGATTTGGTGATGCGCCCGGTGATTGAGGTAGACCGCAAAGTCCCCAAAGACCCAGAACACGAACCCCAGCGCCACAGGCGACAGATTTGCCCCTGTCCGCGCCCCAAACGGCAAGGCATCAGCCACCATCGTCGCAATGGCAGGCACCGCCGTAAAGAGCGCGATCAGGCCCACGGCCGACATGACCCGGCTAATCAAAAACAACGCGATATCAGCACGGGTGGATTTATGCGCCCATATTTCGCGTGGCAGAAGCCAACCCAGAAACCCGGTTTTTAGTCCGCGCAGGCGGAACACGATCCATGCTGTCGCGACAGTTGCCAGAAGGTAAATCGGCGAGACGACGTTACCCAAGCCAAGCGTGTCCTGAAGCAGCGAATTTATCCAGTCTGGCATTCCGATTTTCCTGTAGCCTATGTCGGATCGTCAGACTTTGCCGTGCGGTGGTCAAGCACAGTGTTGCCCACGGGGGGCAAGTCGTCTATCGCCACTGGCAACGCGACCAAGGGGACACAGATGACCAGCGAAACCGGAAAAAACGGCCTGACCTATGCCGATGCGGGCGTTGATATTGATGCAGGCAATGCGTTGGTGGACCGGATCAAACCCGCCGCCCGCCGCACCACCCGCCCCGGTGTGATGTCCGGTTTGGGTGGATTTGGCGCGCTGTTTGATCTCAAGGCGGCGGGGTATGTCGATCCGGTTCTGGTTGCTGCCACGGACGGCGTGGGCACCAAGTTGCGGATTGCCATCGACACCGGGCATGTCGACACGATCGGTATTGACCTGGTGGCCATGTGCGTCAACGATCTGGTGTGCCAAGGTGCCGAGCCATTGTTTTTCCTAGATTATTTTGCCACTGGCAAGCTGGATGTCGAGGAGGCGACCCGGATCATCAACGGCATCGCCGAAGGATGTGCGTTGTCCGGGTGCGCCTTGATCGGGGGCGAAACCGCAGAGATGCCGGGCATGTATCACGCCGGTGATTTTGATCTGGCCGGGTTTGCCGTGGGCGCGATGGAGCGCGGATGCGACCTGCCCCAAGGGGTCGCCGTGGGCGATGTGTTGTTGGGCGTGGCGTCGTCGGGCGTGCATTCCAACGGCTATTCGTTGGTGCGGCGATTGGTCGAGGTGTCCGGCCTGACGTGGGATGCCCCGTCGCCGTTTGGCCCTGGAACCTTGGGCGCTGCGTTGCTGGCCCCCACGACGCTCTATGTCAAAGGCGCGTTGGCCGCGTGCAAGGTGCCGGATGCCGTTCATGCCTTGGCCCATATCACGGGCGGCGGGTTGACCGAAAACCTGCCTCGCGTGCTGCCCGAGGGGATGGGGGCGACCATCGATCTGGGGTCATGGGCGTTGCCGCCGGTGTTTGGCTGGATGCGGGGTGTGGGGGGGATGGCGCAGCCGGAACTGCTCAAGACATTCAACTGCGGGATCGGGATGATCGCCGTGGTTGACCCGGATGGGGCAGGGGCCGCCCGCGCCGCGTTCGAGGATGCGGGGCACGAGGTTTTTGAAATTGGCCATGTGACCCAAGGGGTTGGGGTGCAGTATACGGGCAGCCTTGCGTGATCCGTGTTGCCATTCTGATATCGGGGGGCGGGTCGAATATGGAGGCCCTGGCCCGCGATATGGTGGGTGACCATCCGGCCCGTCCGGTGCTGGTTTTGTCCAACGATCCGGAGGCGGCGGGGCTGGCCAAGGCGCGGGTGATTGGTGTGCCGACCATGGCTGTGGATCACCGCGCCTATGGCCCGGATCGCGCGGCGTTTGAGGCCGAATTGACCCGCGTTTTGCAGATCGCCCGCCCCGATATCCTGTGTCTGGCCGGGTTCATGCGTATACTGACGCCTGATTTCACCGCCGCGTGGCAGGGGCGGATGTTGAATATTCACCCGTCTTTGTTGCCCAAATACAAAGGGTTACATACCCATCAGCGGGCACTGGACGCAGGCGATGCGCAGGCGGGGTGTTCGGTGCATGAAGTGACGGCCGATCTGGACGGTGGTCCGGTTCTGGGTCAGGCGGTGGTTCCGGTTATGCCCGGCGATACCGCCGCGACGCTGGCCACCCGGATTTTGCCGTTTGAGCACCAACTTTATCCGGCGGTATTGCGACGGTATTGCGTCGGTGACAAGACTCCGATTTTGTTGAATTGACCTAGCAACGTCGCCTCGTGGTGGCGCAGGCAGGAGCGGGCGGTTTGGACCCGGTCCGCCATCATATCCGGGAACAGGGACTGCAATTCCGCAACGGCGGCGGTCCCGAGTGATTTGAGCGACTCTGTCCCCAGCTGCAGGCTTTCGGAGGGGATGCCTTCGGCAAAGATCACCTCGTGCCGGTCGAACATCAGGTGGACATAGGTGACGCACGGCTGTGACTGTGCCCGGATGGTGCTGCCGTTGCACAGGTGTTTGGCGGCGACCAGCACCTGATCCTCGCCAAACAACAGCGCGCTGCGCCAATCGCCCACCAGCATCCGGTGTTGCGGCGATACCATCAGATCGCGCCGGTTGGACAAAGCCCCCGCCGCAATGCGGATGGGTGCGAGTGGGCCGATCCCCGCCACGGTTTTCTGGCCGATCCAGCGCAAAGGTTGCGCCCCGTGATCGAGCGTTGTCACCAGATCGCCGGGGCGCAGGGTTTCGATGGCCTGTGCCCCGGTGGGGGTGTCGATGCGGGTACCTGCGACGAAACACGGAAAACTGGGCGGGGTGGGTGAAAAGCTGTCAAAGCTGAGTTGTTCGGACCGCATGGGTGCCAAGCCCGGCCCGTATTGCATGGTGCCCGCAGTAACGCCGTTCAGGTCAAAGATGATCTTGGCCGGATTCGTGAAAATCTGATGGTCGCCTGACGACGCCCGCCCCTGAAACTGGTCGTGCTGTGGGTTCAGGTTGGTGTAGATCGGGGGCGAGGGTGGATCGGTGTCCGGATAGGCGTAGATCGACACGAACTGGCCGTTGTTGAAAACGTCCGTCCCGTTGTTGACCTGCGTGATGACAATGCGGAACACATCCGTGCTGCTGCCCAAGGGTTCAACCCCGGTCAGCGTAAGTTTGACGCCGTTGCTGTTGCCCGACATCGACAGGTCGCTATAGGTTCCGATTTCATCCCCGGTCGCAAAGACCGTGACGGTGGCCATCCGCGGCTCCCCCGTTGCAACTGGCCCCCCCGGGTGTGTTGCAGCATTGCCGTGACTGTATCGCAAGCAGGGATGCCGCACAATCGCCCGCACCCTTTCCAAGCCGACACTGTTGCCCTATCAACAACTGTCACCCCTGAACGATCACGAAACGAGTCCGTATGAAAACGATCACCACGACCGAAGACCTTGCCGCGTTTTGTCTTGAGGCCGCCAAGAGGCCCTATGTGACGGTCGATACGGAGTTTCTGCGAGAGCGCACCTATTATTCCAAGCTGTGTTTGTTGCAGATGGCGTATCAGGATGATGCGGGCCAAGATGCCGTTCTGGTGGATCCATTGGCCGAGGGTCTGTCGTTGGACCCTGTTTATGACCTGTTTCGCAATGAAAATGTGGTCAAGGTGTTTCACGCTGCCCGGCAGGACCTGGAGATTTTCTGTATCGACGCCGGGGTGATCCCCGCGCCGCTGTTTGATACGCAGGTCGCCGCCATGGTGTGCGGATATGGCGAACAGGTCGGATACGAGACGCTGGTGCGCAAGATCTGCAAATCCGAGTTGGACAAATCCAGCCGGTTCACCGATTGGTCCCGCCGCCCGTTGACCGAGGCACAGGCGAAGTATGCCGCGCTCGACGTGACGTATTTGCGCGACATTTACGAAGTGTTGGCCGCCCGGTTGGAGAAATCCGGCCGCGCCCGGTGGGTCGAAGAAGAAATGGCCGTGTTGCGGGACCCTGCCACCTACCGCACAGACCCGGACGAAGCATGGATGCGCGTAAAGACCCGCACCGCGTCCCCCCGGTTTCTGGCGATTGTGCGCGAATTGGCCCGGTTTCGCGAAACCTATGCTCAAGGCAAGGATATTCCCCGCAGCCGAGTCTACAAGGACGATGCCTTGATCGAGCTGGCCTCGACCAAGCCCGCCAATGAAAGCGATTTGGGCCGGTCCCGTCTGTTGCTGCGCGAAGGCCGGCGGGGTGACATTGCCGATGGGATTTTGGCCGCTGTTAAGGCTGGAGTCGAGGCCCCTGCCGATAAGTTGCCCAAACCCGACAAGGTGCGCGAATCGTTGCAGGTCAATTCCGCGCTTGCGGATTTGTTGCGTGTCCTTCTCAAGGCCCGGTCGGAAGAGGCCGAGGTTGCCGCAAAGCTGATTGCCACATCTGCCGAGTTGGACGCGATTGCCGCAGGCGAGCGCGATGTGCCCGCGTTGCACGGGTGGCGCCGCGAGGTGTTTGGCGAACAAGCGTTGGCGTTGTGTGCGGGCAAGGTCGCGTTGGCCGCTAAAGGCACCCGGGTTGTGACGATCGCGATTTAGCGGTTGGAGGTCCGCGCGTTTTGCGCGCTTTGGACCCGGATTGACCGGATGCCCGCTAGATCGCCCGTGCTGAGCGCCGTGGCTACCGTGATCCGCCGTGTGCCCGTTGGCCCGATGTCCTGAAACCCACGCGGTGCTTCGACCCGGAAATCGAAGGTCAGGACGCCGTTGTCCACCCCCCGGCTCACCAGTTCGGCGTTAAAGAACCCTTGGGTCGCGGCAAGCCCGGAGGCCCGGACGATAGCCCCCGACGGCGTCTGCGTGATTTCGAGCGCGTCCACGGTCGCGATCAATTGCCGCTGGTCGATGGTTTGCACCGTCCGCCCTTCGGGAATGATCGGCACCCGATTGGCCGGCGTGGTCGTTTCCGTGCTGCGGTTGAACCAGTTTCCGGGATTGAGCCGCGATTCGGCCAGACGCGCGCAGCCTGTCAGGGTCAGCGTGGCGCAAAGGATCAAGGCAGCAGGGCGCAGCATGGGCAAGTCTTTCGTTGCAACGACTGAAAAAGGGGTAACCGATTGTGCCCCCGTTGAAAAGCGCGCACTGGACGTTTTGGTGGTCGCACCCTAAATCAGGCGCAACCAAGGGGGTGCCATGGCGACCGAAGCCTTTGAAGAAATTGCCGAAACGTTCGAGTTTCTGGACGATTGGGAAGACCGGTATCGCCATGTGATCGACATGGGCAAGGCGATGGAGCCGTTGGAGGATGCCTTGCGTGTGCCTGCGTTCAAGGTGGATGGGTGCGCCAGTCAGGTGTGGCTGGTTCCCCAGATCGAGGGCGGCGCGTTCCGGTTTCGTGGCGATAGCGATGCCATGATCGTGCGCGGTTTGATCGCCATTTTGGCGTCTCTTTACAATGATTTGCCGGTGGCCGATGTGGCCGCTGTCGATGCCCGCGCCGAATTGGGCCGGTTGGGACTGAATGACCATTTGTCCGCCCAGCGGTCTAACGGTGTGCGCGCCATGATCGAGCGCATCCGCGCCACAGCTCAGGCCGCCGTTTAGGTCAATGATGCCAGCGCGGGCGTGAGGTCGCCATAGCCGGTGAACCGCCGTTCAAACGCAAGGCCAAGCCGTTGCGCGCAGACCTGAGCCTTGGCCGTCAAGGCGGGGTCGTCGGTCTGCGCCTGATAGACCAGCGTGGTGTAGTTGCCAAAATACATGTCCCGCAGGGACGGGTGCCGGTCCAGACCCAAGGGGCGCCAGACGAAGGCATCGAATTGCCGCACTAGAAAGTCCGTGAGGTAGAAACAGGTCATTTCATCCCGCGCGGCAAAGGCGGCATTGCCTTCAAAAAACGAATAGCAATGGGGGCCTTGGATCATCTCGATACCCAATTCCTTGCACTTTTCGAACAATTGGCCCCCAGTCCCGCAGTCCGCGTAGACCACAAAGATACGGTCATAGGCGGCACGGTTTTTGGTCACCATGTCCGTCACCGCAGGGGTGATCTGGTCGGGCGTGTTGTGCAGGATCGCGGGCAGGCAGTGCAGGTCCAGATGCGTCCAGTGGTTGGCTGCCATCAGGTCCAGAATTTCGCGCGCCAACGCCCCGCAGGCAATCAACAGGATGCGGCCGCGTCCGGTGGCGGGCAATCCGTTCTGCGTCAGATGTGCGTCGGTGACGTTCATGCGCCCAGTGTCATTGAAAAAGGCCCTGCTGTGAAGCAGGGCCCGATGTTTGAAAAGTCGTGAGTGGCCGTATGGTCAGACGCGGGCAGAGTTATGCTTGCGCGCCATGTAGGTTTTTGCCGTTTCCACCGCAACCGCGGCATCCCGGCAGTAGGCATCGGCCCCGATCGCGCGGCCGAATTCTTCGTTCAGGGGCGCACCACCAACGAGGATGATGTAGTCGTCGCGCATCCCTTTTTCTTTCAACGTGTCTATCACCACCTTCATGTAGGGCATCGTTGTCGTCAAGAGCGCAGACATGCCGAGAATGTCCGCATCTTCGGCCAGGAGCGCATCGAGGTATTTTTCGACCGAGTTGTTGATCCCCAGATCGACCACTTCGAAACCCGCCCCTTCCATCATCATGCCGACGAGGTTCTTGCCGATGTCGTGAATGTCGCCTTTGACGGTGCCGATCACCATCTTGCCCACGCGCGGTGCGCCGGTTTCGGCCAGAAGCGGCTTGAGGATGGCCATGCCGCCCTTCATCGCGTTGGCCGCCAGCAGCACCTCTGGCACAAAGAGGATGCCGTCGCGGAAATCCTGACCCACGATGGTCATGCCGCCCACCAGCGCCTCGGTGAGGACGCGGTAGGGGGCCCAATCGCGCCCGATAAGGATGTTCACGCCTTCTTCGATCTCTTCGCGCAGACCGTCGTAGAGGTCATCGAACATTTGCGCCACGAGGTCTTCGTCGCTGAGTTCGGACAGGATGATTTCGTCTTCGTCGGACATGGAAAATCTCGCTTGGATAAAGTCTGTGGTCTGCGGTCTTGTGTGCGCCCGAACCGGGGCACTGGTCTGAACCGATTGCGACACTGCCTGCCGCTGAACCGACGCGGGATCAAGTGGAAAGTTTGTCGCGTGACGGAAGGAGAGGTTGCGATGTTCGTGATAGGTTCTAGTATTGTGTCATGACAGATTATGATCCGTTGACCCAGCGTGCCAAGGGCCGTGCCGCCCGGACCAATCCAATCGTCCGGTTTGACCGGTTGCGCACCGACGCCGTGCAGGATGGGTGGGATATTCCTGAGGATTTACCCCCCTTGCGCACAGAAGTCACCGAAGAGCGCCCCCGCAGGGTCATCAGCCGCAACACCTCCCCCGATTTGTCCTTTGACCGGTCGATCAATCCGTATCGCGGGTGCGAACACGGTTGCATCTATTGTTTTGCCCGCCCCAGCCACGCCTATCTGGGACTATCGCCGGGGTTGGAGTTCGAAACCCGGTTGATTGCCCGACCTACGGCCCCGGACCGTCTGGCCGAGGAGTTGCGCGCCCCGTCCTATCGTCCGGCCCCGATTGCCATTGGCACCAACACTGACGCCTATCAGCCCATCGAGCGTGACCGACAGGTGATGCGCCGGATTCTGGGGGTTTTGCACGATTTCTCGCATCCCGTGGCGATTGTTACCAAGGGCACGTTGATTGAACGCGACATTGATATTCTGGCCCCGATGGCCGCCCGTGGGTTGGTCCGCGTCGGAATTTCTGTCACCTCGCTGGACCCGGCCACGTCCCGCGCGATGGAACCTCGGGTGCCATTGCCCGCCCGCCGGTTGGAGATCATCCGCCGGTTGGCCGCCGCCGGGATTCCGGTCCGCGTGATGGTGTCCCCGGTCGTGCCCGCGTTGACCGACCACGAGATGGAGGCGATTTTGGCCGCCGCAAAGGCCGCAGGGGCCGTGGCCGCCAGTTCCATCGTGCTGCGTCTGCCCCGAGAGGTCGCCGGGTTGTTCGAGGAATGGCTCGCCGCCGCGTTTCCCGATCGCGCCGCCCGCGTCATGGCGAGGGTGCGCGAATTGCACGGCGGCAAGACATATGACCCGGAGTTTGGTTTGCGGATGGCCGGGCAAGGCGAATGGGCCAAGGTGATGAAGGCCCGGTTTGATCTGGCTTGTCGCCGGTTGGACCTGCGCCCGACCTTGCCCCCGTTGCGCACCGATCTGTTCGCCCCGCCGTTGCGGCGCGGCGATCAG
>JBGSIZ010000305.1:0-4473 GCA_041742255.1 Marivivens sp. | reverse complement strand
GGACGATGTCGTCGCCGTAAGACGGGCGACACTGGCGGCAACCGCCGCCGGGGATGACATGGACGCCGCAGCCCCCCTCTCCACCCCGCCCCAAGACCGGAGCCCGTCATGACCGAAACCATCGCCATCAATGGCTTGACGCTGTGCCACAAGAACAGTTCCGGGCTGGTCATGGCCAGCATACCAGATGTCTGCAAGGCGCCCACCTATCCCGTGCCATTCCCCAACATCGCGTTTTCGCGCGATCTGGCCAAGGGAACCACAACGGTCAAGAGCCACAGCGGCGCGATGTGCGGCATCAAGGGATCGGAATTTTCTGTGTCAACCGGGGACGAACCGGGCGTTGGAGGCGGCGTGACGTCCGGCGTGAACAGGCACAAGGCGACGTTCCTGATGTGGTCGCCCAATGTTTTCATGCAAGGGAAACCTGTCACCCGCCTGACCGACAAAATGTTGATGAACAAGGGGAACACGGTATCATTGGGCGGCTATTTCACCGGGATCGTGACCGGCGCGAATCTGGTCACACTGGATATCTTGTGCGCCATCGCCTGTGCGTGCATTGCGGCGGGCGCGGGCAATCAGCGCTGTGTTGATCTGGCGTTGCGGGCGACACTGGCGGCGGGGCCGCAGCCGCCACAGAATGGCCTGTTTCCCGAGGTCACCTTTGAACCGAACGGGACGATGTATCGCGATGCCAACGGATCGCCACAGACCCGCTATGGCGTGCCCGGATCGCGGATCGACGTGGTCACGGTGGTGGCGAACCAGCCAGTCGAATTCGTCGAGATGAAATTCCCCGGCGACCGCCTGCGCGGGACCCAAAGAACCCGCTACGAAGCCATTGCAAGAGCCAACGGAAGCCAGCTGCAGTTGATGAATATTCCAGAGGACTGCAACATGTGCCGGGATGACCGTCCCGAGCCAGAGCCAGAGCCCGTCAGGGTCCCGGTGCGCGTTCCGGAACCCGCCACCGAGATACCGTGGGTGCCGATTGTGGTCACCGTAGGCGTGCTTGCCTTTGGGGCCTGTGTGCTTCTAACTGCCGGAGCCTGTGGCCTTGCAGGGCTGGCGGCCGGTGGTTCAGCCGGACTGTCCACGGCGGCAGCCACGACGGTTGTGGTGGGTGGCGTGCTGGTCACGCAGTAGATTGAGCAGACGAGCGAACGTTTCAAATTTCCAATCCAAAGGTGCCCGATGGAACCGCTTTCCCCCGAAAAAATAGCCGTCTTGCGGCAATTCGATGATGCACCATTGATGGCCGCAGCGGGCCAGATGGATGCGCGGGTGGTGTTCACCCATACGCTGTTCTTTACCGGGGGCGGCACCCAGGAGGGGCAGATCCGCGCGCTGGAAACGCTGGCCTTGCTGGCCCGCGATGTCGAGGACCAGATCGCCGTGATGGAGCTGCCGCAGGGCGGCCTGCAACGGTGGGATCCGGCGCGGTTCCGCGAGGACAGCGAGGATGCGATCGTCCGCGCCTTTGACCGCCGCCCTGATCAGCGCGATTTCGACCTGGCCTTTCACGGCACGCCCGATGGCACCTTTTCCGCCTTTGGCGGCAGCGTCGCCGCGGCACCGCCGCTATATGACGGCTATACGGATCTGAACCACCTCGAAACTTCGACCACGCTGATGTGGGATGCCGATCACGCCTTTGGCCGCCAGATCGAGCGCATGATTGCCGCCTGTGCGCTGCTCAAACCGGTCCATGGCCTCGCGGGGTTTGGCCTTTTGTTTGACCGCAGCGGTGCCTCGACCTCGTCCGAGGCGCGGATGGTGCCGGTGATCAAACGGTTCCCGGGGCTGCATTGCGGCATGGATGGGACGTTCAAGGTCGAGGCCGCGATGAATCGTCCCACGCCGGACCGCTATTTTACCATCAACTGGCTGACCGCCATCGGGGACGCAATGATGGCACAACTGCCAGACGGCGCGCTGGATGCCTTGCCAAACAGTTGCCCGGTGCATCGCTATGACGGCGGTGTCATCCTGCAGGCCGGGCCGCATCCCCAGATGGGCGATGCCAACCGTGGCTTTGTTCTGGAGGATTACCGCGCGGTGCAGGCAGTGTTGGCACCGCTGCGGTTCGAGGCCTATCGGGTCGGCATCCTGCCTGTCCCCGCGCCCATGGACAGCCGGGATGAAACACTGGACTGGATCACGCGGTTCGATTGATCCGCAGGCATCCGGGGGGCCGTGGCAAGGTATCCCATGCTTTCGCGATACCCGCGACACAAGGACCGGCAGGCACGAACGACGTGCCGCCTTGCCGCGCCATGCGCCTCCGGCGGCGGTTTTCGGGCAGTAAGAAACGCAAACGGGCGCGCCCGGAGGGGAGCGCGCCCGCCTGTCTGATCGGGTGCTGCTTACTTCAGCGTGATCCGCCCGTCCGTGTAGGGCTGATAGCCGCCTTGGACGGCCATGTATTCGGCGGTCACATCGGCAAGGTCGGGGCCGAAGTCATAGGCGTTGAGCGCGTCCCGGAACATCGCGTAGCCGTCGCCGCCGTTGCGCACATAGTTGTTGGACACCACGCCGTAGACCTTGGCCGGGTCAATCGGCGCACCGCCCACCATGACGTCAGACACGCGGGCCCCTGCCGGTTGGGTCGGGTCCACCACAAAGGTGATCCCCGCCACCTGCGGGAACCGCCCGGCCCCTTCTTCGATCTGGCTGACCCCGTTTTCCAGCGCGGCCACCATGACCTCGCCCGTCACCTGAAACGTCGACAGCGTATTCTGGAACGGCAGCACCGTCAGAACCTCGCCCATCGTGACCTCGCCCGCGTCGATGGAGGCCCGGATGCCGCCGCCGTTCTGGATGGCAATCTCGACCCCTTGATCCTTGACCCGCGCCAGCATGGCGTCCGCAATCAGGTTGCCCGCCGGGCATTCCATCGCGCGGCACACGGCCCGGTCGCCTTCGATGAACGCGGCGGACTGCGCCACGACCCGGCTGCGGATTTCTTCGAGCGGGATGGCCAGTTCGGCAATCCGCGCCAACGTGGCCTCGTCCTCGGTCACGGCGGCGTCCATGATGATCGGCTCGCCCACGGCGGCCGTGATCACGCCCGCGTCGTCGAACGTCACGTTAAGCTCGCCCAGAAACTTGCCATAGGCATAGGCTTGCACGATGGCTGTGGTGCCCACCATGATCGGATAGGGCCCCTTGGCCCCTTCGATGGTGTTGGACAGCAGGCTGTTGTCATGCCCGCCCACAATCACGTCCACGCCCGTGGTTTCCGCCGCGACCCGCTGGTCCACGTTCAGGCCCGAATGGGACAGCACGATGATCTTGTTCACCCCAAGGGCTGTCAGCGCGTCCACCTGCGTCTGCACCGCCGTCACCGGGTCGATAAAGGTCACGTTCGGCCCCGGGCTGGCCAATTCATCCGTGTTTTGCGGGGTCAGGCCGATCATGCCGATCTTTTCGCCGCCCTGTTCGATCACCACATAGGGTTTGATCGCATCCGCCAGCAACGGTTCGCCCGACACATCGCCATTGGACATCAGAACCGGGAAATTCACTGTGTCCACGAACCCGCGCAGCACTTCGGGGCCGTCGTCGAATTCGTGGTTGCCCACGGTCATCGCCGTATAGCCCAGTTTGTTCATGAATTCGGCAGCCATGGCCCCTTTGTAGTAGGTATAGAACAATGTCCCCTGAAACTGGTCGCCGCCGTCCACGAGGATGGAGTTGTTGGACCGCGCCCGCGCCGCCTCGACTGCCGTCACCAGACGGGCCGTGCCGCCAAAGCATTTGCCCTCGGCGCTGTCCTCGGCGGAACAGCCCGAATCAAACGCGCTGATTTCCTCGAACCGGGCGTGAAAATCGTTGGTGTGCAGAATGGTCAGCGAATAGTCGGCCATCGCCGCCCCCGCCGTCAGCGCCACAGCGCAGGTCATGGTGAAAATGCGTGCAAACATGGTAGCCCCCTTAGGTTGAATATGGCGCAGAGTGTTCCCGACCCGGCGGATGGAGTCAAACCTCTTGGACGCTCCTCTGCCCTACCGCCCGGATTTGACAGGGGCGTGACACGCGCCCGGCTTGACCCTTTGGCGTCTTGCCTGCATGTGTGCGCCCATGCTGATTTACAAAATCCTTCGGGCCCATGAATGGGCAGAGTTGCAGGCGCAAGGCGAAACCGCCGGCGCCCCCATCGACATCCATGATGGATACATCCATTTTTCCACCGCCGCACAGGCCCAGGACACCGCCGACAAACACTTTGCAGGCGTGACCGGTCTGGTTGTGCTGGCACTGGACGCGGACCGTCTGGCCCCCGATCTGCGGTGGGAGCCATCGCGCGGCGGGCAGTTGTTTCCGCACCTCTATCGCCCCTTGCGGCTGGCGGATGTGGCGTGGCACGCGGACCTGCCCCTGGTGGACGGGCGGCACCGGTTCCCGGACCTGACATGACCCTGTTTGAACGCCTTGGCATGTCCGCCTTTCGGGGGATGGACCCGGAAC
>JBGSIZ010000304.1:0-3742 GCA_041742255.1 Marivivens sp. | reverse complement strand
CGGCAAACTGGCGGCGGCGGTGGGTCCGGTCACGTTGATCTTGCCCACGCTTGGCGGGCACGAATGGGACAGGCCGGGGGGGCCATTGGCCGATCCGTCAGGGCACGCGCGGTTTTGCGCGGCGCTGCGGTCCGGGTGTCCGGACAACGTGCGGCTGATCGACCTTGCGGCGCATATCAATGACCCGGCGTTTCATGACGCGGCGCTGGGGCAAATCGACGACTGGATCGCGGCAGGAGTGTTGCCAGCGGTAAACACCCCCTGAACGGGGCGGGCGGTGCGTTCAAACCCGGCAATTGGCCGAACCCTGCACCGTTGGGATACCGCCGCAATACCGACGTAAAACCGACGCGCCAAATTGGGGCCGTCCTGCCCCGTTAACCTGCGACACAAACCCTTGACCTATGTCAAGGCGGGCACGCGCCATCCGGGCGATACCGCAGGGGCGAACAGACAATCGGAGCCTCCATGTCCTCCTCTGAAACACCCCCCCGGCTCTATGCGCCGCGCGAACCCGTCTTTCCCCGTCGGGTAAAGGGGTCATTCCGCACGATGAAGTGGTGGATCATGGCGTTCACCCTCGGGATTTACTACCTAACCCCATGGATTCGCTGGGATCGCGGCCCGGAACTCCCCGATCAGGCGGTTCTGGTGGATATGGCGTCGCGCCGGTTCTTTTTCTTCTGGATCGAGATTTGGCCGCATGAATTCTACTTCATCGCGGGCCTCCTTATCATGGCGGGGCTGGGGCTGTTCCTGTTCACATCCGCGCTTGGGCGGGTCTGGTGCGGCTATGCCTGCCCCCAAACAGTCTGGACCGATCTTTTCATCCTCACCGAACGCTGGATCGAAGGCGACCGCAACGCCCGCGTCCGGCTCTGGAATGCCAACTGGGACGCCCGCAAGGTCCGGTTAAGGTTGACAAAATGGGTGGTCTGGCTGGCGATCGGTCTGGCCACAGGGGGGGCATGGGTGTTTTATTTCACCGATGCGCCCACGCTTTTGGTCAACCTGCTGAACGGCACCGCGCACCCGGTCGCCTACACCACGATGTTTATTTTGACAGCGACCACATTTTTCTTTGGTGGAATCGCGCGGGAACAGGTCTGCATCTACGCCTGCCCATGGCCCCGAATTCAGGCCGCCATGATGGATGAGGACACGATTACAATCGGTTACCGCGAATGGCGGGGCGAACCGCGCGGCAAAAAACGGGTCGAAGGGGCGGGGGACTGCATTGATTGCATGGCCTGCGTCAACGTCTGCCCGATGGGAATCGATATCCGCGACGGCCAACAGATGGAATGCATCACTTGCGGCCTGTGCATCGACGCCTGCGACGACGTTATGGAACGGATCGGTAAGCCACGGGGATTGATAGATTATTTCACGCTCGAGGATGAGAAAATCGAACGCGCCGGGGGCACCGCCAAACACATCTGGCGGCATGTGTTCCGACCCCGGACCATCCTGTATACGTCACTGTGGTCCATCGTCGGGCTTGGGCTGGTGTTTGCCCTGTTCATCCGCCCAGAAATCGACCTCACCGTCGCCCCCGTCCGGAACCCGACCTACATCGTCCAATCGGACGGAACTATCAGAAATGTCTACGATATTCGGCTTCGGAACAAGCACGGGGAAACCCGTCCGTTCGGCCTTTCCCTCGGCAGTGGGACGCCCCTGACCCTCGGCGTCGAAGGGGTCGACGGCGCAGTCGTCATGGTCCCCGCCGACGCCACAAATCAGGTGCGGGTGTATGTCGATGCCGCCCCGGGATCGGATGGCGCTGCGGCCAACAGAACCGAATTTACAATCTGGGTGACCGACCTGAACAGCACCGACCGCGCCTATGCCGAAACCATCTTTAACGGACGGGACAACTGATATGATAAACCCCTTTGCCGGACCGATTACCGGAGTGAAATTCTTCATTATTTTCGCTTCGTTCTTTGTGGTGATCATCGGCGTCAACCTTGTTCTGGCGTATCAGGCGGTCAAGACGTTTCCGGGGCTGGAGGTGGCCAATTCCTATGTCGCCAGCCAGACCTTCGATGACGACCGCGCGGCCCAACAAGCGCTGGGATGGGACGTGCATGCGGCGGTGCATCAGGGCGACCTGCAATTGACCATCACCGGGCCGGACGGCGCGCCTGTGGACCTGTCGGATGTGACGGGCACCTTTGGCCGGGCCACGAATGTGCGGGACGATCAGACGCCCATTTTTGCCTTCGACGGCGTGCGGTATCATGCGCCTGTACGGACCGCACCGGGCAATTGGAATCTGCGGTTGGTGGCGGTGGCGGCGGATGGAACCCAATTCAAACAACGGCTTGTGGTGTTGGTGGATTGAATGAGCGTGGCTGAATATTCCGGCGCGGCCGCCTGCCCGGCCTGCATAGGCACCCCGTATGACGCCGTGAAAATGGCGAACGGCGCGGGTGAGGATTTGCTGCTGTCACTGCCCACAATCCACTGTGCGGCCTGCATCGGGGCACTGGAATCCGGGTTGGCCAAGGTGCCGGGGGTGCAGCATGTCCGGGTCAACCTGACCCGAAAACGTGCGACGGTCCGGGTCACGCCGGGCACCCCTGTTGCGGTTCTGGTCGATGCAGCGGCGCGGTTGGGATACACGGCACAGCCGTTGGACGGGACCATTCTTGGCGCAGGCGACAACGGCGACGCGGCGCGCGATCTGGCGATGCGGCTGGGCGTTGCGGGCTTTGCCATGATGAACGTCATGCTGCTGTCGGTGGCGATCTGGTCCGGGGCCACGGACGCGACGCGGGACTTGTTTCACTGGATTTCGGCGGCGGTGGCCTTGCCCACCATCGCGTTTTCGGCCCAGCCGTTCTTTCGGTCGGCGGGCCGGGTTTTGCGGGTCTGGCGGCTGAACATGGATGTGCCGATTTCACTGGCGATCCTTCTTGCGTCGGGCATGTCGCTGTTTGAAACCCTCAGTCAGGGCGATCATGTTTATTTTGACGCCGCGCTGTCGCTCACGTTCTTTTTGCTGGCCGGGCGGTATCTGGACCAGAAAATGCGGTCTGTCGCGCGGTCGGCGGCGTCCGAACTTGCGGCGATGGACTCGGTCACGGCGCTGCGACTGACGGGTGGGCAACCGGGCACGGTGCGGATCACGGATGTCATGGTCGGAGATCGGTTGCTGGTGTTGCCCGGTGCCCGCGTGCCTGTCGATGGCACGGTCGAGGATGGCCGGAGCGAGGTTGACCGTGCCTTTCTGACCGGGGAAACCGACCCCGCCTTGGTCACCGTGGGCTGTAGCCTGACCACGGGCGAGGTCAATCTGACCGGTCCGCTGGTTCTTCGGGCAACGGCGGTGGGCAAGGATACGACCTTGCACCAATTGGCCGAACTGGTCGCGGTGGCCGAGGACGCGAAATCGCGCTATGCCTCACTCGCCGACCGTGCCGCGCGGATTTACGCCCCTGCGGTGCATACTCTGGCGTTTGTGGCCTTTTGCCTGTGGTTCTGGATCACGGGCGGGGATGTCCGGGTCGCACTCAATATTGCGGTCGCGGTTCTGATTATCACATGCCCTTGTGCCCTTGGACTGGCGGTGCCGGCGGTGTCCACGGTGGCATCGGGGCGGTTGTTCAAGGCGGGGCTCCTGATCAAACACGCGACCGCGCTGGAACGTCTGGCCGAAGTGGACCACGTTGTTTTCGACAAGACGGGCACGCTGACCACCGGGACCCCTGCGCTGGCCAACGCGGCGGCGGTG
>JBGSIZ010000303.1:0-2419 GCA_041742255.1 Marivivens sp. | reverse complement strand
CCTTCTGGCCCCGGTGATGGAGGATCGGGGGGGCGGCGCGGTCGTGGGGGTAAGCTCGGTCGCGGGCGACCGGGGGCGGCTCGGGAACTACGTCTACGGCGCGGCCAAGGCGGGGTTTTCCACCTACCTGTCTGGATTGCGCAACCGGCTTGGGCGGTCGGGGGTCCATGTGTTGACGGTCAAACCGGGGCCGGTTGATACGGCGATGACCTGGGGCTTGGGCAAGATGCCGTTCATGACCACGCCCGACGCGGTGGCACGCGACATCGCCACAGGTCTGCGCAAACGGCGCAACGTGATCTATACGGCGGGCATCTGGCGGCTGGTGATGCTGGTGATCCGGTCAATCCCGGAACCGGTGTTCAAGAAGATGAAAATCTAGAACCCGAACCACTGCTGCCACAACCCGGCGGCATAAAACATCAACGACAGGGTGATCAGCAACAATCCGATCCCGCGCTTGTCTTTCATGGCAAACACAATCGGATCGTAATCCTGTTTGCCCAACCACCCCAGCCGCACCATGCGCAGCAACCACATGGCAATCGGGATCAACGCGACCCACATCAACCATTGGCTGGGATACAGGGTGCGGGCCTGTTCGCTGAACGAATACAGGAAGAAAATCACCAACGCGCCCACCATGCCCAGAATGGACACGTTCAGCAAATCGCCCCGGTCCGGGCGGCCATAGCCCCGGCCGGGCAACCGGTCGTCGGATGTGGCAAGGGTCAGTTCGGTCAGACGCTTGACACAGCCCAGCGTGACGAAGATCGGAAAGATGAATATCAACATAAAGATCGACGCATCCACCCGGCTGGCGGCGGCCCCCGCCACCACCCGCAAAGTATACAGGGATGCGAGGGTGAAAATATCAATCCACCGCATCCGCTTGAGTCGTAGGGAATAGGCCAGCGACAGCGCCATATAGAGCAACACAACGCCCAGAAACTGCGGACCCAGCAGCGCGCCAAGGATCAACGCGATCCCCCCCAGAACCAGCGTGGCCGCCATCCCCACCGACAACGGCACCGCCCCGCTGGCAAACGGACGCTTGCATTTCTTGGGGTGCAGTCGGTCGGCCTCCAGATCCAGCAGGTCATTGACCAGATAGATGCACGATGCAGCGGCGGAAAACGCGGCAATCCCCAGCAGAACCATCCCCAGCGTCGCCAGCTCGAAAGTGTGGGCGGCGATCATCGGCAGGACCAGCAAGATATTCTTGACCCATTGGTGCGGACGGATGGCGCGCAGCAGGTCGCGGACCTTCCATCCGGCGCGCAGCGGGGTAGTGGCCACACCCTTGGCCTCCAGCCGCCTTGCGGCCCCCCCGGCGGACCCCACGATCACGGCATGGCCCGATTGTTCCCAGACGGGCATGTCGGCGGGGCTGTCGCCTGCGTAAATGAACCCACCCTGCCCGTATGTCGCGGTCAACGCGGCAGCCTTGGCGGCACCCTTGAGGTTGTGACCGGGTTCGGACCCCATCGCGCCGTCCATGCCGTGGTCATTGGCCAGCCGGACGACCAACCGGGCATCGGACGCGGACGCTAGGATGACATCGCGGCCCTCGGCGCGGGCACCCTCCACGATCTGCGCAATGTCCGGGTTGACGGGCAACAGATCGGTGCGGATCGGCGCAATGTCATACAACGCGGCCTTGAGTGCGGCAGGATCACGATACAACCGGACCGCAGCCGACAACGTCGCGCCCGGATCGCGGCCCAACCCGGCCCAGAAACTCTCCATCAACATATCGGTTTTCAGGAACGTGCCATCGACGTCCAGAACAAGGGGGCGTTGGTCGGGCATGATCAGCCTCTCGGAGCAGAAAAAACACAGCCGTCTGTCACCAGTTCCGGCGGGGTGATGCACAGGGCGCGGGATACGGTCCACGCCGACAGAACCTTGGGCACATAGGCGCGGGTTTCGTCATAATTGGGAACGCCGTTGTTGCCTCGAACAGCCCCTTCGCCGGCGTTGTACGCGGCCAGCACCAGAATGGGGTCATTGTCGAATTCGCCCATCAACCAATCAAGGTATGCCACGCCGCCCTTAATGTTGTCGGTGGCGTCCAGACTGTTGGTGACGCCGAACCGGGCGGCGGTCGGGGGCATCAACTGCATCAACCCTTCGGCCCCGGCGCGGCTGCGGGCGTCCTCTTGTCCGGCGCTTTCTACGGCGATCACGGCCAGAACCAACGCGGGGGACACTTTGGTCCCGACGGTGGCCCCCAGAATATCGCGGCCATGGGCGGTTGCGATCTGTTGCAAAGCGGTCAGCCGGGGGGCGGTGACGGTTTCACCTGAGGGGGCATTGGCCAGCGCGCTAAGCGCCGTTTGCAACCGGCCCGGCGCGCTTTGGGCCAGATCGGGGGACACGGCCTCCCAGAACCACGCATGGCTGCTCAGGCCACCCG
>JBGSIZ010000302.1:0-5073 GCA_041742255.1 Marivivens sp. | reverse complement strand
CGGGTGCCTTGCGCGACGGGGCGACAGATGACAACGGCGCGTTGCAAAGCCCCTTGGCCGGGCAGGTGGCGGCGGTGCTGGCGGCGGCGAATGGCACGTCGTCCTCCACCCGGATCGCCCGCGCCCTGATCCTGACCGAACCGCCCTCCATCGCGCTGGGCGAGGTGACGGCCAAGGGCAATCTCAACTTTCGCAAAATCCAGATGCAGCGTGCGGGGCTGGTGGACCGGCTCTATGACACCGCCGATCCTTGCGTCATTCATATCCCGGGGGCCTCATGATCGACCTAGCCAAAATCCGCGCGATTGATTTCCACACCCATGCCGAGGAACCCTGTGGCTGCCATGCCGACGACGGCTATGACGATTTGCAGGCGACTATGGCCAAATATTTCCGCGCGCCATGGACCCATCCGCCCACCGTTCCCGAAACGGCGGCGCACTACCGGGCGCAAAACATCGCCGCCGTGATCTTTCCGGTCGATGCCGAACGCGAGACGGGCTATCGGCGCTACAAGAACGAAGAGGTGGCAGCCCTTGCCGCCGAAAATGCCGATGTCCTGATCCCGTTCGCGTCAATCGACCCGCACAAGGGGCGGCTCGGCGCGCGAGAGGCCCGGCGTCTGATGGCCGATTTCGGGATCAAGGGGTTCAAGTTTCACCCGACAATGCAGGGGTTCTATCCCAACGACCGGATGGCCTATGACCTGTATCAGGCGATTGCCGACAACGGCGGCATCGCCCTGTTCCACACCGGGCAAACGGGGGTGGGGTCCGGGATGCGGGGCGGCAACGGCATGCGGCTCAAGTATTCCAACCCGATGTACATGGATGACGTGGCGGTGGATTTCCCCGACATGCGCATCATCCTCGCGCATCCGTCGTTCCCGTGGCAGGACGAAGCACTCGCCGTGGCCCAGCACAAACCGAACGTCTATATCGACCTGTCCGGTTGGTCGCCTAAATATTTCCCCGATATTCTGGTGAAATACTGCAATTCGATCCTGCGCAAAAAGGTGCTGTTCGGCTCTGACTGGCCGATGATCTCGCCGGAACGGTGGCTGGCCGATTTCGACCAGATCGCGATCAAGGACGAGGTCCGGCCCGACATCCTGAAAAACACCGCCGCGCGGCTGTTGGGCCTTATGGAATGATCTGGATCAAGGTGCGACAGCCCCGCGCGTGACACCATCCGACCAACCACAGTCAGGAGGTCGCATGTCCCCCATCCGCAAAATCGGCCACGCGCCGCGCACCACCACCCTTGCCCGGACGATCGGGCAATTGTCCGGCCCGTGCGTGGGTTGCACAGGCTGCACGGGATTATGCGCCGCATTGATTGACGCGATCACGGTGCCCGATCTTATCCTGCGCAAGGCAGGGTGACGGGGCGGGCTGACGGCGCTATTCGGCGGCGGGCGCAATCCGCAGTTTGCCGGGTTTGGTTTGCAGGTTGTCCAGATCACGGCGCAACCCGGCAATGTCATCGGCCAGATCAAACGCGGACGGTTCCACCGGTTCCACCTCTTTCTGGCCTACCATCCGGCCAAACACCCAACCCAGAACGCGGCTGACGTCATCCATGATGAGGAAAAACGACGGCACCACCACCAGCGACAACGCGGTGGACACGATAATGCCCCCGATCACGGCTGTGGCCATGGGCGCGCGGAACGTCCCGCCTTCACCCACGCCAAGCGCCGAGGGCAACATGCCCGCCGACATCGCGATAGAGGTCATGACGATGGGCCGCGCCCGTTTGTGACCCGCCTCGACCAGCGCGTCGAACCGGGTCATGCCTTGGTGGCGCATCTCGATGGCGAAATCGACCAACAGGATGGCGTTATTGGTCACGATCCCCATCAGCATCAGAATACCGATCAGCACGGGCATCGAAATGGCGCTGTTGGTCAGGATCAACGCGGCCGCAACCCCACCAATGGCCAGCGGCAGGGAAAACAGGATCGTGAACGGCTGGATCACCGATTTGAACAACAGGATCAGCACCGTCAGAACCAGCATGAGGCCAAGGATCATGGCGTTGCCGAAACTTTGCACCAGTTCCTGTTGCACCTCGGCGTCGCCTGCGGACGCCACGCTGACACCCGGCGGCAGGTCCACGCTGGCGATGATTTCGTTGAACCGGGCGGTGGCGGTGCCCAGTGCGACACCCACGGGCAAATTGGCCCCGATGGTGGCGATCCGTTCCCGGTTCAACCGATTGACAACGCTGGGGCCTTCGGCGACCACAATATCGGCCACGGCGTTCAGGGGCACGGTGGCCCCATTGCCCGTCACGATCTTGAGCGCGCCAATGCGGGCGGCATCCTCGCGAATGGCCGGGTCTACCTGCACGCGGACCGGGATCTGACGGTCGCCGATGGACACCTTGGCAAGTGCGGCGTCAAAATCGCCGATGGTGGCGACCCGGACGGTTTCCGCAATCTGGCGGGTGGTGACGGACAGGCGGGCGGCCTCCTCCAGCCGGGGAATGACCAGCAGTTCGGGACGCGGCAGCGCGCCTTCGGTGGCGACGTTGGCCAGCAACGGATCGCCACGCAGCGCGGTTTCCAGACGGCGCACGGCCTCGTTCAACGCCGTTTCGTTCTGGGACAGGATGGAATAGGAAATGTCCCGCGCGCCCCGGTCGTTCAGTTTGAACGCCCGCACGTCGGGCACATCGGCGATGGCTTCGAATATCTGGGCTTCAATCAGGCTTTGCGGGATTTCGCGGCCATGGGATGGGAATTGCGGCATATAGGGACCGATCAGCGGGATCTGCTGGCCGATATCGGACAGCTTGGCCTCCAGCGAACTGTCCAGTTTTTCCAACAAGACGGTGACGGTCGCGCGCCGGATATCACGGTCGCCGGTGGGCGAACTGCCCCCCAGAACGAACACGTTTTCAACGCCCGGTATGTCCTTGATCCGCTGTTGCATGGCGCGGGTGGTTGCGTCCGTGGACGCCAGCGACGATCCGGGCGGCAATTCCACGGAAATCGACACCCGGCTGACGTCTTCGGGGGGAATGAAACTGCCGGGGATTTTCAGCATGAAGAACATCGACAGGATGAACAGACCAATCGCAGCCAGCAGGGTCAGATACCGCACCCGCATGGTGAACCGGACCAACGCCAGATAGCCGCGCATGATGATCCCGTCGCGCTGTTCATGTTCTTGCGCATCCTTGGACCGCATCAGATAGGCGGCCATAAGCGGGGTAATCAACCGTGCCACCAGCAGCGAAAACATCACGGAAATGGCGACGGTCATTCCGAACTGGCTGAAATACTGCCCCGGAATACCGGGCATGAACGACACCGGCACAAACACGGCGACAATGGTGAACGTGGTGGCAATCACGGCCAGCCCGATTTCATCGGCAGCCTCGATCGCGGCGCGATAGGGGGTCTTGCCCATGCGGATATGTCGGGCGATGTTTTCCACCTCGACAATGGCGTCATCTACCAGAATCCCCGTGGCCAACGTCAACGCGAGCAGGCTGACAAGGTTGAGCGAGAAGCCCAGCAGGTCCATGATCCAGAACGTCGGGATCACCGACAACGGCAAGGCCACAGCGGCAATCATGGTGGCGCGCCAGTTGCGCAGGAACAGCAGCACCACAAGAATGGCCAGAATGGCGCCTTCGACGAGCGTGCTCATCGCGGCCTCGTAGTTGCCGACGGTGTAGTAAACGGTGTCATCCACCGGGCTGATCGTGACCTCGGGGTGGTCGGCGCGGATGCGGTCAAGGGTGGTGTTGGTGGTGTCGGCCACGCTCACCTCGGACGCGCCCTTGGCCCGGAACACGGCAAAGGTGACGACCTGCACATCGTTGAATTTGGAAAATGACCGCAGTTCTTCGTAGGTGTCGATCACCTCGCCCATATCGCCAAGGCGGACATAGCGGCCGCCGGGCAGGGACAGCGTCACATCGGCCAGCGTGGCGGCGGTGGTGGCGTCGCCCAGAACGCGGATCGCCTGTTCGCTGCCGCCAAATTCGCTACGTCCGGCGCCCGCATTGGTGTTGGTGGCGCGAACCTGTTGGCTGACGGCAGCGGCGGTGATCCCGAAACTGTCCAGCTTGACAGGGTCCAGTTCAACCCGGATTTCCCGGTCGGCCCCGCCGTAACGGTCGATCCGGCCAATACCCGTCTGGCCTTGTAGATTCCGTTTGATGACATCGTCCACAAACCACGACAGTTCTTCGAACGTCAGGTTGGGGGCGGTGACGGCAAAGGTCATGATCGCCTGCCCCTCCACGTCGATCTTGGTGACCACGGGTGCATCTACATCGGCGGGCAGGCTGCCCTGAACCCGGTCGATGGCATCCTTGACGTCCTGGACAGCCTTGTCGCTGGGCACTTCCATCCGAAATTCGATGGCGGTGGTGGACAGGCCGTCGGCAATCGTCGAACTGACGTTCTTGACGCCGGTAATCCCCGCCACGGCATCCTCGATCACGCGGGTGACCTGGGTTTCCAGTTCGGACGGGGCCGCCCCGGCCTGCACCACGGAAATGGCCACGATGGGCACGTCGATGTTGGGAAACCGGGTGACGGGCAGCACGTTGAACGATTGCCAGCCAATGACCATCAGCATGAAGAACGCAAGGATCGGGGCAATCGGGTTACGGATGGACCACGCGGAAAAGTTCATGATGTCAGGCCCTAGTTGGACGGGGTCGCGGCGGTATCCGCCACGGGATTGATGATCTCGCCCGCGCGCACGAATGCACCGGCACGGGCGACAATCGTGTCGCCTTGGGACAGGCCGGACACCACTTCGATCTGGCCCCGGTCACGGATGCCAGTTTCGATCGGGGCCTCGACCAGCAACCCATCCGGCTGCACGATCAGAACCGAGGTGCCAGCGGCGGCAAACTGCACAGCGGCCACAGGCACGATCAGCGTATCGCGCGCGGCCACCAGTATTTCGGCCTCGGCGAACATGCCGGACCGGACGGTTTCGGGGGCGTCCAGCGTGATCCGGGCGCGGCCCAACCGGGTCACCACGTCCACGGTCGGTTCCACCAACCGGACGGTCCCTGTCAGCGGCTCGGCCAGACCCACGG
>JBGSIZ010000301.1:0-5915 GCA_041742255.1 Marivivens sp. | reverse complement strand
ATCGCACCGCCGAGGTGCGGGTGACGGCGCTTGTCCCGGCATGGGTGTTCCTGTTGCTGGCGGCGACCCTGATCGTCGGGGCATGGTTGCGCGAAGGACGGCGCTAGGGCTTCTGGTCTGCCAGAATAGACCGCGAATTGGATGCGAATTCGCGCGACCACAGCAACCACACCACGGCCAGCGTTGCGACAATCAACGGCACCGGACCGACCAACCACGCAACAGCGCCGAGCGCGAAATACATCGACCGCAAACCGCGGTTGAAATTCCATGCGGCGCGTATGTTCAACTCGGCGGCTTGGCCCGCGCGGACCGTTGCGCGGGGGTCGGCGGGGTCATTGGGCACGGCGGCCATCAACACGGCGCAATACCCGAACACACGGTTCGCCCAGACGAATTTCAGGAACGAATGGGTCAGCAACAGCGCGACCACCATCAATTTCATCTGCCACAGCAGGGTCGGGGCGCGGGTTTGGGTCAACCCTTCGGCGACGCCTTCCAATGGGGCGATATTGCCGATCAACGCCAGAACGCCGCCCACGGCAAACAGGCTGGTGGAGGCAAAGAATGTCGTGCTTTGGCGCAGATTGGCCAGGATCTGACTGTCAAAGATGCGGACGTCGCGGGCCAGAAACTGCACCATCCATTCGCGGCGATACCCGGCCATCATCACGGTCACGGACGGGCGGCGCACGCCGGGATTTTCAATCCACAAGGCAATCCCGGCCCAGGCCACAGCCAGAACAACAAGGGCCGCAAGGTCCATGGGTGACAAAAGGGTAAATGCAACGTTCAATTCCATGAACTCAGGCTATACTCGGCACAACAGGCTTGCCATAGGGCAAAATTGGTTATATTTGTTTACCAATACGCCGATTTTCGCTGCATTGCAGAGGTGCCCCATGGAAATGCCCGTCCCCGACGCCCGGATCATGGCGAAAAAGGCACAGCTGGTGTCGCGCCTGCTCGAGGTGTTACCGCGCCATGCCGTGATTGACGATGTGGCCGAAACGCGGGCCTACGAATGTGACGCGCTGGCGGCCTATCGGTGCCCGCCGCTGTGCGCGGTTCTGCCGTCCTCGACCAACGAGGTGGCGGCGGTTTTGCGGATTTGCAATGACATGGGCGTGCCCGTGGTGCCGCGCGGATCGGGAACATCGCTGGCGGGGGGGGCGCTGCCCACGGCGGATTGCGTGATCCTCGGGGTGGCGCGGCTGACGGATGTTCTGGAAACCAACTATGACGACCGGTTCATCCGGGTGCAGTCGGGGCGCACCAACCTGTCGGTGACGGGGGCGGTGGAACAAGACGGGTTTTTCTACGCGCCCGACCCTTCCAGCCAACTGGCCTGTGCGATTGCGGGCAACATTGCGATGAATTCGGGCGGGGCGCATTGCCTGAAATACGGGGTGACCACGAACAACCTTCTGGGGGTTACGATGGTGCAGATGGACGGCACCATTCTGACCATCGGCGGGGCGCATATGGACGCGGGCGGGCTGGACCTCTTGGGGGTCATCTGCGGGTCCGAAGGACAATTGGGCGTGGTGACCGAGGCGACGTTGCGAATCCTGCCCAAACCCGAAGGGGCGCGTCCGGTTCTGATCGGATATGACAGCAATGAAGTTGCGGGAGTCTGCGTGTCCGACATCATCAAGGCAGGCGTGCTGCCCGTGGCCATCGAATTCATGGACCGCCCCTGCATCGAAGCGACCGAGGCCTTTGCAAAGGCGGGCTATCCGATGTGCGAGGCGCTGTTGATCATCGAAGTCGAAGGATCGCCCGCCGAAATTGACGAACAGCTGGCCGTGATCAAGGCCATCGCGCAACGGCACAACCCCGTCGAACTGCGCGAAGCTGCGGACGACGATCAGGCAAAACGGATCTGGCTGGGGCGTAAATCGGCCTTTGGGGCGATGGGACAGATCAACGATTACATGTGTCTGGACGGAACGATCCCGGTGTCCGAATTGCCCTATGTGCTGCGGCGGATCGGGGAATTGTCGGTGGAGTACGGATTGGGCGTGGGCAACGTGTTTCATGCGGGCGACGGGAACATGCACCCGTTGATCCTGTATAACGCCAACACCCCCGGCGATCTGGAAAAATGCGAGGCGATGGGGGCCGACATCCTGCGCCTGTGTGTCGAGGTGGGCGGTTGCCTGACTGGCGAACACGGCGTTGGGATCGAGAAAAGGGACCTGATGCATGTGCAGTTCACTGCCGCCGATCTGGAGGCGCAGATGGTGGTCAAGGACGTGTTTGACCCCAAATGGCTGCTGAACCCGGCCAAGGTGTTTCCGCTCGACAGCAGCGCGGGCCGCAGGGTGTAGGGGGCGCCGCCCCCGTCGCGTGCCGCGACTCCCCCGGGATATTTTTAGCACAAAGGCAACAGCATGCTGCGACCTCAAACTGAACAAGACCTTGCCGACGCGGTCGCGGCGGCCCCTGCCCCGTTGCGGATCATCGGCGGCGGCACGCGCGATTTTGGTCGGCCTGTCGACGGGGACCCGCTTTGTGTGGCGGGGCTTTCGGGGATTACGCTTTACGAACCCGGTGCGTTGACCATGGTGGCGCAGGCGGGCACGCCTTTGACCGAAATCGACGCCGCCCTGACGGCCAAAGGACAGCGGCTGCCGTTTGAACCGACCGATATGCGTGGTCTTTTGGGCACGACGGGCACCCCCACCATCGGCGGCGTATTTGCCACGAATGCCTCGGGTCCGCGCCGCGTCCAGGTGGGAGCCGCCCGCGATTTTCTGCTGGGTGTTCGCTATGTCGATGGCAGGGGGACGGTGGTCAAGAACGGTGGCCGGGTGATGAAGAACGTCACGGGCTACGATCTGGTCAAGCTGATGGCCGGCAGCCATGGCACCTTGGGCGTTCTGACCGAAGTCAGTTTCAAGGTCTTGCCCGTGCCAAAGGCGCAAGCGACCCTGACCCTGCCCGACCTGAACGAGGTTGATGGACTGGCTGCGATGTCTGCCGCCCTTGGGTCGCCATTCGAAGTGAGCGGTGCGTCGCAGGGTATGTTGTCGCCAGACTGTCGCGCGCCGGTCTTCTTCAGGATCGAAGGTTTTGCGTCGTCTGTCGCATATCGGGCAGACCAATTGTCCCAACTGCTGGCCCGATTTGGCCAGGTCGAGGTGACAACCGACCCGGTGGCGTCGGCCCGCATCTGGGAGGACATCCGCGATGTATCAGCGTTTCGCGATCACGCCTTTGTTGCCCGGATGTCGATCAGGCCATCCACCTATCCGGCGTTTCTGTTTGACGCGATGAATACCTTTCTGTCCTATTCCCCGAAGGCGCGGGGGTTTGATTTGATGACCGATTGGGGCAGTGGTCTGGTCTGGGTCGGCGCCACAGCCGAGGCGTTGACCCGCAACGCCGACGTCGCCCCCGATCCGGGCAGCACCGACCCACAGCTGCTTGGCGCCCGCCTGTTGATGGACTATCTGCACAGCTTTTGCGCGGTCGAAGGCGGCCATGCGACCTTGATCAAGGGGCCACGGACGTTGCGCGAAAAGATCCCGTCTTTCCAACCCGAAGCCGCAAGCATTGCCGCTTTGACCGCTGCATTGCGGGCCAGATTTGACCCGCGCGACCTTCTTAACCCCGGGATCATGCTCTGATGCAAACCCATTTCACCCCCGCCCAGCTGACCGATCCCGCCACCAAGACCGCAAACGACATTCTGCGGGCTTGCGTCCATTGCGGGTTTTGCACCGCAACTTGCCCGACATATCAAGTGCTTGGCGACGAATTGGACAGCCCGCGCGGCCGGATTTATCTGATCAAGGACATGCTGGAAAACAACCGCGTGCCCGATGCCACGACCGTCAAACATATTGACCGCTGCCTGTCCTGCCTGGCCTGCATGACCACCTGCCCGTCGGGGGTGCATTACATGCACCTTGTCGATCATGCGCGCGCCTATATCGAGAAAAACTACAAACGCCCCCTGTCCGACCGGGCGCTGCGTTGGGTGCTGGCGCAAATCCTGCCCTATCCGACCCGGTTCCGGGTGGCGCTTTTGCTGGCCAAGATGGGGCGGCCCTTCCGGGGGCTGGTCCCCGACCCCCGGCTCCGGGCGATGCTGGACATGGCCCCCCGGACCATTCCGCCCGTCAGCCGCAACGACCACCCGCAAACCTTTGCAACCGCGCAGAAAAAGATGCGGGTGGCCCTGATGACGGGCTGCGCACAAAAGGCGCTGAACACCGATATCAACGATGCGACCATCCGCCTGCTCACCCGGTTCGGGGCGCAGGTTGTGGTGGCCAAAGGGGCGGGATGCTGTGGCGCGCTCACCCACCACATGGGCAAGGAAACCCAAAGCCACCGGGCCGCCGCCGCCAATATCCGGGCGTGGACCCAGGAAATGGATGCGGGCGGGCTGGATGCCATTGTCATCAACACCTCCGGCTGCGGCACCACGGTCAAGGATTACGGGCATATGTTCCGCAATGATCCGCTCGCCGCCGATGCGGCCCGGGTGTCGGCCATCGCCATGGACGTGTCCGAGGTGTTGATGAAACTCGACCTGCCCACAGGTGCGGCGCGGGGCACCAAGGTGGCCTATCACGCGGCCTGTTCCCTGCAGCATGGTCAACAGATCAAGACCTATCCAAAGGTGTTGTTGAAAAAGGCCGGGTTCACGGTTCTGGAACCGGCAGACAGCCACCTGTGCTGTGGGTCGGCAGGCACCTATAACCTCATGCAGCCCGAGATTTCGGGGCAGCTCAAGACCCGCAAGATCGCCACGATCGAAGCCTTGCAACCGGACATCATCGCGGCCGGAAACATCGGGTGCATGATGCAGATCGGGTCAGGCACCGGGGTGCCTATCGTGCACACGGTGGAATTGCTGGACTGGGCCACGGGCGGGCCGCAACCGCCCGCCTTGACGGCACCGGGCAAACGCACGCCCGCCGTGCCGATCCTGCGCTGACGCGGGCTTGGTTCCAGCGTCGTCGTGACGTAGTCTGGCGTTGGTTGACCACAGGACCATCGCCATGATGATTACCGACATCGAGGATTATTTCAGCAAGGGCTGCGGGCGTTGCGGCTGGTTCGACACGCCGGACTGTTCCACCAAACAGTGGCCGCAAGGGTTGCGCGACCTGCGCCGCATCTGTCTGGATGTGGGGCTGTCCGAACATGTGAAATGGGCGCATCCCTGCTACATGCACGCCGGGCGCAACATCTGCATTTTTGGGGCGTTCCGGGGGGATTACCGCCTGACCTTCATGAATGCGGCTTTGATGAAAGACCCCGCGCGTCTGCTGGTCCGCCCAGGCCAGAACACCCGCCACCCGGACATGATGTGCTTTACCGACGACGCACAGGCCGCCGCGATGGAACCTGTAATCCGCGCCTATCTGACCGAGGCGATGGGCTATGCGCAGGCCGGGATAAAGCCCGCCAAGATGATCCATGACATTGATATCCCCGACGAATTGACCGATGCGTTGGACGCCGACCCAGACCTCGCCGAGGCATTCGAGGCCCTGACCCCCGGTCGCCAACGCAGCTATGCCTATGCGCTGAACAGTGCCAAAACCGCCGCCACCCGAATAAACCGGATTGCCAAATTCCGGCCCCATATTCTGGCTGGCAAAGGGGCGCTAGAGCGGTAGCACGTCACACCACCGGGCATAATCCACCATAGGCGGCGCACCCAAACTGCCCTATTGTCGCCCCATGCCCGCACTAAGACGGGACCGATGAACAACGAGGCTCCGATGCGGATTTTTCTGACTGTCTGGTTCTGGCTGGGACTTGCGGTGTGTGCGCAGGCGCAGGATGCGCGGTTGCGCAGCCTTGAAACCGGGCAAGACGGGCGCGGCTGGGAGGCTGTGGGGCGGCTCGATATCATGGCCAAGGGGTTCTGCACGGCCACGCTGATCCGG
>JBGSIZ010000300.1:0-2948 GCA_041742255.1 Marivivens sp. | reverse complement strand
CCAGCCCGCGTCCGAGGTGAGCGTGGCCGCCCCGGTTTCCGCCGTGATCGTGTTGAGCGTGAGCGCCGAGCCAAACACCACCGACCCGCTGGCCCGCAACCCGGTAGAGGTGATCGCCACGGATTGGTCGGGCAGGGTGATCGTCTGGCTGTCGGGCCAGACCACGATCACCTTGTTTGGTCGATAGCTGAGCGCGAAAACCTGAAGAAAGGGTGCTGTCCAGCCCAAACCGCTGGCCGGGTCCCGGAGCGCGACATTGGTCAGCGTGGTGTCGAACCGAGACGGAAAGCCCCGTGTGCCGAGGTCGTCGTAGCCCACTTGCCAGCCATCGGTTTCAAGTTGTGTCAGCGCCTGCGCGGCCCCGGTTTCCACCATCCGCGACCCCACCACCCAATAGCCGCCATAGAGCCCCGCCAGCACAAAAGTCACGATCAGGATCAGCCGCATGGTGCCCTCTTTTGTTTGGTGGCAGTTCCGTGTCTACAGGCCGCGCAGTGGAAGGACCAGCCAGATGACCCTGTGGGTGTTCGGATACGGATCGTTGTTGTGGAACCCCGGATTTACCCCCGAGGCCGCCGTGCCTGCCCGATTGGTGGGGTATCACCGGTCATTTTGCATGTTGTCCATTCACCATCGCGGCACCGAGGACGCACCGGGGTTGGTTCTGGCGTTGGACGCCGTGCCCGATGCCGTATGTGACGGCGTAGCCTTTGCCGTGGCCGAGGCCGAGCGTGACACCGTTTTGGCCGACCTGCGCGCCCGCGAATTGATTTCGTCCGCCTATGACGAAGTGGTGGTGCCGCTGGTGTTGGAGGATGACCGCCGGATTGACGCGCTGGCCTATGTCATCAACCGCGCCCACCGCCAGTATTGCCAGTTTCCGCTGGAGGAACAGGCCCGCCGGATTGCCCATGCCGTGGGCCAGCGTGGCCCGAATGTGGAGTATCTGGACAACACCGCCGCCCATCTGGTGTCTTTGGGCATCCAAGACCCCGATATGCAGTGGTTGGTGGACCGGGTTCACGCCATCCTATCCTAGAATTTGTTTGGGATTGGCGGCCTGACGGCATAGTGTGCCCGCAACGCCGCACGCGAGGAGAGCAGCCCCGTGACGCAAGTGAACGACCCCGAGGTCGAGCCGCAGTTTTCGCAGCCCGTCCGCCAGATGATATCCATGCTGATCGCCTTGGGCGTGCTGGGCGGCGTGATCTATGTCGGCTGGACCGTTCTGTTCGGGATATTCGCGACCAATTTCTATCTGAATGGTCTGATCCTTGCGGTGTTTGTGCTGGGCGTCTTGTCCTGTTTTGCCCAAGTGGTGCAGTTGGCGTCGTCCGTCCGGTGGATCGAGGGGTTCGCCCGTGGGTTGGCCGGGCAGGCCGCCCCATCGTTGCTGGCCCCGCTGGCCACGTTGTTGCGGTCGCGTGGCGCGCGGATGCAATTATCCTCCAGCTCGGCCCGGTCCATTCTGGATTCGGTCGCCAGCCGGATCGACGAGGACCGCGAAATCACCCGGTATCTGGGCAACACATTGGTTTTCCTTGGGTTGCTGGGCACGTTTTACGGCCTTGCCACCACGGTCCCCGCCCTTGTCGATACCATCCGCAATCTGTCCCCGCAGGCGGGCGAGTCTGGTGCCGACACGTTTGGACGGTTGCAGGTGGGGTTGGAACAACAGTTGGGCGGGATGGGCACCGCGTTTTCATCGTCCCTGTTGGGTCTTGGCGGGTCGTTGGTGGTGGGGCTGCTGGAACTGTTCGCGGGTCACGGCCAGAACCGGTTTTACCGCGAGTTGGAGGAATGGTTGTCCACCATCACCCGGTTGGGGTTCGCCAGTGGCGAGGATGGCAGCGCCCAGGACACCATGATGGCCGGTGTTCTGGACCATATGGCCGAACAGATGGAAGCGTTGCAGGTCATGTTCACCCAATCCGATGTCAGCCGGTCCCAGGTGGACGACCGGTTGGGCATTCTGGCCGGTGCCGTGGACCGGTTGGCCACCCGGATGGAGGCCGACGACACCAGCGCCGCGTTGCGCGATCTGGCCATCAGCCAGCGCGCCCTGTTGGCCGAACTGAAGGACAACGGCGGCGATGGCATTGATGCCGAAAGCCGGATGCGCCTTCGGTCCATCGACGTGCAGTTGCTGCGTATTCTTGAGGAATTGTCGGCGGGCCGTCAGGATACCGTGGCCGCGTTGCGCGCCGAAATCACCGGGTTGGGACGCGCCGTGCGGGGTGGCCGCGCCCGGCCCGATGGCAACGGCGGGACCTGAGCATGGCGTTGAGCCGACGCAACGGCGGCAGGGTGCAGGCCACGATCTGGCCGGGGTTCGTCGATGCGATGACCGGCCTTTTGCTGGTGTTGATGTTCGTTCTGACCATTTTCATGGTGATCCAGTTTGTTCTGCGCGAAACCATCACCGGGCAGGAAAGCCGGTTGACCGAACTGTCTGCCGAGATTGCATCCCTGACCCAAGCGTTGGGGCTGGAGCAGGACCGATCCGCCGGGTTGGCCGCAACCGTGGGCAGCCTGACCACCGATTTGGCGGGCGCCCGGACCGAAGCCGAGAGGCAAGCGGCCCTGATTGCCCGGTTGACCACCCAAACCGAAACCCAGGCCGCCGCGCTGGCGCAGGCCGAAAACCGGATCACCGGGTTCGAGGCCCAAGTGGCCGGGTTGCTGGCCCAGCGGACCGAACTGCGCGATCAGGTGGTCGGACTGGAGGCCGACCGCGCCGCGTTGTTGACGGACCAAGAGGCGTTGAACCTTGCCCTTGCCCAAGCCCGCAGCGAGATTGACGCAACCGCCGAGGCCGCCCGGTTGGCTGCTGCCCGGCGCGACGCCCTTGCTGCCCTTGTCGCCCAATTGCAGGCCGATGACGCCACGAATACCGCCCGGATCACCGATCTGGAGGCTGCACGGTTGGTCGATGCCGCCGCCGCCGA
>JBGSIZ010000299.1:0-24031 GCA_041742255.1 Marivivens sp. | reverse complement strand
AAATTGGCCGCCGGGGCCAATGCCGTGGCGCGCGGCGATGTCGCACCGGGGCAGGCGGCGGCGCAGGTTCTGGGCGGTCTTGGCCCCGATACTTGACGACGCAGGGGAATCCCCCTATGGCGCAACGGTCGCAATCCGGGCCCCGAGCCAAAGGAGCGGCGCAAAGCCGGCCCCGGGGGCCGGGACAACAACAAAGGATGATCCCATGTCGCGTAGATGCGAATTGACTGGCAAAGGACCGATGTCCGGCAACAACGTCAGCCACGCCAACAACAAAACCCGTCGCCGGTTCCTGCCCAACCTGCAAGAAGTGTCGATGCAATCTGATATTCTGGGCCGCACGTTCCGGTTCCGCGTGTCATCGGCCGCGCTGCGGACGGTCGATCACCGGGGTGGGCTGGATGCCTTTATGGCCAAGTCCAAGGACGACGAATTGTCGGCCGCGGCCCTCAAGGTCAAAAAAGACATCGCCAAGGCGAAAGCTGCCGCCGTTACCGCCTGATCCATTGCGATTGGCGCATAGTTTGACCTGGTCCCTGTGGGGGCCGGGTTTTTTGTTGGAGCGGTCAGGGTTTCTGGGGGCAGGCGGCACCGGTCACGCGGCGCACATCGCCTCGGCGGTGCGGCTGAACGCGCGGTAGCGTTGCCAGAACGCCTCGTCGCTGCTGCGGTCGGACTGGCGGGTGTCCTGCGCGCGCTGGGGGTCCTCGAAAAACGTGGCGGCGCGGGCTTGTTCGGCCCCCGACAGCGTCTGGTTGGCGGCCTGTTGGACACACGAACACAGGCGCGGATTTGCGGCGGCGCGGTCGGACGCAAGGCAGGCCTTGCTCAACTCGCCCGTCACCCGGCCCCCGCCGCCGCCACACGCGGCAAGCGTCACCAGTGCCAAAATCGCCAAAGATACCCGCATGTTGTCCCACCCGTGCCTGTGTGTGCCTGATCGGGGGCCGATCCAGATATGGCCCGGTTGCCCCGGATCACGGCCCCATCTTGTCACGACAAACTATGCCGGGACCGGGCAAAAGATGCAATTCACCTTTCGGCCAGACGGGGTAAATCGGGGGGGCAAATCGGGGTTTGCGGTTGTGGCGGGCGGGCCGGGGCGATTAACATCGTGGTAACCCTGCCCGGGCCACAACGGGGCCACAACGGGGCGCGGGCGGTTTGGGGTATCGGGTTTGGAAGGGGCGGGCGGCATGGGCAATCATCTGTATTACGGCGACAACCTGCGGGTGCTGCGCGACAGCATCGCGTCAGAGTCTGTTGACCTGATTTATCTGGACCCGCCGTTCAATTCCAACGCGAGCTATAACGTGTTGTTCAAGGGTCCGCAGGGCACGCAAAGTGCGGCCCAGATCGAGGCGTTCGATGACACATGGCACTGGAACGACAGCGCCGAAGAAGCATTCGGCGACGTGATGCGCGGCGGCAACGCGGCGGCCAGCACCATGCTGCGGGCGATGCGGTCGTTTTTGGGCGACAATGACATGATGGCCTATCTGGCGATGATGGCCGTGCGGTTGGTGGAATTGCACCGGGTTCTGAAACCGACGGGGTCGCTGTACCTGCACTGCGACCCGACGGCGAGCCACTATCTGAAGATCTTGCTGGATGCGGTGTTTGGGGCGAAGAACTTCAAGAACGAAATAATATGGAAGCGATCTGATGCTCACAACGACGGCAAGCAGGGCGCAAAACAGTATGGGCGCGTACATGATACGGTCCTCTTCTATGCCAAGGGGACCGAATGGCTATTCAACACTCAATACGAGCCACTACCGCAAAAGACAGTTGATAGTTGGTATCGCAACGTAGAAGTGGAGTCGGGTCGGCGGTTCAATAAAGCAGACCTTACTGCTGCAAAGGGCGGCGGGGATACCAGCTATGAATGGAAGGGTGTCCGCCCTACAGCTGGGCGCTTCTGGGCATACTCAAAAGAAAACATGGAACGAATGGAAGCCGAAGGACGGTTGGTATATTCCGGCTCTGGGCGACCCTATATGAAACGATACCTTGACGAGTCGCGGGGTGTATCGCTGCAGTCAGTCTGGACTGATATTTCAATGTTAAGAGGAATCCAATCCACGGGAGATCGGGTTGAACGCCTCGGCTACCCCACCCAGAAACCCGTGGCGTTGCTGGAGCGGATCCTCAACGCCTCCAGCAATCCCGGCGATGTGGTGCTTGACCCGTTCTGCGGCTGTGGCACCACGGTGCATGCGGCGCAAAAGCTGGGGCGGCAGTGGATTGGCATTGATGTCACCCACCTCGCCGTGGGTCTGATCGAAAAACGGCTGCGCGATGCGTTTGAGGGGGTGCAGTTCACCACCCACGGCGTCCCCCGGGACCTTGAGGGCGCGCGCAACATGGCCGCGCGGGGTCGTGACGACAAGAATTACTATTTCGAATTCGAAAAATGGGCGCTGTCCCTCATCAACGCCCAACCCGGCAACCTATCGAAAAGGGCGCGGACAAAGGTATCGACGGCAACCTGTGGTTTGGCGCAAAATCCGAAGGCCGCGCCATTGTCAGCGTCAAGGCAGGCGACAATGTCGGTGTGGCGATGATCCGCGACCTGCGCGGCGTCATGGAACGCGAAGGGGCGGGGATCGGGGTTTTCCTGACGCTGGCCGAACCCTCCAAACCGATGGTGACCGAAGCCGCCGGGGCGGGCCAGTTTGACATGCCCGGCTTTGCCCCCGTGCCCCGGTTGCAGATCGTGACCATCGAACAGGCGCTGGCGCTGCGCGACCGGGCCGTGCGCCTGCCCGCCCGCCGCGACGATGGTTTCAAACGGGCCGCAAAGGAGGCCGACACCAAGGCGCAAGGCCGGCTCGACATCTGACCGCGCCCCCTTGCAAAAAACCCGCATTGCCGCCATTGACCGGCGTTGAACCCATGCCAGTTGGACCCCCATGACCGATCTTTCCCATATCCGCAATTTCTCGATCGTGGCCCATATCGACCACGGGAAATCCACGCTCGCCGACCGTCTGATCCAGTCCACCAACACCGTGGCGGACCGCGACATGAAGGCGCAATTGCTCGACAGCATGGATATCGAACGCGAACGCGGCATCACGATCAAGGCCAACACGGTGCGCATTGATTATGTGGCCAAAAACGGCAAGGCCTATGTTCTGAACCTGATCGACACCCCCGGCCACGTCGATTTCGCCTACGAGGTGTCGCGGTCCATGCGCGCGGTCGAGGGGTCGCTGCTGGTCGTCGATGCCACCCAAGGGGTCGAGGCCCAGACGCTCGCCAATGTGTATCACGCGCTGGATGCTGACCACGAGATTGTGCCCGTCCTGAACAAGATCGACCTGCCCGCCGCCGATTGCGACCGCGTCGCCCACCAGATCGAGGATGTGATCGGGATCGACAGTTCGGATGCGCTCCGTGTGTCCGCCAAGACCGGGATCGGGATCGCCGAAACGCTGGAGGCCATCGTGCATCGGCTGCCCGCCCCCAAAGGAGACCGCGATGCGCCGCTGCGGGCGATGCTGGTGGACAGCTGGTATGACGCCTATCTGGGCGTTGTGGTCATGATCCGCGTCATGGACGGGGTCATCCGCAAGGGCGACCGGATCAAGATGATGCAGACCGGGGCGGTCTACGGCGTGGACAAGTTGGCGGTGCTGAAACCCCAGATGGTGGACATCGCCGAACTGGGGCCGGGCGAGATCGGCATCTGGACCGGGTCCATCAAACAGGTGCGCGATACCCGCGTGGGCGACACCATCACCACCGAGAAAAAGGGGTGCGAGGTCGCACTGCCGGGGTTCAAACCCTCGATCCCCGTGGTGTTCTGCGGCCTGTTCCCGGTGGACGCCGCCGAATTCGACAACCTGCGCGATGCGATCGAAAAACTCGGGCTGAACGATGCGTCGTTCACGTCGGAAATGGAAACCTCGGCGGCACTCGGCTTTGGGTTCCGCTGCGGGTTTTTGGGGCTCTTGCACCTTGAGGTGATCCGCGACCGGCTGGAGCGGGAATACAACATCGACCTGATCACGACCGCGCCGTCGGTCGTGTATCACCTGTTCATGCGGGATGGGACGGTCATGGACCTGCACAACCCTGCCGACATGCCGGACCTGACCGTGGTCAGCCATATCGAGGAGCCCCGGATCAAGGCCACCATCCTTGTGCCTGACGAATACCTTGGGGACGTGCTGAAGCTGTGTCAGGATCGGCGCGGTATCCAGCTTGACCTGACCTATGCCGGGCAGCGGGCGATGGTGGTCTATGACCTGCCCCTGAACGAGGTGGTGTTCGATTTCTACGACCGCCTGAAATCGGTGACCAAGGGCTATGCGTCGTTCGATTATCAACTGACGGGCTACCGCGAGGATGCGTTGGTCAAGATGTCGGTGCTGGTGAACGACGAACCCGTCGATGCCCTGTCGATGATGGTCCACCGCGACCGAGCCGAAATGCGGGGCCGGGCGATGGTTGAAAAGCTCAAGGACCTGATCCCCCGCCACATGTTCAAAATCCCGATCCAGGCGGCCATCGGCGGCAAGGTGATCGCCCGCGAAACCCTGAGCGCGCTGCGCAAGGACGTGACCGCCAAATGCTACGGCGGGGACGCGTCGCGTAAACGGAAACTGTTGGACAAGCAGAAGGCCGGGAAAAAGAAGATGCGGCAGTTCGGGAAAGTGGATATCCCGCAGGAAGCCTTCATCAGCGCCCTGAAAATGGACAGCTAAGGCTGTCCATTTGCCGCGCAGATGAGGGCCGTGCGCGAAAGCGATTGGCGCAGCCAATTGCGTGCGGCACCCGGTGGGGGTTGGTCACAAACACGGTCTCGCGTCCGTTCAAACGCTGCACCTTGACCCGGATCAAGGCGCGCCCTCGCAAATTCTGCGATCATGTCCTCAATCGCTTCAATCTTGGGGGTTTCACCATGCTTCGCCTTGCTTCCATTCTTTATTCCATCATCGCCACGACGCTGGCCGGGTCGCTGGTGATTGCGGCGTTGGTGACCGGATACGACACGCTCTATCCGATCCTGATTTCGGCGGCGGTGGGGGCTGTTTTGGCACTCCCCGTGTCGCTCTTGGTGGCCAAGCGGATGCAGGATAGCTAGGGCGCGACGGAACCCCCGCCCTCCTTCGTATCACCGTCACAGGGCCGCGATAGGTCCGGGTGACGGAGGGTCCCATGTTCCGCGTTTTGCTGCCTTATCTGTTTCTGACGTTGGCCGGGGCGTTGTCGCTGGCGGTGTTTTTCACCTCGACCACGCTCTAGAACGTCACGCCCGCGAACAGGGCCACGTTGGCGTAGGGCGTGCATTCGCCGGTGCGCACCACGGCCACGGCGCGCACGCTGGCTGTCTTGAACGCCTCATGCGTCACCTCGGTGGGCGACAGGGCCGTGACCCATGCCCGCACCTGCGCCCCGGCCTGCGCAGCGATCACCGCCCGTTCTACGACCATTTCCGACAGGACGGCCGCCAAAACGTCGGCAAATCCCGGCACCCCGTGGGTGACGGCAAGGTCGATGCAGGGCACGCCCGGCGGCACGGGCAGCCCCGCGTCCCCGATCACCACCATGTCGCCATGCCCAAGGGCGGCGATGATCCGGGCCAGATCCCGGTGCAGAATTCCAGATTTTTTCATGGTTTCCCTTCGAAAATGATACCGCCGGAATACCGACGGAATACCGACGCGATATCACGCCGCCAGAAACACCCGCACCGCCGCCTCGAATTCACGCGGTTTTTCGGCGTGCAGCCAATGGCCCGCGCCGGGGATCTTGGCGAATTTCGCGTTCGGAAACAACGACTTGATCCGGTCCCGGTGGTCCGGTTTGACGTAATCGGACTGTGCGCCCGTCAAAAACAGGGTGTCGCCTGTGAATTGTCCGGTGACCGGGGGAAAACCGATGATTTCGGGCATTTCATCCGCCAGAACATCAAGGTTCAGCCGCCATTTTTTGTCTTTCAAATCAAGCGATTGCAGAAGAAATTCAGCCAGCCCCGGCTCCAGTCCGTGCAAGTGTTCGGCGGCCTGCGCCCGGTTGGAAATGGCGGACAGGTCCACCGCGCGCATCGCTTCGATCTTGTCAATCTGGCTGTGATCGTAGGCGACCGGGGCAATGTCCGCCACGATCAACCTGTGGATTTTGTGCGGATATCTGAGCGCCGCCACCATTGCGGCCTTGCCCCCCATCGAATGCCCCAGAACATCCCACCGCCCGGTGATGACCTGCGCCAGATCGTCCGCCATGTCTTCATAACTTTGTGTGGGAAACCAAGGGCTTGCGCCGTGGTTGCGCATGTCGGCCGCGATCACGTCGCGGGTGTCGGACAGCCGTTTGGCGATCACCCCCCAGTTCCGCGCCGATCCAAAAAGACCGTGCGCAATCAACAGTTTGGCGTCTTTGTCCCCGGTGCCGTGGCTGACCGTGTTCAACATGCATCGCCCCTTTAATATTCCTGAGTGGCCCCGCCGACTCATTGAGAGGGGCAAGGTGCCGACCCTATATATGGCACATGGATGTCAATGGTCTGCAACATGAAGTGGCTGAAATCCGCCTTTTGATCGAGGAGCGGTTGCGTATCCGTGGCCGCGATCTGGAGGCGCAAATCCGCAAGGCGGGCCGTCAGTTGCCCCGCGCTGTTCGCCGCGAGGCGGAGTATCTGTTGCAGGCCAACCTGTTGATCCAGAACCCGAAACTGGCCCGGATGATTGACGCCGCCCGCGCCCGCCGCGCCCATCAGACCATCGTGCGCCACCTGAAATCCATTGACCCCAAGGCCGAACGCAACGGGCGCATCCTGAACTTTGCCGCCTTTGTGGCGTTCATTCTGTTGATTGTCGGTATCGCGACGGTGTCGGTTCTGTATTGGCGCGGGTTAGTGTGACCAGCGGGTCCCGGATCACCACCGTGACCGTCACAAACGCCACATAAAGCAGCAAATACCAGCTCCCTATCTTGGCAGGGTCGGTCCAGTCGAACGCGGCCCCCCCGGCATAGACCCAAGTGCCCGTCAGCGTGCCGACGTTTTCCGCAATCCAGAGTGCGACGCTCGCCAGCAATGCCGCCAAGGGCAAGGGCATCCGGTAGCGCCGCCCGACCGTGAAGCCAATCATCGTCCGCCCGAACATCAGGAGGGTCAGCGCGAACAACCCCAGCCGGAAATCGGCCACAAAGTGATGCGCGAAAAAGTTGATGTAGACGCCGATGGCCAGCCCCACGGTCATCCAGAACGGCGGATACGGCGTGAATGTCATGTCAAAGAGCCGGATCACCCGCGCGATGTAGCTGCCCACGCAGGCATACATGAACCCCGAAAACAACGGCACCCCCAGCACCTTGAACAGCCCCGGTTCCGGGTATCCCCAACTGCCTGCGCCGACCTTGAACCATTCCATCGCGGTGCCTGTCAGGTGGAACAGCAGGATCACCCGCGCCTCGGCCCATGTTTCCAGACCGAACCGCAGGAATGCCACCTGTGTTGCAAGTGCGAACAGGAACAAAGCGTCGTAGCGGGCGACGGGCCAGTCGGGGTTCCAGATCAGGCTGGTGAGGATAATGGCCGCCAGCATCAGCCCCCCGAATAAACAGGCCCAACCCTGTTTCAGCCCGAACATCACGAATTCCGCGATGCCAAAGGGCAAGCGCGCCCGCATCCAGTCGCCCAGTTGTCGTTCCATGGTGCCTGTCCCGTTGCCGTCTGTTGGCCCAGACATGACAAGGCCGCCCGCAGGACATGGGGCGGCCTTGGGCAGGATTTGTGCAGATCAGTGGTTGGGATAGATCGGGAACCGGGCGCACAGCGCCTCGACCCCGGCCCGCACCCGCGCCTCGACCTCGGCGTTGCCGTCTTCGCCGTTGGCGGCAAGACCATCGACCACCTCGACAATCCAGTCGCCGATCTGGCGGAACTCTGTCTCGGTAAAGCCGCGCGTGGTGCCCGCAGGTGTCCCGAGCCGGACGCCCGACGTCACCGTCGGTTTTTCCGGGTCAAAGGGGATGCCGTTCTTGTTGCAGGTGATGTGGGCGCGGCCCAATGCCTGTTCGGTTGCGTTGCCTTTGACCCCTTTGGGGCGCAGGTCCACCAGCATCAGGTGACTGTCGGTGCCGCCTGTGACGATATCGAGCCCGCCTTTCATCAACTGATCCGCCAACGCTTGGGCATTGGTGATGACCTGTGCCTGATAGGTCTTGAATTCCGGCCGCAACGCCTCGCCAAACGCCACGGCCTTGGCCGCGATGACGTGCATCAAGGGGCCGCCTTGGATGCCGGGGAAGATGGCCGAATTGATTTTCTTGGCGATGGCTTCGTCGTTGGTCAGGATCATGCCGCCGCGCGGCCCGCGCAGGGTCTTGTGCGTGGTCGTGGTCGCCACATGGGCGTGCGGAAAGGGTGACGGATACAGGCCCGCCGCAATCAGCCCGGCAAAATGCGCCACGTCCGCCAGAACAATGGCCCCCACGCTGTCCGCGATTTCCCGGATCCGGGCAAAGTCGATGACGCGCGGAATGGCAGAGCCACCCGCGATGATCATTTTGGGCTGGTGTTCAGTGGCAAGCGCCGCGATCTGGTCATAGTCGATGCGGTTGTCCTGCTGGCGCACGCCATACTGGATCGCGTTGAACCATTTGCCGGACTGGTTGGGTTTGGCCCCGTGGGTCAGGTGCCCGCCCGCGTCCAGCGACATACCCAGAATGGTGTCGCCCGGTTGCAGAAGCGCCTGAAACACGCCTTGGTTCGCTTGGCTGCCCGAATTGGGTTGCACGTTGGCATAGGTGCAGTTGAACAACTGGCAGGCCCGGTCGATGGCGATGGTTTCGGCGACGTCCACAAATTCGCAACCGCCGTAATACCGACGCCCGGCGTAGCCTTCGGCGTATTTGTTGGTCATCACCGACCCTTGCGCCTCCATCACGGCCGCAGAGACGATGTTTTCAGATGCAATCAGTTCGATCTCGTGCCGCTGGCGGCCAAGTTCGTTGCGGATCGCATCGGCCAGCGCGGGATCGCGGGTGGCAAGCGTTTCGGAGAAAAAGCCGGTGTCGCGAAAGGTGTCGGGCATCAGGGGGGCCTCTGGCATGGGGGACGGGTGGACAGGACATAGGGCCAGTTTGCGGTTCGGAAAACCCACAAAACGACGTCGCCGCCGCCGTTGCCGCCATTGGCCGCACCCGATCCGCGCCTTGCGTTTCCGATCGCGGCGCGCGACGTTGACCACGGCGAGGTGGAGGACCGGATGCAACACAGTCAAAAGATTGCCTTTCTGGCGAGCGAGGCCCCGCTGGCGCAGGAAGCCCTTGCCGATCTGACCGCGCATTATGGGCAGGTGCCCCCGGACGCCGCCGATGTCATCGTGGCCTTGGGCGGGGATGGGTTCATGTTGCAGACCCTGCACGCCACCCAGCATCTGGGTGCCCCTGTTTATGGCATGAACCGCGGCACGGTCGGGTTTTTGATGAACGAATACCACGAGGCTGACCTGTTGTTCCGGCTTGCCGCCGCCGAGGAGGAGGCGATCAATCCGCTCGCCATGACTGCCACTTGCATGGACGGGTCCGTGCATCACGGGTTGGCCATAAACGAGGTGTCGTTGCTGCGCGCGGGGCCACAGGCCGCCCGGTTGCGCATCACGATTGATGACAAATTGCGGATGGCCGAATTGATCTGTGACGGCGCGCTGGTGGCCACCCCTGCCGGGTCCACCGCCTATAACTACTCCGCCCATGGTCCCATTCTGCCGATCGGGTCCGATGTTCTGGCCCTGACCGCGATGGCCGCGTTTCGTCCCCGCCGGTGGCGCGGGGCCTTGTTGCCCAAGGCCGCCGTGGTGGTGTTTGACGTGATCGACCCGGCCAAACGCCCGGTGATGGCCGACGCCGATGGCAAATCCGTCCGCGACGTGGCCCGCGTGGAAATCCGCAGCGAACCGGGGATCACCCACCGCATCCTGTTCGACCCCGGCCACGGGCTTGAGGAACGGCTGACGCAGGAGCAGTTTACATGATCCGGGGTTTCGTTCTGGCGATGGTGTTGCCTATATCCGTCGGGGCGCAAGCCACGGCGTCCCCGGTTGATGCGGACGCCGTGCTGGCCGCTCTGACCCGCGCCGATCTGGGCGATGAAGCCTTCCTGGGACAGTTTCAACCGTTTTCCGATGGCGTTGTAGTGCAGCAATGGCAAGACGCCGCGTTTTTACCCGAAGAGGTGGTTGACCCTTATTACTGGGCCGTTTCGGCGGATCTGACCCGGGGCGGCACGCCTGTTATGATGGTAAACTGCGCGCGGTATGGTCACCCGGTGGATGCGATGATCCAAGCGGGAACAGACGCCTTTGCCGTGTCGTTGCCCCCGGTTATGCCCACCGATCCGATGCCGACGAACGCCGTGGCGCGGTTGGTATGTGTCGTGGATTTCACGCCGTTCGTGCCGGATGCCTTGCCGGACAAGGCCGCTATGGTTGCCGCCATCCAGTCGCGGATGCCAGAGGCCGCCGATATGACGCCCGGCACCATCAGCGCAGGGTTGGCAGGTGTCGAGCAACCCTATGTCCCTGCCCCGGGCGAGGTGCATTGGGGTGCCCGCGTTCCCGGTCGGGTAGAGGTGGGCGCGCCGTGGTCGGTGGTCTACCGCGCCGACGTCGCCCAAAACCTGATCATCATGACCGATTTGCCTTTCGTGACAAATTAGGCCGGGCATCAGCCGCCTGCATATCCCATCGGCTGCAACGCTGCCCGGATTTCGTCCAGAATGGCTGGATCGTCGATGGTTGCGGGCATCTTGAACGGCGCGCTGTCGGCGATTTTCACCATTGTGGCCCGCAGGATCTTGCCGGATCGGGTTTTGGGCAAACGGTCCACCACACAGGCCAGTTTGAAGGCGGCCACAGGGCCGATCTGGTCGCGCACCCGCGCCACCACCTCGCGCACGATGTCGGTGTGGGGGCGGTTGCACCCCTTGTTCAGGCACAAGAACCCCAGCGGCACCTGACCCTTTAGCGTGTCCGTGACCCCGATCACCGCGCATTCGGCCACGTCCGGGTGGCCGGCCAGCACTTCTTCCATGGCGCCGGTGGACAGGCGGTGCCCGGCCACGTTGATCACGTCGTCGGTGCGCGCCATGATCCACAAATAGCCGTCTTCGTCCTTCATTCCCGCGTCCCCGGTTTCGTAATAGCCGGGGAAATGATCGAGATAGCTTTTGCGGAACCGGTCCTCGGCGTTCCACAGGGTGGGAAAGGTGCCCGGTGGCAGCGGCAGTTTGACCGCAATCGCGCCCAGTTCCCCTGCCTTTACCGGGTGCCCGGCCTCGTCCAGAATTTGCACGTCGTAGCCGGGCATCGCTACCGTGGGCGACCCGATCTTGACGGGCAATGCCTCGATCCCTGCCGGATTGCCGGCAATGGGGAACCCGGTTTCGGTTTGCCACCAATGGTCATAAACGGGCACCTTCATCACGTTTTGCGCCCACAGGATCGTGTCCGGGTCTGCCCGTTCCCCCGCCAGATAAAGCGCGCGCAAACACGAAATGTCGTGGCCTGCGATCAGGGCACCCGTGGGGTCGTCCCGTTTGATGGCGCGGAACGCGGTGGGGGCCGTGAAAAAGCTGCGCACGTTGTGTTCGGCGATCACCCGCCAGAACGTCGCGGCATCGGGTGTGCCCACCGGTTTGCCCTCGAACACCACGGTCGTGTTGCCGTGGATCAAGGGGCCGTAACAGATGTAACTGTGCCCCACGACCCAACCCACATCGGACGCCGCCCAGAACACATCGCCGGGGTCCACGTTATAGACGTTTTTCATCGTCCAATGCAGCGCCACAAGATGCCCGGCGGTGGGCCGCACCACGCCTTTGGGCGCGCCCGTCGTGCCGGAGGTGTAGAGGATATAGGCCGGGTGGCTGCCCTCGACCGGAACGCAGTCTGCCGGGGTCACGCCCACCTGTGCCGCGTGCCAGTCCAGATCGCGCCCCGGGATCAGGTCGCAAGGGTGTTGGTCGCGTTGCAGGATCAGGCAAAATTCGGGCTGGTGCGTCGCCTGCGCGATGGCCCCGTCGATCAAGGGCTTGTAGGGCACGATCCGCCCCGGTTCCAATCCGCAGGACGCCGCGATGATCGCCTTGGGCGTGGCATCGTCGATCCGCACCGCCAGTTCATGCGCCGCAAAGCCGCCGAAGACCACCGAATGGATGGCCCCGATCCGCGCACAGGCCAGCATGGCCATCAACGCCTCTGGGATCATCGGCATATACAGGATGACCCTGTCGCCTTTGGTGATCCCATGGGCGGCCAGTGTTCCCGCCAGCGTCGCCACCTTGGTCAACATATCCGCATAGGTGATGTGGGATTTGGTTCCGGTGATCGGGCTGTCGTAGATGATCGCGGTCTGGTTCGCCCGCCCGCCCAGCACATGCCGGTCGAGCGCGTTGTAGCAGGTGTTGACCTGCGCATCGGTGAACCATTCATATAGCGGCGCACGGTCCGCGTTCAGCGCGCGTGTGGGGGGCGTTACCCAGTCAATCGCCTTGGCCTGTTCCATCCAGAACCCTTCCGGGTCCTTTTGCCAGCTTTCATAAACCTGTGCATAGCCCATGGCGATCCTCCCCGATTGCTGCAACTTTGTTAGGCAGCGGACCCATGGCAGGCAAGCCCGTTCCGGCAAACGCGCGGGGTCTCGCGACAGAATATTTGCAATATCGCGCTTTTGCAGATGCTAATTTTGCAAATATCCGGCGTGATCCGTCCCGTTTTGCGATCCCTGAACGGCTTTGCAAACTTGCAAACATCGTCGGAACCAACGCGATTTAATGGACCTATCCGGTGATTCCGGGTTGAAAAATTATCATGCCCCTCCCAATGTTTGAGGGTATTCAACCGGAGATTTTCGTGCTGCGTTTTGCCTTTGCCGTTCTCGCCGCCCTGACTTGGGCCCCTGTCGTCAGTGCCCAAACCGAATGGGACGTTACGACAATCGAAGGTGCCACCTTTGCAACAACCTGCCCGATATTGGGCGATGGTTCGGGGCGCACGTTATGTCTTGGGTTTGGTTGCTCGACCAATGAACAAATGGGGGTCGCCCTTGTGTCGGATGGCGTGCCCATGCCACTTGGCGAAGCCGTGATGACTCTCACGGCGGGCGGACAAACCTATGCGCCGATGTTTTTGCGCGAAACCGGGCGGGTCCAAGCGGTGGTGACGTTTCAGGGATTTGTAGACAGTCTGTTGAACGAGGACCTGCTCGCGTCGGTGCAGGCGGGCCCGGTCACGACCCTGCGAATCCAAGGTGACGGGGCAGGGGGTGGCCGCGTTGATCTGACCTATTCCCTTGGCGTGGCGGGTGCCGCCCAGTCGATTGCACAGGTTCAGGCGCTGTGCCCCGTCGGCATTGCCCCCGGACGATATGTGGAAGATTGGACCATCCGGGGCCGCCAGATCGCCAATGAGGTGTGCCGCGGTGCCCCAAATGCCACCACCGATGCCTTTACCCTTGCCGATGGGTTCGTGCGCGAGGACGATTTCAACGGCGACGGACGGCTGGATACCTGGCTTGATTACAGCAAGGTCACCTGCACCTTGAACGGCGGCACGTTTTGCGACGGCGACGTGTGCCGCGTGGGGGTCTATATTTCCGACCCCGATGCGCCGACAAATCCGGGTGGCAACCAGTCCTATGAACTGTTTGACGATGCGGTGCGGTATTTCGAAATCAACGGTCCGTTCCTGACCGTGGGTTTGCCCGGTCCGCGCTGCGGGTTTGGGGCCGACGAGGGGTGCCGCTATAGGCTGGGCGTCAATTGGGAAAAGGTGCGCACGGTGCCCATTGGGGGACTGGTCCCCGAAGTGGAGCCGCTGACCGCGCGCCCTGTGGACCCGGCGCCGGCGGCTCCCTCACCCGTGGCCAGCTTGCCGGTCGCCTCGTCTGGCCTGTTAGAATACCCCGAGGCATTGACCATCTCGCCCGGTGCCGACAATGAATTCGGGCGGTGGTATTCGGAAACCGACCCCGCCACGGGCCGCGCGACCGCCTATATGCTGGAAATCCTGAGTGTGGAGGGCGATTTGACGTCCTCCGCCCGGATTTTCGGCTGCATGCCCGGTGGGCCGCTTATTGCGGGCCTTGTTGTCAGTGCGCAGGTGCAGCGGACGGACAACACGACGTTTTCGGTCACCGGCGACCGCTATACCGCGTATTTCCAATACGGGTCCGATCTGGATGGCGCGGTGCCGACCCGGTTGCCGGACTTTGCCATGACACGGACCGACGATCCCGATCCCAATCCGGGCTTTCTCATTTACGCAGGCGTGCCCCCGGTTGCGGCGTTGGAGCCTTTGTTTTCGGTGTTGTCGCGCGGAGAAACCGCGTTCACCAAGTTGACGGGGGGACCAATGACCCTGCAAGGGCAGATGCGGTCTGCGGGATTTGACGCCGCGATTGCCCCGGTTCTGGCGGTGTGTCCGCTGGCGGGCGAGGGCGATCTGGCGGCGGTTGTGCCAGCGCCCGCGCCTGTCGCTCCTGCTGCCTTTCCGGCCCCAGAGGATATTCCGGCCGCTGCCCCCCGCCCGGCAGGATCGCGCGATGGGAATGGCAACCTGATCCCCGGATATTGGGAGGACATGACGCGCCCCGATCTTCAGATCGTGCGGGCTGTGACGGTGACGGTTATGGAGGGGTCCAAGGATCCGGGGCGCGTCAGTTTGCAGATCGCCTGTGACAGCAACAGGGGGCTGTCCCTGTTGGCAGGCGGGACAGATGGATATCTTGCGGGTCCCACCCTGACCGCGTTCATTCAAGTGGACGGCGTTGACCTGAACCGGATCGACATGACGCCGTTGGAGGGCACCCCGCTGTATATCGGGGCCTTGGATTTCTACCAGCATTTCGGGCTTATCGAGACGTTGATGGCGGGCAACGGCGGGTCCATCCAGATCATCGGAGACGATTTTTACGGCGAAGGCGCGCTGGGCCTGCGGGGGTCGCGGGTGGCCCTGACCAATGTGGCAACCGTCTGCCCCGCGGCAGCCGGGCAACCGCAGGCCGCGGCACCCCAACCCATCGCCGCCGAACCGAACACGGGCGACGCAGAAATTCTGCGATATGACGGGAACATTTTTGCCTTTCCGCCGTTTCAACAGATCCAACGGTTTTGCGACAATGACGTGCGGCTTGGTGATGGGTTCCTGACCTATTCCGACCTTGATGCAGACGGTTATGACGACATAGTGCTGAACTATGGCGAGGTGACCTGCAAAGGGTCGCGTGCGCAATACTGCGGCACTGCTGGCTGCCGGACGACGATCCTGATGAACCGCCGTTTGGTCAGCACCGACCCGCCTGGCGTTTTGTCCTATTGGAACGTCGTGGACGACAACGTGCTGCGGTATCAGTTCGTGACCGACACCCAGATTTTGGTGGAACGCAGCGGGTCATCCTGTGGCAAGGCCGGGAACGACCTCTGCCGCAACTGGTATCAATACGACGTGCGCACCGGGCGGTTGACGCCTGAATTTTCGGAATAGCGATACGGTCGCGATACCGAACGTCGTTTTCAGCCGTAGTGCGCCACGGGGGTTCCTGCCAAGGCGGACATATTCAGCAAGCCGCGCGCGGTGATCGACGGGGTCACGATATGCGCCCGGTTGCCCATGCCCATCAGGATCGGTCCGACCTCCAGCCCGCCCGCCCGCATCTTGAGGATATTGCGCACCCCGGATGCCGCATCGGTGTTTGCGAACACAAGGCAATTGGCCGCCCCCTGCATCCGGCTGCCGGGGAATATCCGGTCGCGCAGGTCCACATCCAACGCAGCGTCCACATGCATTTCGCCTTCGTAGATGAAATCGCGGGGAGTCGCGTCCAGAATGTCCAGCGCCCCGCGCATCCGCCGCCCGGTGTCGCAATCCAGATTGCCAAACTGGCTGTGGGAACACAGCGCGATTTTGGGTTCGACCCCGAACCGCCGGATATGGCGGGCGCAGCCGATCACGGTTTCCGCGATCTGGTCGGGGGTCGGGTTGGGGTGAACCTGTGTGTCGGCGATGAACAGCGGTCCGTCCTCGAGGATCATCAGCGACAGCGCGCCCACTGGGTGCAGCCCGCCGCGGCCCAGAATTTGCTGGACGTAGTTCAGGTGCCACAGGAATTGCCCGAAGGTCCCGCAAATCAGGCTGTCGGCCTCGTCCCGGTGGACCATGACCGCGCCGATGGCCGTGGTGTTGGTCCGCATGATCGCCTTGGCCAGATCGGGCGTCACACCTTGGCGCGCCATGACATCGTGGTAGGTGCCCCAATAATCGCGGTAGCGCGGGTCGTTTTCGGGATTCACAATCTCAAAGTCCAGCCGGGGCCGGATTTTCAGGCCCGCCCGTTCGCACCGCGCCTCGATCACCTCGGGGCGGCCGATCAGAATGGGGGTGTCGGTGGTTTCTTCCATGATCGCCTGTGCGGCGCGCAGCACCCGTTCATCCTCGCCTTCGGCAAAGACGATGCGGCGGGTGGCGGTGCGCGCGGCCTCGAACACCGGGCGCATGATCATGGCGGACCGGAATACCGACCCGTCAAGCTGTTGTTTATACGCGGCCATGTCGGCTAGCGGGCGGGTGGCAACCCCGGTTTCCATGGCGGCCCGGGCGACAGCACTGGCCACCACGCCCATCAGACGCGGGTCAAACGGTTTGGGGATCAGGTAATCGGCCCCAAAGGTCATGGTTTCGCCGCGATAGGCCGCTGCTGCCTCGGCGCTGGTGGTGGCGCGGGCAAGGTCGGCGATGCCTTTGATGCAGGCAATCTTCATCTCGTCGTTGATCTCGGTCGCGCCGACGTCCAATGCACCGCGAAAGATGAACGGGAAACACAGCACGTTGTTGACCTGATTAGGAAAATCGCTGCGGCCTGTTGCGATGATCGCGTCTGGGGCGGCGGCGCGGGCGGCGGCGGGGTCAATTTCGGGGTTGGGATTGGCCAGCGCAAAAATGATCGGGCGCGGGGCCATCTTGGCGACCATGTCCGGGGTCAGGACGCCGGGGCCGGACAGGCCCAGAAACAGGTCGGCCCCCGCGATCACGTCTGACAAGGTAGCCGGCGTGGTGCCTTGGGCATAATCGGCCTTTTGCGGGGTCATGTCGGCCTCGCGCCCCGCATATACCAGCCCTTGCAGGTCGCACAGGAACACGTTTTCGCGCCGCACCCCTAGTTTCAGCAGCATGTTGAGGCAGGCAATCCCGGCTGCCCCGCCTCCAGTGCTGACGATCTTGATATCCTCGAACCGTTTGCCCGCCACATGCAGCGCGTTGGTCGTGGCCGCCCCCACCACAATCGCGGTGCCGTGTTGGTCATCATGAAACACCGGAATTTTCATCCGCTCGCGGCACAGGGCCTCGACGATGAAACAATCGGGGGCCTTGATGTCCTCCAGATTGATTGCGCCAAAGGTGGGTTCCAGCGCACAGACGATATCGGCCAGTTTCACCGGGTCCGGTTCGTTCAGTTCGATGTCGAAACAGTCGATACTGGCGAATTTCTTGAACAGGACGGCCTTGCCCTCCATCACCGGTTTGCTGGCCAGCGCACCGATGTTGCCCAGCCCCAGAACGGCGGTGCCGTTGGTGACGACCGCCACAAGATTGCCGCGCGCGGTGTAGTCCCGCGCGGTGTCGGGGTCTGATTTGATCTCCAGACAGGCCTCGGCGACGCCCGGGCTGTAGGCCCGCGCAAGGTCGCGGCCATTGGCGAGCGGTTTGGTCGCCCGGATCTCCAGCTTGCCGGGTTTCGGGTAGCGGTGGTAATCGAGTGCTGCCTGACGCAGGCTATCACGGGCATGGTCGGTCATGGTCAGGCCTTTCTGGTGAGTTGGTTTAACATTAAACCATTTTTCTTCCGCTAGGGAAGCGTCGCGCTCTGCATAACCTCTTTCAACGATATCTTGCAAATCCAATCGGGCCGCGACAGGCTTTGACCATCATGACAAACCCTGCCGATATCCGCGCCGAAGTCTGTTTGCCCACAACGTGTCTGCGCGATGACCTGCCGTTCTTTGGCACCACGCTGGGCTTGCGATTGGACAGCATTTTTCCCGCTGATGATCCCGCCGTCGCGGTGTATTCGGGGCACGGTGTGCGCGTCCGGTTGGAACAGGGGCCGGGCACGCCCGGTCATGTGCGCATCCTGACCGATGATCCGGCGTTTGCGGGGGGGGCCCGCCACCTGATGGCACCCGGCGGAACGGTGGTGACGGTGGCCCCGTTGAACCCGCCGCTGGATCTGCCGCCGACCGATCACGCCTTTGTCGTGCGCCGTTTGGCGGATCAGGCCCCGTGGGTCATAGGCCGCGCGGGCATGATGTATCGTGATCTTGTGCCGACCCGGTTGGGCGGGGCCGTGATTGCCAGCCACATCCGTATTCCGGATGGCGGCCCGGTCCCCGACATGGTGCATTTCCACAAGGTCGGGTTTCAGCTTATCTTCTGCATCAAGGGCTGGGTGGATGTGGTTTACGAGGATCAGGGGCCGAAAATTCGCCTGACGGCGGGCGATTGTTTCATTCAGCCCCCTGAAATCCGGCACCGCGTTCTGGAGGCGAGCGACGGGATCGAGGTGATCGAAATTGGCGTTCCCGCCGACCATGTGACCGCGATTGACCATGACATGACCCTGCCCACCCCGCATCTGCGCCCGGACCGCGAATGGCTGGGGCAGCGATTTGTCCACAACCGGGCCGAAGGGGCCGTTTGGCATCCCTGTCGTCTGCCCGGATTTGTCGCCCGTGACACCACCATCGCCGCCAATACCAAAGGGGTTGCAGGCGTGCAGGTGATCCGGCGCGGGCCGGGGATGCCCGATTGGGTGCGCCACGATGCCGATATCCATTTCACCTTTGTCATGGCGGGCGCAATGACGCTGGAGGGCGAGGGGCAACCGCCCCACCGATTGTCCCCCGGCGATGCCTTTGTGATCCCACCGGGGATGGCCACCCGCTATGCCGATCCGACCGACGATCTGGAGCTGTTGGAGGTCACATTGCCCGGCGTCACCCTGTCCGCGCCGCCTGTGACGGTTGGGTAACGGCTTGCATCCGGGCGCGTCCGGGCACAAGGTTTGAACGTCTGGTCAAAACACGGGGGGACAGGATGTCATTGGTCGATGCCGCGCGCGATGTGCGCCCACGGGCCTATACGCCCTATTCGAAATTCAAGGTGGGGGCCGCCATTCTGGGCAAACAGGGCGCCGTGCATGTCGGCGTCAATGTGGAAAACGTCGCCTATCCCGAGGGCACCTGTGCCGAGGCGGGGGCGATTGCCGCGATGATTGCAGCGGGCGAAACCCGTATCGCCGAAGTGGCCGTGATCGCCGACAGCCCCAAACCCGTCAGCCCTTGCGGCGGCTGCCGTCAGAAACTGGCGGAATTTGGCGACCCGGATGTGGTTGTGACGCTGGCCACCACCGACGGTCTGACCCTGCGCACGACGATTGGCGACCTGCTGCCGGGTGTGTTTGACAAAGATTACATGAGCCGGACCTGACCCATGGATGCCCGCGCCATCATTGCCACGATCCGCGACAGGCGGGTGCCGTCCGCCGATGACCTGAATTGGTTCGCCCGCGGGTTGGCCAATGGCGAGGTGAGCGATGCACAGGCGGGTGCCTTTGCCATGGCCACGTTGCTGAACGGATTGGGCGAGGCGGGCCGCGTCGCCTTGACCCGCGCGATGCGCGACAGCGGCGATGTGTTGACCTGGGACCTGCCCGGTCCGGTGATCGACAAACATTCGACTGGCGGGGTGGGCGATTGCGTGTCGTTGATCCTTGCCCCGGCGCTGGCGGCCTGCGGGGCCTATGTGCCGATGATTTCGGGCCGCGGATTGGGCCACACTGGCGGCACGCTGGACAAGATGGAGGCTATCCCCGGCGTCAGCGCCCAGATCCCCGAGGCGCAATTGCGCCGTCTGGTGGCACAGGTGGGCTGTGCGGTGGTTGGGGCCACGGCCCGGATCGCCCCCGCCGATCGCAGGCTTTATGCCGTGCGCGATGTGACGGCGACGGTTGAATCCATCGACCTGATCACCGCTTCGATCCTGTCGAAAAAGCTGGCGGCGGGGCTGGATGCGCTGGTTCTGGACGTCAAGGCGGGCAGTGGCGCGTTCATGAAAACCGATGCGGATGCCCGCGCGCTGGCCCGCGCCTTGGTCGAGACCGCAAATGGGGCAGGGTGCCCTACCGCCGCGTTCATCACCGATATGGACGAACCGCTTGCCCCTGCGCTGGGCAATGCGGTGGAGGTTGCCATCTGCATGGAGGTGATGGCGGGCAATCGTTTGGCCGCCCCCCGGTTGCATGACCTGACCGTGGCGTTGGGGGGCCGGTTGCTGGCCCTTGCGGGCGAACCCGAAGGCGAGGCCGAGGAAAAGATCGCCGCCGCCATCGCATCGGGCAAGGCTATGGAAAACTTTGCCAAAATGGTGGCAGCACTAGGCGGTCCCCCGGATATGGCCGAGGATTGGCACACCCATTTGCCCCGCGCCCCCGTCATCGGCGACGTCACCGCCCGCACCGACGGATATATCACCGCCATTGATGGCGAGGCACTGGGCCTTGCCGTGGTGGCCATGGGCGGCGGGCGGCGGGTAGAAACCGACCGGATCGACCCGGCGGTGGGTTTGACGGCCGTTTTGCCCCGTGGCACCAAGGTGTCGCGCGGCGACCCGATTGCGATGATCCACGCCCGCTCCGACGATACCGCCGAGGCAGCCGCCCGCGCCGTTTGGGATGCCGTCACGATTGGCGAGGCCCCGGTTCCCGGCCCCCTTTTGCGCGAAAGGATCGGGTGATGCCGCGCGCGTTTCTGGTGGTGATTGATTCCGTGGGCATTGGCGCCGCCCCCGATGCGGACAAATATTTCAATGGCTTGACCCCGGATACCGGCTCCAACACCGTGGGCCATATCGTGCAGGCCTGTGCCACGGGCCGCGCCGATGTGGGCCGCGCCGGGCCGTTGATGGTGCCGACCTTGGCCGCGATGGGGCTGGGGAAGGCGGTGACGCTGGCGTCTGGTCTGGACCTGCCCGATCTGGCTGCACCCCTGAGCGGTGGCTGGGCCGTGGCGACCGAAGTGTCGCGCGGCAAGGACACGCCGTCCGGTCATTGGGAATTGGCGGGGGTTCCGGTGCCGTGGGACTGGCACACCTTTCCGGACGCCACGCCGGCGTTTCCCGCCGATCTGGTGGCGCAGGTTTGTGCGCTGGCGGGGGTGGACGGGGTTCTGGGGAACTGTCACGCCTCGGGCACTGCGATCATCAATGATCTGGGGGCCGACCATATCCGCACCGGATGGCCGATCTGCTATACCTCTGCCGACAGCGTGTTCCAGATTGCGGCGCATGAGGAGGCGTTCGGGCTGGACCGATTGTTGCGCCTGTGTGCCGATCTGGCCCCGACCCTGCACGCGATGAAGGTGGGCCGGGTGATTGCGCGTCCGTTCGTGGGCGATGCTGGCACCGGATTTGTCCGCACCGGCAACCGCAAGGATTACGCCATTGCCCCGCCCGGTCCGACCCTGTGCGATTGGGTCCATGATGCCGGGCACCCTGTCCATGCCATTGGCAAGATTGGTGATATTTTCTCGATGCGGGGTATCGACGAGGTGCGCAAAGGCCGCGATACCGCGTTGATGGGGCATCTGGCCGATCTGGTGCGCGATGCCGCCGACGGCGCCTTTGTGTTTGCCAATTTCGTCGAATTTGACAGCGAATACGGCCATCGGCGCGATGTGGCGGGCTATGCCCGGCATCTGGAGTGGTTCAGCGAGGAATTGGGGTGGCTGCTGCCCCGGTTGCGGGCGGGGGATGTGTTGATCGTGACGGCGGACCATGGCAATGACCCCACATGGGTGGGCACCGATCACACCCGCGAACAGGTGCCCGTTCTGGTCCATGGTGTCCCACCCCGCGCGATTGGCCCTATCGGATTTGTGGATGTGGCGGCCAGCATCGCCGCCCATCTGGGCATTCCCGCCCAAGGCCCCGGACGGAGTTTCCTATGACCTACGCCAGCCTGCCCAAGGTCGAATTGCACCTGCACCTGGAGGGGGGCGCGCCGCCTGCGTTCATCCGGGGGCTGGCCCGCGAAAAGAACATTGATATTGCAGGGATATTCAACGAAAGCGGCGGCTATGCCTACCGCGATTTCGATCATTTCCTGAAAGTATACGAGGCCGCCTGCACCACCTTGCAAGGTCCCGAGGATTTTCACCGCCTGACGCTGGCTGTGCTGGAACAATCCGCCGCCCACGGGCTGGTCTATTCCGAAACCTTCCTGTCCCCGGATTTTTGCGGCGGCGGCGATGTGTCCGCGTGGCGTGAATATCTGCATGCGATTGAGGAAGCCGCCGCACAGGCCGAGGCCACCATGGGCATCACCCTGCGCGGGATTGTCACCTGCATCCGCCATGCGGGCCCCGAACAGGCGAAAACCGCCGCCCGCTGTGCCGCCGAAACCAAGGGCGATTTCATCACCGGGTTTGGTATGGCCGGGGCCGAAATGATGGGCCGCCCCGGTGATTTCACCTATAGTTTCGACATGGCCCGCGAGGCCGGGTTGCGGATCACTTGCCACGCCGGGGAATGGGGCGGCCCCGATATGGTCGCCGACACCATCCGTGATCTGGCCCCCGAACGCATCGGCCACGGGATCAACGCCTACAAGGACCTGCGCCTTGTCGATCTGATCGCCGAAAAAGGGATCGTTCTGGAGGTTTGTCCAGGGTCAAACGTGTTTCTGGGCGCTGTGCCGTCTTGGAAGGATCACCCGATTGCCAAACTGCGCGCCCGCGGCGTCAAGGTGACCGTGTCCACCGACGATCCGCCGTTTTTCAACACCACCATGACCGATGAATTCGACATGCTGCACAAGACATTCGGCTGGGAAGAGGACGTGTTTGCAGAGTTGAACAAGACCGCCCTTGATGCCGCGTTCTGCAGCCCTGCCACCAAGAAAATCATCGCCAAGAAACTGGAGCCTGCCGCATGATCCCGCACCTGACCGTTGTTGATCACCCGCTGGTGCAGCACAAGCTGACGTTGATGCGCGAGGCCGATACATCGACCGCGTCGTTTCGCCAATTGTTGCGGGAAATCAGTCTGTTGTTGGCCTATGAGGTGACCCGTGGCCTGCCGATGACGACCAAGCGGATTACCACCCCCTTGTGCGAAATGGACGCCCCCGTGATCGAGGGCAAGAAACTGGCGCTGGTGTCGATCTTGCGGGCGGGCAATGGGTTGCTGGACGGTATTCTGGAGCTGATCCCGGCCGCCCGGGTGGGGTTTGTCGGGCTGTATCGCGATCCCGAAACCCTGCAACCGGTGCAGTATTATTTCAAGGTTCCGACCCAGTTAGAGGACCGCGTGACCATCGTGGTGGACCCGATGTTGGCCACCGGAAATTCGTCCGCCGCCGCTATTGATCTGATGAAACAGGCCGGCGCGCGGGAAATCCGGTTCTTGTGCCTTTTGGCCGCGCCCGAAGGCATCGCCCGGATGAAAGAGGCCCATCCCGATGTCCCCATCGTCACAGCGGCGGTAGACAGCCATCTAAACGACCATGGATATATTGTGCCGGGGCTAGGGGATGCGGGTGACCGCATGTTTGGCACAAAATAAGGGATCAATGCCTTTACAGTATAGCGATTGTGATGCATTCTTCCACAATATCTAGTGGGGGACAGCATGACGCGGACCGGCTTTGTTGCAGCGGTGGTTTTTGGTTTGATGGCGCATCAGGCCGGTGCGCAGGCGTTGCCTGCTGAAAATCCCCCCGCATCCTACACTGGCACCCAATATGTGGACAGCGAAGGTTGTGCGTTTATCCGGGCCGGAATTGGTGGCGTGACCAACTGGGTGCCCCGTGTGACCCGCCAGCGGGTGCCGATGTGCGGGTTTCAGCCGTCGTTGCCCCGTGATGTGGCCCGCGCCCCGCAACCCCTGCCGCGTCCTGCGGCGGGCGTGACCGAAATCACGATTGCGGCGACGCCTGCCCCTGCGGCTGCTACCCCGCGTGCGGC
>JBGSIZ010000298.1:0-9704 GCA_041742255.1 Marivivens sp. | reverse complement strand
TGCCTGCAACGCGACCGTTTGCGCACAAAGCTCCACATCCTGCAACCGACCCGGCCCGATCTTGGCATCCCAATCGCCGTGGGGCGGTTTTGCGGCGGCGATCCGGGCGCGCATGTCCGCCACGTCCGCCAGAACGGTGTCCCCCTCCGCCTTTTCCGCCAAGACCGACTGTCGGATGTGGTCCACCGCATCGCCAAGGTCCATGTTCCCCGCCACCGCCCGCGCGCGGGTGAGCGCAAGGTGTTCCCATGTCCATGCCTCGGTCCGCTGGTAACTGGCGAAGGATACGATAGACGTTGCTACCGGCCCTTGCCGCCCGGACGGACGCAAACGCATATCCACCTCGTATAGCCGTCCATCGGCCATGGGGGCGGTGACCGCAGTCACCAATGCCTGCGTCAACCGCGCATAGTAGGCGCGGGTCGCCAGTGGCCGGCGTCCGGTGGATTGGTCCACCCCCGCGTCGTCATAAATCATGATGAGGTCAAGGTCGGACCCCGCGTTCAGCCGCCCTGCCCCCAGCGACCCCATGCCCAGAACCACCGCCCCGTTGCCGGGCGGTTCCCCATGTTTTTCTGCAAATTCCGCCACAACCACGGGCCATATCCCCGCCAGCGCCGCCTGTGCCAGATCGGCGTAGTGCCCCCCTGCCTCTTCGGCGGTGATCAGCCCTTGGAGGTGATGGACGCCGACGCGGAAATGCCATTCCTTGGTCCAGCGGCGGGCCATGTTCAACCGCGCCTCGTAATCGGGGGCCTCAGACATGGCGCGGGCCAGACGTTTGGTCAGTTTGGCCGTGCCGGGCCACGGCGCAAAGAAGCCGCCGCCGATTACCATGTCAAACACGTCCGAATTGCGCGACAGGTAGTGCGCCAGTGCGGGGGCCGTGGCGCAGATATCGACCACCAGCCGGGTCAGTTGCGGGTTCGCCTCGAACAGCGAAAACAACTGCACCCCGGCCGGCAGCCCGCGCAGAAAGCCGTCGAATTGCAGCAGCGCCTCTTCGGGTTTTGCGGCCTCTTTGAGCTGGGCCACGATGTCGGGGCGGAGCCTGCGAAAAATCGCGTTGGCCCGGTCGGATCGCAACGCGGGATAGCTGCGCCAGCCCACGATAATGTCCGCGCCGAAGGGGTCCGCGGGGGCTGTGGGCGTGGCATCGGGCGCAAAGAATCCTTCGGTCAGGTCATGAACCACGTCGCAGCGTTCCGCGATGTCGCGCCGCAACGCGGGTTCGGTCGTGCCCATGAACGCCGCGAGCCGCGCCCAGCCGTCGGGCGTTGTCGGCAAATGGTGGGTTTGCTGATCCGCAATCATTTGCACCCGGTGTTCGACCTCGCGGTGGAATTTGTAATGATCGTAGAGGGTTGTCGCGTGTTCCTGTGGCACCCAACCTGCTGCCGCCAAATGGTCCAGCCCGGCCCCCGTGGCCCGCACCCGCAACGACGGATCGCGCCCGCCTGCGATCAACTGCCGGGTCTGGGTGAAAAACTCGATCTCGCGGATGCCGCCCCGCCCCAGTTTCATGTTGTGACCGTCCAGAACCAGCGGGCCGTGCAGCCCCTTGTGGTCGCGGATCCGCAGCCGCATGTCGTGGGCATCCTGAATGGCCGCGAAATCAAGGTGTTTGCGCCAGATGAACGGGCGCATCGTGTCCAGAAACCGGCCCCCCGCCGCGGTGTCCCCGGCGGCAGGCCGCGCCTTGATATACGCCGCCCGTTCCCATGTGCGCCCCACGCTTTCGTAGTAGCCTTCGGCGGCGGTCATGGACAGGCACACAGGCGTCACGCTGGCGTCGGGGCGCAGCCGCAGATCAGTGCGAAACACATAGCCCCCCGCCGTCACATCCGACAACACCGCCGTCATCCGCCGCGTCACCTTGAGAAAGGCCGCCCGCGCGGTCTGCACGGTGTCCGCGTCGAACCGGGCGTCATCGAACAGCACGATCAGGTCGATGTCCGAGGAATAGTTCAATTCGCCTGCGCCCATCTTGCCCATGGCGAGCGCGACCATGCCGCCCGCCGTGTCGGCATCCACCGGGTCAAGGCCGGGGATTTTGCCGCGCGCGATTTCTGCCCCGACATAGCCGCGCAGGGCCACGTCCACCGCGGCGTCTGCAAAATCGGTCAAGGCCTGTGTCACGGTTTCCAGCGGCCAGACCCCGCCAAGATCAGCCAGCCCCACTAACAGCGCCAACCGCCGTTTGCCCGTGCGCAAACCTTGCGCAATCTGGTCCACGGGCAGGCTGCGTGCCGCAGACAACAAGTCCGCCAAAGCGGTTTCGGGGTCGTCAAGCGCGCCGCGCAGCCAATCAGCCTCTTGGCGGATCAGGTCGCTGAGATACGGGCTGCACCCGGCGGCCCCTTTTATCACCTCGGCGGTTTGCGACGGCAGATCGCCCATGCATGCAAGCGCCTCGGTCCCGCGGTCGGGGTCGAAGGGGTGCGGGCTACGGGTGATGCGGGTGTCGAACCGGGTGTGTGTCATGATGCCCCACATTGACCAGCCGCGCGCAAAGGGTCAATCAGGGGGCGCAAGAAGGTTTTGGGGGCGCTGCCCCCGCGCCCCTGCGGGCCGCCCCCCCGGGATATTTGAGGCACAAAGGCACGGGCAGGGCCAAGAAAGGACGACCGGATGAGCAAAAGCCTGAAGCGGGTCATCGCAGCCCTTGAAGCCGCAGGAGTGTCCGGGCGCCCCCTTGAGATGGCCGCCGAGACCCGGACCGCCCAACAGGCGGCGGAGGCGGCGAGATGTGCGCTGGACCAGATTGTGAAGTCCATCATCTTTCAAGGTGTCACAAGTGGTGCCACCATCCTGTTTCTGACCGCAGGCGGCAATCAGGTGGACCCGGCCAAAGCGTCCGCATTGGCGGGCGAGCCACTGGGGCGGGCCGATGCCGATCTGGTGCGCGCCCAGACCGGGTTTGCCATCGGGGGCGTGTCCCCTGTGGGCCACCTGAACCCGATCCGCGCGTTTTTCGATCCGCGCCTGTTGGACTTTGACACGGTGTGGGCCGCCGCCGGAACCCCGCGCCATATCTTTCCCACCGCACCAAACGACATTGTCCGGCTTGCAGCCGCCACAGTGGCCAGTTTCACCGTCTGACCTGCGGCTAAAAAATTTGCCTCTGCAACGGGTTGCGGGTTTAATGTTAAAAATCATTACATAGCCCCTTGCGATGTCCGGACTGCGTTCGCATATCAGGGATGTGAAGGGCGTTTACATGACCCCACATACACCGCAACCCTGAAGAAGGACCCCAACGATGACCGACGCAACGCTTTACCCCCCCTCGTCCTACGCGGCTGGCCGGATGTCCCGGCCCAGTTGGTTCGCCCGCGCCGAAATGTGGCTTGATGATCGGGGCAAAGGTGCCTGGATCGCCGCGATGGTGCTGTCGTTCATCTTTGTCTGGCCTGTGGGCCTCGCCCTTCTCGCTTATATGATCTGGAGCAAACGGATGTTTTCTGGAAACTGTGCGGCCCGGGGCCGCGACCACAACCGCACCAGCCGCCACGCGGCATTTGCCGCCATGCGTCCTTCGGGCAACCGGGCGTTTGACGCCTACAAGTCCGACACGCTGACCCGGCTGGAAGAAGAACAGCGCAATTTCGAGGCCTTCCTCGAGCGGCTGCGCGAAGCCAAGGACAAGTCCGAATTCGACCAGTTCATGAATGACCGTGCGGCCAAGACCACGACGACCGTCGATCCGACCGACGACGCCCATCCCGAACCCCGCAACAACGCCTGATCCGTCCCAGTCAGGTGTTGCCGCAGGCGGCCCACTGCCCTGATCCCCCGGGTTGTGGTGCCGCCTGCGCCCTTGTCCCCCCCACCTTGAAACGGAGATTGCCATGACCGCCGCTTATGCCCCTGCAGCCTTGCCCGACCCGGTCACCCATCCCGCCCTTTATGCCGGCGTTCTGCCGCGCCGGGCGCTGGCATGGGGGATCGACATGGTTCTCACGGGTCTGTTGTCCGCAATGATCCTGCCCTTTACCGCCTTTCTGGCGCTGTGGTTTTTTCCCGCCCTGTTTTTCGTGTCCGGGTTTTTTTACCGCTGGGCCACGCTCGCCATGGGGTCCGCCACGCCCGGCATGGCGATATCGGGGATCACGATTGTGCGGGATGATGGCGCCCCCCTGACCGGAGCGACCGCGTTCTGGCATACCGGCATTTACAGCCTGTCCATCCTGATGATGCCCCTGCACCTGATTTCACTGGTGTTGATGGCCACCGGTGCGCGGGGCAAAAGCCTGGGCGACCATGTTCTGGGCACCACGGCGATCAATCAGCGGTCGTTGTATTGAACCCTTGGCGCAGGCCGCGCGGGTTGCTAACATCACAGGGCACACTCAACCCCGGACGGTCATGCGCCACCTTTTGCCCACTGCGCCACAGTTTTATGTGACCGCCCCACAGCCGTGCCCCTATCTGGCGGGCCGGATGGAACGAAAGCTGTTCACCGCCTTGCAGGGCGAGGCCGCCGAAAAGCTGAACGATGCCTTGTCCAAGCAAGGGTTCCGGCGGTCCCAGAATGTGCTGTATCGCCCGTCCTGCACCGAATGTTCCGCCTGCATGTCTGCCCGTATCCGGGTCGCCGATTTTGTGCCAAGCCGGACCCAGCGCCGCGTGGCCAAGCGCAATGCGGCCCTTGTGCGCCGCGCCACGTCGCCTTGGGCCACCGAAGATCAGTATGACCTGTTCCGCCGCTATCTGGACAGCCGCCATGCGACGGGCGGGATGGCCGATATGGACCTGTTCGAATTTGCCGCCATGGTCGAGGAAACTCCGATCCGGTCCCGTCTGATCGAATACCATGTGCCCGTCGTGGACGCCGACATCAGCCCGATCCGCGCCGTGTGTCTGACCGACATTCTGGATGACGGGTTGAGCATGGTCTATTCGTTCTATGACCCCGACCGCGAGGCCGACAGTCTGGGCACCTATCTGATCCTTGACCATGTGCGGATCGCCCATGAACTGGGCCTGCCCTATGTCTATCTGGGCTATTGGGTGCCCGGCAGCCCCAAGATGGGGTACAAGGCCAAGTTTTCCGGTTTGGAAATCTATACCGGTAGTCAGTGGACGCCGCTGGGCGACCCCGCCGCCTATTCCGCTGCCTTGCATCCGTTGTCGGTGGACCCGATTGCCGAACAGGTGGCCCGCATCCATTTGCCGGTGTCCCAGCCCCGCTAGGCGCGTCACCGAAGAAACGAAAACGGGCGCCCGACCGGGCGCGCCCGTTATTCGTTTCACCGCCCCGTCAGTTCAACAGATCCGGCACAATCGTCACCACCCCCGGCACGAATGCCAGCAGCAACAGCGCGAACACCTGAATGACGATGAACGGCACCACGCCCCGGTAGATATGTCCGGTGGTGATTTCCTTGGGTGCGACCCCCCGCAAGTAGAACAGCGCGAACCCGAAGGGCGGCGTCAGGAACGATGTTTGCAGGTTCACCGCGATCATGATCGTCACCCATTTCGGGTCAAACGTGCCCCCATAGATGACCGGCCCAACGATGGGCACCACGATGTAGATGATCTCCAGAAAATCGAGAACGAAACCCAGAAGGAACAACACAAGCATCACGATCAGGAACACCGTCCATTCGTTCTGGAACGATTTCAGGAATTCCTGAATGTAGTGTTCCCCGCCGAACGAGATCAGGACAAGGTTCAGAACCTGTGACCCGATCAGGATGGTGAACACCATCGACGTGACCTTGGCCGTTTCCCGGACCACTGGTGCCAGAACCCCGCCCTCGAGCAAGACCCAGCACGACCACAGGATGCCGAACATCGCGAACAGGAACGCGGCCATCGCCACCCCAAAGGCGATCCGGCTTTCCAGCAGCACCACCTCTTGGCCCATCCGCAGGTCAAAGTTGAACCCGATGACCAGCATCACGACAATCGCCGCCGCCGTCAGGTTGACGATCCGGGCGGACCGTCCGTTGTCCTGCAACTTGCGCGTGGCGGCCAGAAGGATCGCACCGCCTGCCCCAAGTGCCGCCGCCGGAGTTGGGTTCGTGACGCCCCCCATGATGGACCCCAGCACCGCGATAATCAGCACAAGCGGCGGAAAGATCACGCGGATCAGGTCGCTTTGGCCTAACCGCGCCACGCCCGCCCGCAGCCCGACCAAGGCGATCAGCAACGGGATCGCGATCAACAGCGTGGTGATGCCCGGCGTGGTGACCGCCGAAATCAGGTTGACATCCACCAGCAGCAACAGCCCGACACCCACAGCCCCGATCAGCAGCGGGCGTTGGGCCGCGCCGGGGTCGATGCCCCGCGCAAATGCCAGCACGAGTGCCATCAGCAAGGCCAGAATGCCCAACCCCGTGCCGATCTTGGGTGCTGCCGCGATGCGTTCCAGAACCAGACCCGCCCGCTCCTCCTCACCGAGCAGGCGGGCTTGTGCCACGCCACCGGAAGCCTCAATCGCCACCTGTTGGGCCACGGCCGCGTCCCATGCGTCTTGCCCGTGCAGCGCGATCATGGAGGCCGCGCACTGTTCGCTCACGTTGGTGCGCAGGCTCGCCGTTTGGCCCGCGTCGGTGTAGCTGTCCACGATCACCGACTGGCTGCCGATCAACCCGGCCTGCATGCCGCCGATCAGGACCGCGATCAACAGGATGGGCGCGCCCAGAAACCATGTCAGCCCTTCGTTGCGGGTGAACCGGCTGGCGGCCCCGTCGGCGAACGCCACGGCCGGGGCCTTGGACGGGTTCAACATCGCGTAGCCGAACGCATAGGTGGCATACAAAACCGCCAGCATGATCCCCGGCAACAGCGCCGATTGAAACAGCGTCCCCACCGACAACACCGCAGGTTCCCCAAGGAATGTCAGCGCGTCCGTGCACCCCGCCGCCGCCGCCCGGTTTTCCTGACCCGCCGCGAACAGGTCGCCCGCCAGCGTGCCCAGAAGCACGATCACGATCGACGGCGGAATGATCTGGCCCAAGGTGCCAGAGGCCGCAATGACACCGGTGGCCAGTTCGGGCGAGTAGTTGTTTTTCAACATCGTTGGCAGCGCCAGCAGACCCATCGTGACCACCGTGGCCCCCACGATCCCGGTCGAGGCCGCCAGAAACGCCCCCACCACCACAATCGACACCGCCAGACCACCCGGCAGCGGCCCGAACACCCGCGCCATCTTGGTCAAGAGTTCGTCCGCGATCCGGCTGCGTTCCAGCGTGATGCCCATCATCACGAACATCAGCACCGCCAACAGGGTTTCGATGGATTGCCCGGCCAGAACCCGTTCGTTCATCCGGTTGACGATAAACCCAAGGTTACGGTCCATCGCCAATTCCCAGCCGCCCGGAAACAAGGGTTCCGCGACGCGGGGCAATTCGGGGTTGGAAAACACCGATATCGCGTCAGACCGGATGCCTTGGGCCACCAGCGCCTTGAATTCCGCCGAACTGCTGTCCACGGCCATGTGGATCAACACGCCCGAACTGTCCAAGGCCGCGATGATGACAAAGGACACGATCCCCGCCCCGCCAATGGCGAACGCCACCGGAAAGCCCGACAGGATACCCGCAAAAAGCGAGAGGAACACGATGATCAGGCCGATTTCGACGCCATCAAGACCGAGAAGCATGGGGGATCTGCCTTTGAATTAGTGGATTTTGGCGACAAGTTCGGCGGTGTCATCGCCCAGCCTGTCCTTGTCGATGAACCGCCCGTCGCTCGCTTCGCCTTCTTTGCGCTCCAGATAGGAGCGGTAGAACACGTTGACGGCCTGCAACAGGATCATCGCGACATAAAGGATCAGCAGAACCTTGAACAAAAAGTAGGCGTTGAACCCGTTGGGCGAAAACCCGATGGTTTCCACATTCCATTTCAAGGCCCGCGCCCCCGGCAACAATTGTTCCAGCGATTTGGACGCCGATGGGTTCGGCACCACCAGATTGCGCCACATGAAAAACCAGCCAAACAGCCATGTGACCACCGACGCCGGGATCATGAAAAACAAGGCCCCCATCATGTCGATCATCTTTTTCGTGCGGTAACTGACGCGGGCATAGATCAGGTCCACCCGCACATGCCCGCCCTGGACAAAGGTATAGGTGGCGCACAGGCACACGATCAAGGCGTTGTAAAACTTGAGGCTTTCGGACCACCACGAGATGTCGAACGAAAACGCCATGCCGAAACCGAACGTCAGTTCACTGACCGCGAACACCCGCTGCATGAAGATGATGACGATCTGCACCAGCACCATCAGCAATCCGGCCCAGGCCATTGTCCGTCCGACACCGTTGTGAAACCGTTCCATGCCCCGCACGCAGGCCCACATGAACCCGTTGCGCCACATCCCGATCGCGGTGACGATCAAAAAGAGCAGCAGGCAGACAAAGAAGAATTCGATAGAGGCCCCATAGTAGATGAACCGGATCAGCGATTCCGCCGTTTCCGGATCGGGGAGTTTGTCGCCAAGGCTGATGTGCGGCACCCACGCGAGCCAGAGCCCGGGATGCGTCAGCGCGAAAAACAGGTTGTAGCCCGCCTCGATCAGGTGGGCCACGAACCATCCTATGGGGTTGCCCCCCCAGCTTTCGACCAATCCCATGGTGTATGTTCCCCCGCGACAAATGGTTTGGGTCCAGCCTCCCCGCTGGGCCCAGTATCAGGCCGACAGGCCCCGAATATGCGAGGCCTGCCGTTTGTGTGGAAAACGATCAGCCCAGAACGCGGTCGCGCTGTGCCCGGTAGGTGCCTTCTGACCGGGTGATCCAGCCGGACGACGACCGCATGGACGCGTCTACGCTGGCGCGCATCCGGTCGTAAAGCTCGTCCCCGGCATAGCCGTCCATGGTTTCCTTGGCGGCGGCCCCAAACGCGTCCCAGACGCTGTCCGGGAATTCCAGAACCTTGACGCCGCCCGCCTGCAACCGCTCCAGTGCGGCGGCGTTGTTGGACAGGAACTGTGCAAGGTTGTTCTGGTGGCCTTCGGCAGCGGCGATCTCAAAGATCTTCTGCTGAGCAGGCGTCAGGCTGTCATAGACTTCGCGGTTCATCGCAAGCGACAGACCCGCGCCCGGCTCATGGAAACCGGCGGTGTAGTAGAATTTGGTGATTTCCTGGAAACCGGCCTTTTCATCGGCCCACGGACCGATCCATTCGGTGCCGTCGATCGCGCCGGATGCCAGCGCCTGATACACCTCGGCCCCCGGAAGGTTCTGCACGGAGGCGCCCATCTTGCCCAAGGCTTCGCCGCCAAGGCCGGGCATCCGGAACTTGAGACCCTGAAAATCTTCGGGGCCGGTGATTTCGGTCTTGTACCAGCCGCCCGACTGCGCGCCGGTGTTGCCGCCAAGGAACGACTTGAGGCCAAAAATCTGGCCCAGCTCGTCATGGAATTCCATGCCGCCGCCGTAGTAATACCAGTTCGCCAGTTCCTGCGCGGTCATGCCAAAGGGCACGGCGGTAAAGAACGCATAGCCGGGGTGCTGGTTGATGAAATAATAGTCCGCGCCGTGATACATGTCGGCCTGACCAGAGGTCACGGCGTCAAACACCTCGAACGCGCCGACCAGTTCGCCGGCGGCCTTGAGGTCCACCGTCAACTGACCATCGGTCATTGCGGTGATGCTGTCGGCGGCGCGCTGCGCGCTGTCATGCACCCCGGCAAGGCCGCGGCCCCACGTGGTTACCATCGTCAGCGTGCGGTTGCCCTGCGCATAGGC
>JBGSIZ010000297.1:0-6890 GCA_041742255.1 Marivivens sp. | reverse complement strand
AAGGCGCGGCCAACCCGTGGTCAGAACCGGGGGCACGGGCCGTCAGCCGTCGCTGGCATCGGGCATCCGAACCCGCAGCCGTTTGATCCGGCGCGGGTCGGCATCGACGACCTCGAATTCGGGGCCGTCGGGATGGCGGATCACCTCGCCCCGGGCGGGGATGTGACCGGCCAGCATGAACACCAGACCGCCAAGGGTATCGACCTCTTCCTCGTCGATCTCGTTGTGGGCGGTCAGGTCCATGCCGATTTCGGCCTCGAATTCTTCGAGCGGGGTTTTGGCCAGCGCCATGTAGACGCCGTGCTTTTCCTTGGTGAACGATGTGACCTCGTCGATGTCGTGTTCATCCTCGATCTCGCCCACGACCTGTTCCAGAAGGTCCTCGATGGTCACCAGACCGTCGGTGCCGCCGTATTCGTCGATCACCAGCGCCATGTGGATGCGTTCCGTCTGCATCTTTTGCAGCAAAACGCCCAAGGGCATCGACGGCGGCACGAACAACAGCGGGCGCAACATGCCGCGCAGGTCAAATTCCGGGGCCACGGCGTTAAAGCCATAGCGCAGCGCGAAATCCTTGAGGTTGGCAATCCCGATGGGGGTGTCCAGCGTCCCCGAATAGACCGGCAAACGGGTAAGCCCGCTGTCGCGAAACACGTCCACCAACGCCTCTTTTTCGATGGTGACGGGCACGGCGACGATGTCGGTGTTCGGGATCGACACATCCTCGACCCGCAACCGCCGCAGGTTCATCATCCCCGGCGACGGAATGGCAGAGGTGGTGGACCGGGCGGGATAGGCCGTGTCGTCCTCGGGTTCCGCCCCGGGGGTCAGCGCGTCAAACAGGCGGCCGAAAAAACCCCGTGACTGACTGTCCGCATCATCGTCATTTTCCAGATCAATCGGCGCGCTTTGCGCCGCACTAGAAGAACCGTCTACGCTGTCGCCCATTGTCTCCTACCGGGTTGTTTTACTGTGTTCGCTATATGGGTCAGCAATCCCCAGATTGCCAAGGATTTCTGTCTCTAACCCTTCCATCAGGGCGGCGTCGGGGTCGCGGATGTGATCAAATCCCAACAGATGCAGCAATCCATGCACCAAAAGATGGGTGGCGTGATCGGCAAGACTACGCCCGGCGGCCTGCGCCTCAGACATGCAGGTGTCATAGGAGATGGCGATGTCGCCCAGTTCGGTGGCCCCGAAGGCGTCCATCACGGGCGGGCGGGGCATTTCGCCTGCGATGGCGGCCCCTCGTTCCTGCGATGGCCATGACAGCACGTTGGTGGCCTGCGCCTTGTCCCGGAAATCGGCGTTGAGTTCGGCGATACGGGTGTCCGAACAGCCCATGACGCACGCCTCGACGGTGTCCGGGTCCAGACCCAGACGGGTCAGCGTTGCGGCCTCGACGATGTCGGCCAGACGGTCCAGACCGGCGGCTTCCCAGCGGTCATCCTCGAAAATGCAGTCAATGGTCACGGGCGGCCCTGCTTGCGATGCGGGAACATGGGATCAGATCGTCCCGTCCGCTTCATAGGCTTCGATGATGGCCGCAACAAGCGGATGGCGCACCACGTCCTTGGCGGTGAAGTAGCTGAAGGATATCTTCTTGATATTCTTGAGCAACCGTTCCGCATCCGCCAGCCCCGACGGCACCCCGCGCGGCAAGTCAACCTGAGTGCGGTCCCCGGTGATGACCATGCGCGACCCTTCGCCCAGACGGGTCAGGAACATCTTCATCTGCATCGAGGTCGCATTCTGCGCCTCGTCCAGCACGACAAAGGCGTTGGACAACGTGCGCCCGCGCATGAACGCCAGCGGCGCAATCTCGATCCGCTTTTCCTCGATCAGTTTGGCGGCCTGTTTGCCCGGCAGAAAATCATTGAGCGCATCATAGAGCGGCTGCATGTAGGGATCGACCTTGTCCTTCATGTCGCCGGGCAGATAGCCCAGTTTCTCGCCCGCCTCGACGGCGGGGCGCGACAGGATGATCCGGTCCACCTTGCCTTCGATGAACATGTTTACGGCGACGGCCACCGCGAGATAGGTTTTGCCGGTGCCCGCAGGCCCGATGCCAAAGTTCAGTTCCGTGCTGAACAACGCGCGGACATAGGCCTTTTGCGCCTCGGTCCGGGGTTCCACCAGTTTGCGGCGCGTCTTGATCTCGACACGGGCGGTCGAAAACAGCTCGATCTGGTCCCCGGCCTGCGGCGCAATTCCGCGTTCCGAGGTGCCCATCCGCAATTCCCGGTCGATATCGCCGGTTTCCACGGCGCGCCCGGCCTCGAGCCGGGAATAGAGCGATTGCAGAACCTCGATCGCGGCCTTGATATCCGGTTCCTGACCATGCACCCGCAGTTGATTGCCACGCCGCTGTATCTGCACGCTCAGATCGGCCTCGATCTTGGTCAGGTTGCGGTCATGTTCGCCGCACAGGTCGATCAACAGGAAGTTATCCGGGAATTCCACAGCACTTTCGGTGATGCCGGACAAGGCGACGGGCGGGGGCAGAAAAGAAGTGGCCAAGCAGTTCTCCTAGGGAAAGGGTTCCGGGGGCGAAGGTGTTTGGGGAATGGTTGCAAGTTGCCCCGCCCGACGCAACCCATGACAGCCGAGTATTGCGGGGACGTGACGGGAACGGACCAGCGACAGGACAGCGCAGGGGCACAAACGCAAACGGCCGCGGGCGATGCCGCGGCCGTCTGGTGTTGGTTTGGGTCCGCACGGATCAAAGAGTGTCCGGGATCGGCGTGCCTTCCTTGAAGGGGCCGGTTGCCACGGCGGGCGGGGCCACCCCGGAACAGACCGGGCGGCCATCCGGCGTCAGGCGGGGGGACAGGTATCCCTCCACGCCATCGTCGATGATCCAGTGATCGCAGCCATCCGGGCTGACCCAGATGCCCGCCACAAGCGTGGACAGGTGGTGGGCGTTGATGCCCCGGTCAACCGTCTTGTCCGGGCCGATGCCGCCCAGTGCGAGCGGTCCGCCACCTTCGAGACCTTCGGCAGACACACAGGCCGACAATGCCGCGCCGCTGGCCAAAAGGATGATGCTCTTTACAATGTTCATGGTCACACTCCCCTTTAGCGCAGACAATATATTTCGACGCGGCGGTTTTGCTGCATGCCTTCGGCGGTGCCGTTGGTGGCGCGCGGCGACCGTTCGCCGAACCCGCGCACGTCCACGACCCGTGCGCCGATGGATTGCGCGACCTGCGCCACCGCATTGGCCCGGTTGTTGGACAGGCGGATGTTGTATTCGTCAGACGCCCGGCTGTCGGTGTGCCCGTAGATCAGGAACCCGTAAGCGTTGGCCGACCGAAAGAAGTTTTCCAGCGCCGCGCGTCCGGGGTGCGAAATGGCATACCGGTCGGTGGCAAACAACTGGTCGGTGTTCATGACGCCGCAAATTTCGCTGCGGTGACATACGGCGGCGCCGTCGCGGGTGCGGCGGGCGTCCATGAACCCTTCGGCCCCGTCGTCCATCACCCAGTGTTCACAGCCATCGGGGTCAATCCAGATGGTGGGAACATACCGTTCCCCTTGGATCACGCGGGTATCTTGCGCTTGCGCCTGACCAGCGATCAGGGCGAGGCCCAGCACCGACATCGTCAGACCACCCGTCGCAGTGTTCAGCACCCAGTTGAAAATTCTTTTCACAGCCATCGCCCTCTGCCCCTTCACTCCCGGTGGCACAGCAGGTGGCCCTCGGGTACGCCCTCATCACATTATCTGCCAAGTCTTAGCAAATTTAGGCCATATTGGAAGTATAAATAGCCATATATTGTGTCGAATATGGCGACAGTCACCGCCTATGGGGCGGATTGTTCCCGGCATGCCACGGAAACGACATAATTTCCGGCAGTGGATGGACAGAAAGTTAATCAGTTCGCCAAGACGCCCGACAGCGAATTGCGTGCGCTTTCGACGATTCTGACGGGGTGGACCTGTCCCTGAAGCGTGACGGGGGCGGGCACATGCACCGCGTGCAGGTGGTCGGATTTGCCCACCATCTGCCCCGACTCACGACCCGGTTTCTCAAACAGGACCCCCACCGTCTTGCCAACCATGGCGACCTGACCCGCGTATTGTTGTTGGGTGATGAGCGTCTGCAGCCGTTGCAGGCGGTCCGTCATCACCGCGTCGTCCACGGCCGGTTTTTCGGCGGCGGGCGTGCCCGGACGGGGTGAATATTTGAACGAATAGGCAGCCCCGTAGCCCACCGCCCGGATCAGATCGAGCGTGGCGTCAAAATCCGCCTCCGTCTCGCCGGGGAAACCGACGATGAAATCGCCCGACAGCAGGATATCGGGGCGGGCGGCGCGAACCCGGTCGATCAGGCGCAGATACCCGTCAGCGGTATGTTTGCGGTTCATTGTCTTGAGGATGCGGTCGCTACCAGATTGCACGGGCAAGTGCAGGTAGGGCATCAATTTCGATTCGGACCCGTGTGCAGCAATAAGCGCGTCGTCCATGTCGTTGGGGTGGGACGTGGTGTAGCGGATGCGGGCCAGACCGTCGATCCGGGCCAGTTGGCCGATCAACCCGGCCAACCCGCCGTCATGACCGTGATAGGCATTCACGTTCTGCCCCAGCAGGGTCAATTCGCGCACGCCTGCATCCACCAGCGCGCGGGCTTCGGTCAGGATACGGTCGGCGGGGCGGCTGACCTCGGACCCACGGGTGTAGGGGACAACGCAAAAGGCACAGAATTTGTCGCACCCTTCCTGCACCGTCAGAAACGCGGCAGGCGCGCGGGCGGCTTTGGACCGAGGGGTCAGGAGTGTGAATTTGTCCTCGTCCGGGAAATCGGTATCGACGGGTTTTTCACCCCGGCCAAGGGCGGCCTCCATCGCGGGCAGGCGGTGATAGGATTGCGGGCCAACGACCAGATCCACCAACGGCTGGCGACGCATGATTTCCGCGCCTTCGGCTTGGGCCACGCAGCCCGTCACCCCGATCTTGAGGGTCGGGCGCGCATCCTTGAGCGGTTTGAGGCGGCCGAGTTCGGAATACACCTTTTCCGCCGCCTTTTCGCGGATGTGGCAAGTGTTGAGCAGGATCATGTCCGCATCCGCCGGATCGAGCGTTTCGACATACCCTTGCCCGCCCAGCGCCTCGGCCATGCGTTCGCTGTCGTAGACGTTCATCTGACAGCCATAGGTTTTGATGAACAGCTTCTTGGCGGGGGTGTCGGACATGGGGGGCTCCGATGGGGTCGAGTCTGGCGGGGGATATACCGTGTTGCGTCTAGCCGCACAGGCCCCGTCTTGCAATGCGGGGCGATATGGCGGAGTCTGTCGCCACTGCGGGGTGCCCCGCGACGCGACGCCGCGCACAAAGGTTTTTCCGCATGCAGTTCGACAGTCTGGAGTCGTTTTTCACCACCGGCAAGGGGCTGCTGGCCAAGGGGCCGATCGCCCTTATCCTCGCCGAGGACGAGGTCGCGTTGCGCGAAACGGTGGCGCACCATATCGGGCTGGGGTTTCGCAAGGTGATCGTGTTCGGCCCCGAGATGTTCGAAACCGGCATGGCCGACGATCCGGCGCTGGTGCGGGTGACCTGCAACACGCTGGGCGACAAGGCGTTGGAAACCGTGGTCAATGGCTGCATCGCGGCGGCACCGGGGGTGTGGTTCTATTACTGCTACAACGCCGAATTCTTGTTTTTCCCGTTTTGTGAAAGCCGGGCGATTGGCGAAATGATCGCGTTCAACGCCGAAGAACGCCGCGATACGATCCTGACCTATGTGGTCGATCTGTATGCGGGTGATTTGTGGGCGCACCCGACCGCCGTATCGCTGGACGATGCGCATCTGGACAAATCCGGGTATTACGCGCTTGCCCGCAAGAACAAGTGGAACAACGATCTGGAGCGGCAGCTGGATTTTTTTGGCGGATTGCGCTGGCGGTTCGAAGAACACATCCCCGCCCCGCGCCGCCGGATCGACAGGGTGTCGATCTTTCGCGCCAAACCCCGCCTGACCCTGCGCGACGATCACACGTTCAGTGATGCCGAATACAACACCTATGCCTGTCCGTGGCACAATAGCCTGACCGCGACGGTGTGTTCGTTCCGCACGGCCAAGGCGCTCAAACGCAATCCGGGGTCAACCTTTGATATCCAGACCTTCAAATGGCACAACTCTGCCCCGTTCGAATGGACATCGCAGCAATTGCTGGATCTGGGCCTGATGGAACCGGGCCAGTGGTTTTAGGCCGGCGGTTTTAGTCCGGCGGTTTTAGGCCGGCGGTTTTAGGCGGGTAAGGTGGGTTTCAACCCACCCTGCGCCCACGCCAGCGCGCCGTAGCCGCCCGTTGCGGGCACCGGAACCCCGCGTTGCACATCCCGGTGGACCGATGACCAACGCCAGTCTGTGGGCCGCGCGGCCAGCCCCGCATGAACCGGTGCTCCAAGGACATATGCCCGGTGCGCTGCCATATCCGCCGCATCCCGGATCTGATGTTCCCAAAACCGGCGTTGCCATATCCCCTTTTCCCCCCGTGCAATCTGTGACGGGGTGAGGGGGGAGGCCGGGGCGGCGACAGGTGCCATCTGCCGCGAAAACGCGGATTTGATCAGCCGCCACCGCTTGGAATAATCAGCGTCACCAGGCGGCAGGGTCCAGATCATGTGCAGATGATCAGGCAACACCACCGCCGCCTCGATCGCAAAGGGCCACCGCGCCCGCGCCAGCCGTACACAGTCCCGCAGCGTGTCGATGTGGTCCGTCAGCAGCCGCGACTGCCGGTCCTGCAACCGCACGGTAAAGAATGTGGTCCCGCCGGGGACAAGGATGCGTTTGTAGGTTGCCATGGCCCAACCCTGCCTGGCCTGTGGTTAATGGCAGGTTAAGGAACCCGCCATGGCGCAAAAGTAAGGTGGGTTTCAACCCA
>JBGSIZ010000296.1:0-3660 GCA_041742255.1 Marivivens sp. | reverse complement strand
CGGGGCCGTAGCAGGAGGATTCGTTCGATGAGCCCATGGCGAATTCGTCCATGTTCAGCTTGCCCAGCATCACCGCGCCGTCCGCAAAGAGTTTGGTCGTCACGGTTGAGGAATATTCCGGGCGGAACCCGTCCAGAATGCGGCTGGCGGCCTGTGACGGCACGCCTTTGGTGCAGAACAAATCCTTGATCCCCAAGGGGATACCGTTCAGGTCCGGCGCATCCGGCCCCCGCCGCGCATCCGCCGCCCGCGCCTGTTCCAGTGCGATATCGGGGGTCTTGTGGACAAAGGCGTTGAGCGCGTCGGCCCCGTCGATGGCCGCAAGGCAGGCCGTGGTCAGGTCCACGGCGGTCATGTCGCCATTGCGCAGGGCGTCCCGCGCGGCGGCGAGGGTGAGGTTGGACAGATCCATTATTCGACCACCTTTGGCACGGCAAAAAAGCCTTCGCGCGCGTCGGGCGCATTTTTCAGGATGGCCGCCTGTTGGTTGCCGTCCGTCACCACATCCGCCCGCCGCACCAGCCGCATGGGCGTCACAGAGGTCATCGGTTCGATGCCGTCCACGTCCACTTCGTTCAACTGTTCGATGAACCCCAGAATCGCGCTGAATTCCGCGGCGAGCGCGGGCAGCTTGTCGTCTTCGACCCGGATCCGGGCGAGTTTGGCGACCTTTCGGGCGGTTCCTTCGTCGATTGACATCGGCGTCTCCAATATGGCGTTGGCGTCGCGTTTATCGCCCCGGCCCGTTCCCTGCAAGCCCGCCCCCCGCTAGCCCGTCTCGCGATACGATATGACGGCCATAGACCCGGATCATCCAGCCCAGCATCGCCGCATTCAACAGGTGCCACAGGAAATGCGTGCCGATGGGCCACGCCGCGCACAGCGTCTGGTCCAGCGACCGCAAGGTGATCGACACCGACAAGATCGCCGCCCCGATTATGAACCCCTGCCGGGTCGCCGGAGCGTTCCGCAGCAGCGTGGCCGCATAGACCCCCAACAGGATCGGCACCGTCCAGTAGAAATTCGACACCCGGAAAAACGGCAGCGCGTTCATCGCGGGCACCACCACCGCCGCAAACGGCACGAACGCCGCCGTGCCCAGCGCCGCCCCCCAGATCGGCCAGCCCAGAATGTGGCGATTGGTGAGGTAAAGATAGGTCAGGATGAACAGCCCGATGGGGGCCGTATCCGCCAGCGACGCCCACCCGGTCGCAAAGGTGTGAAACAGCCCGGACCCGATCCCGATGGCCACAAGGATCGCCGACAACACCCGCCCGCCTCGCGCCCCCGCCGTGCCACGCCACATCCACAGCCCCACAAGGATGAACGCGAGGTTGGTGACCGCGTTGACCGGTTCGCTCCAAAGTCCGAAATCGGTCCGTTCGCAATAGGCGTCAATCTGATCGGTCCAGTCCATGCTGGCAAACTCCTGTGGCTGCGATACCTTGTCCCAAACAGATAGAGGAGCTACCCATGAAAATCATCTGGCTTGGCCATTCCGCCTTTCGGATCGAGATCGAAGACGCTGTGCTGCTTGTCGATCCTTGGTTGCAGGGCAATCCCATGTTCCCCGCCGACCGTCTGGACGAGGCGTTGACCGGGGCCACCCATATTCTGTTGACCCATGGTCACGGCGATCACGCGGGCGACGCGGTCGAATTTTCTGCCAGATTGAACGTGCCCATCGTGTGCATCCACGAAATGTCCGACCTGTTCGCGGGCGAAGGCAGCCAGACCCTCGGCATGGGCAAAGGCGGCACCGTGGACCTGAACGGCGCCATGGTCACAATGGTCAACGCCTGTCATTCCTCCAGCGTGGATTTCCGCACCCCGTTTGCCATCGCCGGGTCCGAGGCCGGGTTCATGATCGCGGGCGAGGGTCACACGATCTATGTGTCAGGCGATACCGACATCATGGCCGACATGGATTGGATGGGCGATTACCACAAACCCGATATCGGCATTCTGGCCTGTGGCGGGCATTATACGATGGACCAGAAACGCGCCGCCTATGCGTGTCGCCGCTGGTTCAACTTCACCGCCGTGATCCCTTGCCATTACAAGACTTTTGGCCGGTTGGCACAGGATGCCTCCGTCCTTATTGCCGAATTGCCGGGGGTGGATGTGGTGGAACCGCAGGTGATGGTGCCGATCGTGATGTAAGGAATGGGGCGGGATTGGTCCCGCCCCGTTTGGGTCACGGTCGGATGTCGCCCGTCAGGCACCCGGTTGTCGGATCAAATGACCTGCTGTTGAAACGGTCATCCAACCGGGTGGCGTCGTGGAACGTCGTGCAGACCGTGAATGTTTGCGCGCCCGTTTTGGTGTAGACATAGGTCACCGCCGGGTCGTCTGGCACGCCCGGCCGGTTTTCGGGGATGGTGCGCAAAAAGATCATGAAATCATTGCCACAATAGGGTGCACCTTCGGCGGGCAAGGCGTCGGGCGCCGTGGCACCGTCGGTCTGGCATTCCAGCGCGCGGGCCATGTCCAACAGCCGTTCATACCTGTCCCGGTCCGCCTGTTCCCGCCGCGCCTCGGCGGGGCCGCCTGCGATGACAAGGACCGCGACCACGCCCGCAATCGCGGTCAGTGCGAGGATGAGTGCGCCAAGACGTTTCATGCCACGTCTCCTTTGGTCCGGGCGGGTGCCGCTTCGGACCGCCGCACGATGTCCGAATAGAACAGGAAAATCCCCCCGGTGATCAGCCCGACAACCCCGGATTTCAGGATAAAGATCAGGGTCAGGTCGCCGTTCAGGAACCGGCCCAGAAGCCAGATCAGATCGCCGATCAGGATGCCCGAGGTCAGGAGCAACAGCAGATACACCATCCATTTGCGGATCGCGGACCGCTGTGCGCCGGGATCGCGGGCGACCCGGGTTTCTTCGCGCCACGTCAGCCACCCATAAATCGGACCCGTCACGATCAACCCGGCAAGGGCGGACCGCAGGCCGCGCAATTCCCATTGGCTGAAATCGTCATCAAGCGCCCAGTCCACCGTCGTCATCAGAATGTGGATCAAGCAGTAGGTTGCTGAAATCAGGGCACAAAACGTGAGCGCATAGACAAAGAAATCCCGTGCCGTCACCACCGACCGGGGCCGGGGCACGGGCAGGGCAAAGGGCGTGTCGGCCCATGCCGACAGCGCCTCGTCCGCCTCGCCTTGGGACCAGCCGGCAGTCATCAGCGTTTTGCCGATGTCGTCCCTGCTGTGCCCGGCCCCAAGCGCCGCGCGGGTAAAGTCGATCAGGTCGTCTTTGGCGGACATGGTTGCCTCCACTATTGAACACAGTTCATGAATAGCGTTCAATTTGGAAAAAAGCAAGCCCGATTTTGGGGCTAGTCCCGCCGCGCCGCAAAGAAGGATTTCAACAGCGCTTCGGCCTGCGCCGCACCGATGCCGTCATAAACCTGTGGGACGTGGTGGCATTGCGGGTGACTGAACACCGCCGGGCCTTGGGCCACGCCGCCCGATTTGGGGTCCGCCGCCCCGTAATACAGCCGCCCGATCCGCGCATTGGCGATGGCCGCCGCACACATCGGACAGGGTTCCAGCGTCACATACAGATCGCACCCCGTCAGCCGGTCCTGCCCCAGCGCGGCACAGGCCGCCCGGATCGCCACCACCTCGGCGTGGGCCGTTGGGTCGTGCCATTCC
>JBGSIZ010000295.1:0-4037 GCA_041742255.1 Marivivens sp. | reverse complement strand
GCGTTGTTTGAAACATCCGCCCCGGTTCTGGTGGCGTTGGGCACGGTCGCCACTGTGCCCACCCGCCCGCTGGTCGCATGGGACGAAAGCCCGGTGTCGTTGCGCGCCATTCGCGCCGCCATGCCCATGCTGCGCGCCGCTGGCCGCGTTGATGTGGTCATGGTGGACCCGCCCACCCATTCCCACGAACGGTCAGACCCCGGCGGGGCCATATCCCTGATGCTCGCCCGGCACGGGATCACCGCCGAGGTCGCCATCCTGTCCAAGACATTGCCGCGCGTGTCCGAAAACCTGCGCCGGTTCGCCACCGAACATGGAACCGACCTGATTGTGATGGGGGCCTATGGCCATTCCCGCCTGCGCGAGGCCGTGTTTGGCGGCGTCACCCGTGATCTGTTGGAACAGTCGACCGTTCCATTGTTGATGGCCCACTAGAATGGCACAGCGGGCGACAGCGCAGGGTTTCAGGCGGTCAGGAGACCATTCCGCCATCCATGTCGTCGCCCGTTTCCCCGATCAACGCCGCATAGTCCGGGATCATTACCTTGCGTTTGCCCTCGAGCGCGATAAGCCCGTCCCGTTTGAGCGCGGACATCTGGCGGCTGACCGTTTCCAGCGTCAGCCCGAGGTAATCCGCCATCGCCTCGCGGGTCAGTGGCAGGTCAATGGACAGCGGCCCGCGCAGCGCGGTCAGCCCAATCGCCGCCTCGCGCCGCGCAATGATCGCCAGCAGGCTCGCGATTTTTTCGCGCGCTGTCTTGCGCCCGAGGATCAGCATCCATTCGCGCGCCGCGTCCAGTTCATCCAGCGTCATGTCCAGCAGACGTTCCCCCACATGCGGGGTCGAGATCATCAACTGTTCAAAGGGTTTGCGCCGGAAACAGCACAACGTGACATCGCTGATCGCTGTCACGTCATAGGCGCAGGTGGTCCGCCCCGGTCGCCCGATGAAATCCGACGGCAACAAGAGGCCCAGCATCTGGGTCCGTCCGTCCTCCATCGTCTGGCTGATCGTCGCCACACCGCGCACGACGGAGGCCACAAAGGCCATATCGTCCCCTGCCCAGGAAATCGTCTGGCCCGCGTCAAAGCTCCGGTAATACTTGATTTCCTCAAGCCGGACCAATTCTTCGGGTTCGCATTTCGCGCAGACCGCGCGATGCCGGATCGGGCAATCGCCGCAGTCAAGCTCTGCCATTGTCTGGGTCATGATGATCCTTTTGGCCAATTCAAAGCCATGCGTTGCAACCTTACCCTGTTTTTCCGGAGAATCCACAATGCCCGGCCATGAAAGTTTGCGCGCATTGGGTCTGTTTGACGCACGGGCCCCCCGATATACCAGTTATCCGCCCGCCAACCACTTTGCCCCGGCCGTGGGTCCGGCCATGGTTGCCGGGTGGATCGGCGCAATTACGCCGGAAACCCCGGTGTCGCTCTATCTGCATATCCCCTATTGTCGGCGGTTGTGTTGGTTTTGCGCCTGTCGCACCCAAGGCACCAGCACCAATGGTCCCCTGATCCCCTATCTGGCCCTGCTCAAGCGGGAACTGGCCCAAATATCGGCTTTGCTGCACCCGGATGTCCGGTTAGGGCAAATCCATCTGGGCGGCGGCACCCCCACCCTGTTGCCCCCCGACATGATCGACGATCTGGCCCGGACCCTGCGGGCGTTCCGGCCATGGATCGACGATATGCCGTTTTCCGTCGAGATTGACCCGACCGAGGTGGACCAGCCCAGGATTGATGCCCTTGCCCGCGCCGGCATGACCCGCGCGTCCATCGGGGTGCAGGATTTTGACACCGTCGTGCAGGATGCCATTGGCCGTGCCCAGACGTTTGACCAGACCCGCGACGTGGTCGAGATGCTGCGCGCGGCCGGGGTTGGGTCGTTGAACATGGATATTCTGTATGGCCTGCCCCACCAGACCCGGACCCGGATGGCCGACATGGTGCAGCGCGTTCTGTCGCTGTCGCCGGACCGGGTGGCGTTGTATGGCTATGCCCATGTGCCGTGGATGGCCAAGCGGCAGGTGATGATCCCCGCCGATGCCCTGCCGGACCCTGAAACCCGGCTCGATCTGTTTGACACCGCCCGTCGCCTGTTTGTGTGGGATGGCTACCGCGAGATTGGCATCGACCACTATGCCCGCCCGGATGACAGCCTGTCCATTGCCGCCGATGCGGGTCGCCTGCGCCGCAATTTCCAAGGCTATACCGATGACGCCTGTCCGGTGTTGATTGGGGTCGGGGCATCCGCCATTTCCCGATATCCCCAAGGGTTTGCACAGAATATTTCCGCCTCGGCCAAATACGCCACGGCGATTGACGCGGGCGGTCTGGCGATTGAGCGGGGCCATGCGATGACCCCGGACGATGCCCTGCGGTCCGACATGATCGAAGGGCTGATGTGCCGGTTCGAACTGGATTGCGCCGCGCTTGCCGCCGCGCATGGCCGGACCGAGGCTGACATCTGGGCCATGACCGCCACCCTGCGCGACCGGTTTGCCGATCATATTGCCGTCACTGGTGGCCGCATCCGCCTGACGTCCGAGGCCCGCCTGATTGCCCGGCTCGCCGCGCAGGCGGTCGATGGCTATGCGATGCCCGAAGGACGGCACAGCCGCGCGATGTAGGTGTAAGGTGGGTCTTGACCCACCACTGCCGGATGCGGGCCTCTTTCGCTGTTCGGTGGGCCGCGCTATGCCGGGCGGATGGTTGATATATTTCTTGCCCTGCTGCCCGATTTCGCGCTGATCGCGCTGGGCGGTGTGTTGGCCCGGATCATTCCGGATGCCGGATGGGCCGGGATTGACCGCCTGAATTTTCTGGTTCTGTTTCCCGCCCTGATTTTTGTGGCCGCCAGCAGCGGGCAACCCGCAGGCGCCGACCTGTTGGTGATCGGGGTGGGCGTTTGGGCGTTGCAGGGCGTGGGGTTTGGTCTGGGATGGCTGGTGCGCGGCTGGGGGCCTGACCGGTTTCTGGATTTCGCCGGGTTGTGGCAATGCGGATGGCGGTTCAACACTGCCCTTGCCTTTGTCGCGGTGCAGCCGTTGCCGCCGCAGTTTGCCGCCTTGATGTCCATCGCGCTGGGTCTGGGGATACCTCTCGCCAATATCCTTGCCGTTGGGGCGTTGTCGCGGGGGCAGGCGTTGGGCATCTGGCCGACCTTGCGGCAGATCGCGCTGAACCCGTTTCTGCTGGCCAGTGCGGCGGGGATCACGTTGTCGATTCTGGGCTGGGCGCTGCCCGATGTGGTGCAGCGTCCGGTCACGTCGTTGTCCCGCGCTGCGTTGCCCATTGCCCTGTTGTCGCTGGGGGCCGCGTTGCGCTGGGGCGCGATATTTCGGCTGGACTGGTTTGCGCTGGCGTTTTGCGGGATCAAGTTGGTGGCGTTGCCCGTCGTCGCGTTGGCGGTCGGGACCGGGTTGGGTCTGTCGGGGCTGCACATCGCCGTGCTGGTGTTGTTTGCCGCCCTGCCCACGTCGTCCGCCGCCCATATTCTGGCGTCCGTGTTCGGCGCGGACCGCCGCGCCGTGTCTACGTTGATCGCCCAATCCACCCTGATCGGGTGTGTGACCTTGCCCCTTTGGATCGCCGTTGCGGTGCGGGTGGCCCAGTAAGGTGGGTCTTGACCCACCATTGTTTGCGCGCAAAGGCTGGCATCGCAGGACCCCCGGAGGAACCCATGACGAACCCGCTTTATGACACCTTGTTCGGTCGCCATGCCGGGGCGCAGACCCCGTTTCTGCATCTCCCTGATGGCCGCACCCTGACCCATGCCGCGTTTTTGGCCCGCGCCGCCCGGTTTGCCCATGCCTTGTCCGGGCTTGGCCTGTCCCCCGGTGACCGGGTCGCCGTGCAGATCGAGAAATCCCCCGATGCTCTGGCCGTCTATGCCGCCTGCGCCGCCTCGGGCCTCGTGTTTTTGCCCCTCAACACTGCCTATACCCCTACTGAGGTTGATTATTTCCTGTCCAATTCCGGTGCCGCCGTGCTGCTGGCCGATCCCGACCGCGCCCCGGCCCTTGCGCAGGTCG
>JBGSIZ010000294.1:0-8591 GCA_041742255.1 Marivivens sp. | reverse complement strand
CCGGGCCGCGCCACCCCGGACGCCACCCGTTGGTGCGCCCCCGCCCGGTATTCCACCGCCGCCGCGATCAACAGGAACACCCCCAGAACCGGAAGGATCATCGCCGGGGTCGCCCCGCCCTGACGCGCCAAGCCCACCAAGGCCGAGGTCACCAGCATCGAAAACGGAAAGAGCGCATGCACCCGGTTGAACAGCGACACCCCCAGATCTTGTTCGATCCGTGCCACCCGCATGTTGAGCGAGATGTCCAAGCCCCCCGATGCCGCCCCGCAAAAACCGAGCCAAAGCCCGAAAGACACCGGACCCGACGCCGAACCAAGCCCCATCATGCCCAGACCCATCGCCACAAGGCAGGCCGGGATCGCCACCGCCTGCACCCGGTGCAACACCCGGCCCAGAATTTGCATCGCAAGGATGCCCCCCACCGTCACCGACGCCAGCAGCACCCCGAATGCCGTTGGCGCAAGCCCCGTGATGATCTGGTAGGCCGGAAGCGTGGCGACAAAGCTGCCCCAGAAAAAGCCGGCCACGCCGTAGCTGGCAAAGATCGACTCGATCTGAAGCCGGCGCGGGGCAGGGGGCGCAGGGGGCAGAGTGTCACGCACCGATTGTGCGGTCCCCGACCGCCGCCCGCCAATGTTTACGGCACAGCGACACATACCGTTCATTGCCACCGATCGACACTTGGTCCCCGTCGGTCAGAACCCGGCCATCCGCGTCTTTGCGCACCACCATCGTGGCCTTTTTCCCGCAATGGCAGATGGTCCGGACCTCGCGCATTTCGTCTGCAAGCGCGAGGAGTGCCGACGACCCCGGAAACAATTCTCCCCGGAAATCCACCCGCAGTCCAAAGCACATGATCGGCACGTTCAGATCATCCACCGCCCGCGCCAGATCCCAGACCTGATCCCGGGTCAAAAACTGCGCCTCGTCAATGAAGATACAGGCGCAAGGGCCGTGGGCCAGCCGCGCCGCGATCTTGGCCGCGATGTTGTCGCCGGGCGCGTAGGTGTCGGCGGGTTCCCCAATGCCGATCCGGCTCGCGATCATGCCGTCGCCCGCCCGGTTGTCGAATTGCGCGGTGAGCAGATAGGTATGCATCCCCCGTTCGATATAGTTGTGCGACGCCTGCAGAAGCACGGTCGATTTGCCCGCGTTCATGGTGGAGTAGTTGAAATACAGTTTTGCCATGCCGCAGTCCTAGCGCCCCCGGCCCGCCCTTTGCAAGGCGGGCCGGTTGCACGCGGCCGCTGGTCCGTGGATCGTTCCGTGAGTGGATGGCCCAGCACCATGTTGGTGTTTTGTTGACTGTGGACCGGGGCGGCGTTGCGCCGGCCCCGTTAAAGGCTGTCCGCAAGATGGGGTCGCCCCCCCGGCCCTGCGACCCCCGTGAAGGCGCCGCAACTCGTTACCGGTTGCCCCGTTGGCGGGGGCAACGATTTACCAATGACAAACCTTTTAAGGCTGATTAATGGGAAAGGCGGGATGGGTTTCCCCGGGAAGGTCCGGAAACGAGGGTGAGTATGACAGGTGCCGTGCGCAGTTATTTGAAGAAACACACCGAACTGTTGGTCAAGGATGTCGGCGTGGAGGCCGCCTGTGCGTTGACCGGCAAATCAAAGGCCACGTTGGGCCGGTATTATTCCGATGCCGATGAACACGCCGACCGGTTCATGCCCGTCGATGCTGTGGCCGCGTTGGAGGCTGCCGCCAGTTTCCCCCATGTCACCTCGGCCCTTGCCGAACTGCGCGGCGTGTCGTTGTCGCAGGAAGGCCCCACGCGGAATTCCAAGGGCGGCGTCAATTCTGATGTTGTGGCGTTGAGCCAGCGGTTTGCCATGCTGATGGGCGAATACAACCAGTCCATCGAGGACGGCAAGATCACCATCAACGAGGCCAAGCGGTTGTTGCGCGAAACCCAGGAATTGCAAAAGGTGCTGGTGGATATGAAGCTGCATCTGGAAGTCGAGAGCGGCTGACTGTGTCCGAGGACCTGCCCAATGTCGCCCCTGGGATGCTGAGCCCGATCGACTGGCCTGCCTTGGCCGCCCCGGGCGATCCCGGTCATCCCCCCCGCATCTTGTTGTTGTATGGGTCGTTGCGCCCGGTCAGCTATTCCCGTTTGTGCGCCGAGGAAGCCGCCCGCGTGCTGCGCGCCCTTGGCTGTGAAACCCGGTTTTATGATCCCCGTGGATTGCCTTTGGTCGATGATGGCGTGGACGAGCGCCATGAAAAGGTTGCCGAACTGCGCGAGGCCGCGTTGTGGTCCGAAGGCATGGTGTGGTCGTCTCCCGAACGACATGGTGCCATGACGGGCGTCCTGAAAACCCAGATCGACTGGTTGCCGCTGGCCCCGATTGGCGGCATCCGCCCGACCCAAGGCAAGACGCTGGCCGTGATGCAGGTGTCGGGCGGGTCCCAAAGCTTCAACGCCGTCAACCAGATGCGTATTCTGGGCCGTTGGATGCGGATGGTGACCATTCCCAACCAGTCCTCTGTGCCGATGGCGTGGAAGGAATTCGACGGGGGCCGGATGAAGCCTTCGCCGCTGTATAATCGGATTGTGGACGTGATGGAGGAATTGGCCCGGTTCACCGTCATGGTGCGCGGTCGCAAGGATATGCTGGTGGACCGCTATTCAGAACGGGTGGAAAGCGTCGAGGAGGTGTCGGCGCGGGTGAACCGGTCCCTTACCTAGCCCCGTTCGACGATCACCGAACCCACCGAATACCCCGCCCCGAACGAACAGATCAGGCCCATATCCCCCGCCGCCAAATCCGCCGAATGGTGCGCAAAGGCGATGATGCTGCCTGCGCTGGAGGTGTTGGCGTAATCCTGCAGGATGTTGGGTTGTTCGCCGGGCAGCGGGTCCCGCCCCAGCACCTTTTTCCCGATATAGTCGTTCATCGCCTTGTTCGCCTGATGCAACCAGAGCCGTTTGAGCGCCGTGGCGGGAATGTTTTCGTGGGCCATGTGGTCCGCGATGTGCTGGGACACCATCGGCAACACCTCTTTGAAAACCTTGCGCCCGTTTTGCATGAACTGCATGTCCCGCCGGTCGTCCATCTGGTCGCGTGTGCGCCGCAGGAACCCGTTGTTGTTGCGGATGTTGTTGGAAAACTGGGTGGCGCAGCGGGTCGATTTCACCTTGAAATGCGGGGACACAAGGGCGTCGTCCCGTTCGATCACCATCGCCGTGCACACGTCCCCAAAGATGAAGTGACAATCCCGGTCGCGCCATTCCAGATGCGCCGAGCAAATCTCTGGGTTGACCATCAGTGCGGACCGGATCGACCCCGCCCGGATCATGTCCACCGCCGTCTGGATGCCAAAGGTGGCCGAGGAACAGGCGACGTTCATGTCGAAGGCGAACCCCGACGTGCCCAGAAGCGCCTGAATTTCCACCGCAATTGCCGGATACGCCCGTTCGTGGTTGGACGCCGCGCATAGCACGAGGTCGATGTCGGCGGGGTCTTTGCCCGCCATGGTCAGCGCCTGTGTGGCCGCCTGCACCGCCATTTCAGCCATTTGCGAGGGCGCGTCATCGGACCGTTCAGGCAGGCGGGGGAACATCCGGGCGGGGTCCAGCACCCCCGATTTGTCCAGCACATGCCGCTGTTCGATGCCCGACGCCGCGAGGATGAAATCCGCCGAGGAGTGGGGCTTGGCCTCGCGCGCGCCGCGCGCGATGTCGGCGGCGTGCTGCGCGTTGTAAAGGTCCGCATGCGCGTTGAACGCCGCCACCAGTTCATCATTGGTGATGGTTTGTAACGGGGTAAACACCCCGGTCCCGGTGATCGCTGCGGTATACATGTGGCCTCCCTGTGACGTGACGGCAAGGTAGGGAGGGGCCGGGCAGGGCGCAAGCGTGACGGTGGGGAAGTGGGGGGATAAGCCAGACCTGAAGAAAACGTTAGTGAGGACAGGACCGTCTAGAGACATGTACAATATGTAGTGCCTCACCGGTTCAACTATACTTGACTTAGACTGTTCATAGAAATAGTCTGAAGTTCTTGGGCTTGGAGTTGTAGGAAATGAGATCAGGATTCGGACGCCGTGCGCTAGAAATGCGAGTCGAAAGGAAACTCAGCCAGACGCAGTTCTGTGAGCGCTCGTCACTCTCACTTTCCAGAGTAAGCGACATCGAGCATCGGCGTGCAACAATTACTGATCAAATTCTGGAAGCCTATGCTTTGGGATTAAACGCCAGTCCAACCGAAATTCAGGAACTTCGGAAGCTTGCTGAGTTTTCTAACAGCAAGCGAGGACGTGAGAGCAAGGACCCCGAAGCTTCGTCGTTGGCCGCAATGTTGGATCAGTTTGGGGATAAGTTGTCCCCTTCCGCCAAAAGTAAGATCACCAAGATACTTGAGTCTGAAACCGGGGAAAAGCTAAGCGTATTGACTTTTGCATCTAGTGGCCTCCGAGGTTTCCGGGGAAAGAATAAAGTAGTTCAGACCCCACAACGCCTTGCAGAAATTGCATTGGCCGCTTCGGATATTCGTCAAAGGGTCGGGCTTTCTTCTGGTCCGTTAGATGTCGTGGCCTTTCTCGAACTATTGGTTCAGGCCGACAATACCTTCGACTACGATGTCTATGAAAAGCTGCCGACAGAGCTAGAGGGAGCGTTTGCTTGCATTGCAGGTGATGAAAGTGGCTCCACCATCTACCTTGAGCAAGCTCGGTTGGAGAGTGCTGCTCGGAATGTTCGCCTTTTCAGACAGGTGATGGCTCACGAAGTTGGCCACCATGTTTTGCATCGTCATCTTCTAAAGGGTGGGCGCAATGTTGCCATGCCACCGCAAGGCGCTGCTCGGAATTCACCAAGGGATATTAGTTCCGAAAGTACGGTGAGGACTGTTATTGATACTTTGGAAGAGGCAGAGGCCGAGGCATTTGGAATGTTTCTGTTGGTTCCTTGGGAGACCTTCTATAAGGGCACCGTTGAAAAACATATTGCTGATGATTTTCGCGTCGAATTCGAGGCAGTTAAATTGATGCGTACGTTCATGCGCCAGGATGGAGTACGAAACGCATTTTGCCAGCTGCTTTGGCAGCGTGGCATTAAGCGTCACTTCCTGTTCGAAATTGAATAAACTTACGCCTGCAACGCCCGCACGCCGATGTCGCCTTCTTCTCGGGCTTTCATCGCTTGCACCGCCGCTTCGGCGGCGGCGGCGGTGGTGAAGTAGGGGATTTTATCGTAGAGGGCCACGGCCCGGATGTCCCGGCTGTCTTCGACGGCTTGCGCCCCTTCGGTGGTGTTGAACACCAGCGCGATGTGCCCGTCCTTGAGCCGGTCCACGATGGTCAGTCCGCCTTCGTAGACCTTGTTCACAATCTCCGCTGGGACCGTGTTGGAGGTGAGCCACGCCGCCGTGCCGCGTGTGGCCACGATGGAAAAGCCCATTTCGATCAATGTCTTGCATGCTGTCAGCATAGCGGGTGTTTTGTCCCCGTCCCGGATCGAGATGAACACGGTGCCGTCATCGGGCAGGATGGTTCCTGCCCCCATCTGCGCCTTGAGGAAGGCCCGCGCGAACGACCGGTCCCAGCCCATGACCTCGCCCGTGGATCGCATTTCGGGGCCAAGGATCGTGTCCACGCCGGGGAAGCGGGCGAAGGGCAGCACTGCCTCTTTCACCGAAAACCACGGCATGATCGGGTCCACCAGCGTCATCGGGTCGCCAAGCGGCAAGGGCGTGTCGTAGGACACGTTTTCGTAAGGTGCCCGCAGCGGGAAGTTCGACATTGGCTCGCCCGCCATCAGCCGCGCGGCGATGGAGGCGATGGCGCTGTCGGTTGCCTTGGCCACAAAGGGCACGGTGCGGGACGCGCGGGGGTTCACCTCGATCAGGTAGACATCGCCGTCTTTCACCGCGAACTGCACATTCATGAGGCCGACGACGCCGAGCGCAAGCGCGAGCGCCTCGGTCTGGGTGCGGATCGTCGCGATGATGTCGGCGGGCAGGGTGTGGGGCGGCAGGCAGCAGGCGCTGTCGCCGGAATGCACCCCGGCCTCTTCGATATGTTGCATGATGCCCGCCACATGGACCGTCTTGCCGTCGCAGAGCGCGTCAACGTCAACCTCCACCGCACCCGACAGGTAGCTGTCGAGCAGGACCGGGCTGTCGCCGGAAACCACCACAGCCTCGCGGATGTAGCGGCGCAGGTGGTCCATGTCGCGCACGATTTCCATCGCGCGGCCGCCAAGGACATAGGAGGGGCGGATCACGAGGGGGAAGCCGATGCTTTCGGCAATCGCCAGCGCCTGTTCGTCGGTGGAGGCGATGCCGTTGACGGGCTGTTTCAGCCCCAGTTTGATTACCAGACCCTGAAACCGTTCCCGGTCTTCCGCCAGGTCAATCGCGTCGGGCGAGGTGCCGAGGATCGGGATCCCCGCCTCTTGCAGCGATTGCGCGAGTTTGAGGGGCGTTTGCCCGCCGAATTGCACGATCACGCCGTGCAGGGTGCCATTGTCCTGTTCGACCCGCAGAATCTCCATGACGTGTTCAAAGGTCAGGGGTTCGAAATACAGCCGGTCCGACGTGTCGTAATCCGTGCTGACCGTTTCGGGGTTGCAGTTGATCATGATGGTTTCATAGCCCACATCGGTGAGCGCATAGCAGGCATGGCAGCAGCAATAATCAAATTCGATGCCTTGCCCGATCCGGTTGGGGCCGCCGCCAAGGATGACCACCTTTTTGCGGTCGGAGGGCCGGGCCTCGCATTCTACGTCGCCCATCGCGGGGTATTCGTAGGTGGAATACATGTAGGGGGTCTGGGCCTCGAATTCGGCGCCGCAGGTGTCGATCCGTTTGAACACGGCGTTGACGCCAAGCCGTTGCCGCGCGCGGCGCACCTGACCTTCGTCGCGGCCGGTGAGGGTGGCGAGACGGGCATCGGTGAAGCCCATCATCTTGAGCGCGCGCAGCCCGGTTTCGGTGAGGGGGAGGCCGGTTTTGCGAATGTCTGCCTCGGCCTCGATGATTTCGCGGATGCGGGCGAGGAACCACGGGTCATAGGCGGTGACGGTGTTGATCTCGTCATCGGTCAACCCGTGCCGCATCGCCTGCGCGATGGTGCGCAGACGGTCGGGCGTGGCGCGCGACAATGCCTTGACGATGGCCCCTTTGTCGGGCGCGCCGGGGATCGCGATTTCGTCGAACCCGGTGAGGCCCGTTTCCATCGACGCCAACGCCTTTTGCATCGATTCGTGGATTGTGCGGCCAATCGCCATCGCCTCGCCCACGGATTTCATGGCGGTGGACAGGAGGGGTTCGGAGCCCGCGAATTTCTCAAACGCAAAGCGCGGGATTTTGGTGACCACATAGTCGATGGTGGGTTCGAACGATGCCGGCGTCACCTTGGTGATGTCGTTGTCCAGTTCGTCGAGCGTATAGCCCACGGCCAGTTTTGCCGCGATTTTGGCAATCGGGAAGCCTGTCGCCTTGGACGCAAGCGCGGAGGACCGCGACACGCGCGGGTTCATTTCGATCACGACCATGCGCCCGTCTGCCGGGTTGATCGCCCATTGCACGTTGGACCCGCCCGTTTCAACCCCGATTTCGCGCAGCACGGCGATAGAGCCGTTGCGCATGATCTGGTATTCCTTGTCCGTGAGCGTCAGCGCCGGGGCCACCGTGATGCTGTCGCCAGTATGCACCCCCATCGGGTCCACGTTTTCGATGGAACACACGATGATGCAGTTGTCGGCAGTGTCGCGCACCACCTCCATTTCAAATTCTTTCCAACCCAGCAGGGATTCGTCCACGAGGATCTGCCCCACCGGCGAGGCGTCCATGCCCGAGCGGCAGAAGTGTTCGTATTCCGCCCGGTTGTAGGCAACCCCGCCCCCGGTGCCCCCCAGTGTAAAGGCCGGGCGGATGATGGCGGGCAACCCGATATCCTCGAGCGCGTCGAGCGCGATTTGCACGCCCGCCTTGATGTCCCGTTTGCCGTTGGGCAATTTGGGGGCCGTGACGATGGTGGCCTTGGGGTTTTCAAGACCGATTCTGTCCATCGCCTCGCGGAACAGTTTGCGGTCTTCGGCCATTTCGATGGCTTCGCGTTTGGCCCCGATCATTTCGACGCCGTATTTTTCCAGCACGCCCATGTCGGCAAGCGCCAGCGCCGTGTTCAACCCGGTTTGCCCGCCCATTGTGGGCAGAAGCGCGTCGGGCCGTTCTTTTTCGATGATTTTGGCCACGATTTCCGGGGTGATCGGTTCGATATAGGTGGCGTCCGCCAATCCGGGGTCCGTCATGATGGTGGCCGGGTTCGAGTTCACGAGGATGACCCGATACCCTTCTTCGCGCAGCGCCTTGCAGGCCTGTGCCCCCGAATAGTCGAATTCGCAGGCCTGTCCGATGACAATGGGCCCCGCCCCGATGATCATGATTGATGAAATGTCGGTGCGTTTGGGCATGTCTGGCTCCCTTGGGTGCAGGTGGCGCGAAACGCCAAATCTTGCCGGGTTATAGACACGGGGGCCAAGGGTGCAAGGGCTAGTGCGCCCGATTGTCGGTGGGGACGGGCGGCTATTTTGCGTTCCGGTCCCGCCGCGCCGCCAGCCACAGCGCCGTGCCCAG
>JBGSIZ010000293.1:0-4190 GCA_041742255.1 Marivivens sp. | reverse complement strand
GCGGTCGGCGCCGGTCGAGCGTTTCGCGCGCGGTGTAGACAGCCTCCAGTTGGCCTGCGGGCGCCCCCGCCATGGCCTGCACCCCGGCGCCAACCTGAAACACAGCCGCTGCCTCGGACGGGATGATCCCGTTGGGGGTCGCCCGGCTCAGCAGGCGCCCTTGAATGGCGAGCGCATCCAGCAGTTCGGCATGGATGAAGCTGTCGACAACCGACACCAACGCCGTGCCGTCCCCGGCCTGTCCCAGTCCATCGCGCAGCAGTTCCGGAAAGGTGATTTCATCGTCGTAGACGCGCAATATCTGCTGCGGCAGCCGCCCCGCCACCTCAAGCGCGCGGGTCACCGTCGGGGCCATGCGGCTGGACCGCAACCATTGCGGCAGCAGGAGGAACATCCCGTTCGCGCCAGCCGCCGCACCGGGGCATTGCTGCTCCAGATCGTCCAGAGCCATGGTCAACAAGCGGGCATAGCGCCGCATCAGATCGAATTCCTCGACCATCGGGATGGCCTGACCAAGGGTGGGAGACATGCCATCCGGGCCGACAATGCCGCGCGGACGTTCAAAGGACAGCGTCCCGGCCTGATAGGCGGCGAGGGTCTGGGCATGGCCAGCACCCAGACAGGTGGCCAGCCCCACCCCCGATATGCGCCCCGGCAGGGTCATGTAGGCACCTCGCTGGACAACAGGTCGCGCTGCCGGGGGTCAATCCCGGACAACAGCCGCAGCCGCACCGTTGATTTCTCGATCTGGCCGTCCTGACCGGGACAGGCAATGGCCGAATTCCAGACCATCGTCAGTTTGCGGGTTTCGGTCTGGACCGCCACCGAGACGAGCCTGAAGCGTTGCTCCAATACCTGGTTTGCAATGCGGGTCCGGGCCTCGGCCACCACTCTGGGCAGAGCAAAGGAGATCGGATCGCCGCAGCCGTCGATCCGCACCGGTTCGCGCCCCTCCAGCGCATGTTGCTGGTCCGGCGGGGCGGCCTGATGAAACAGCGGATTGAAATCCCGTGGCAACAGCGGATGGCGACTGGCCTGCCACGCCGCGTCATAGGTGCCGGCCCATTTCCGGCGCAAACCCCAATGCGGCGCGATCCAGCCAAATGCCGTGGGTGGTGCGGGCACGGGGCTGTCGGCGGCGAAATCTTCGGGCGCAAACGGCGCCAGCACCATCCGCGACCGCCGCGGGATACGGCGGCGGTCGGCGAACCATCCCCCGCCGACCGGGTTGTCGTCCTGCAGTACGGCAGGTGCGTCATGGTCGGGAAACAGATCGGGTCCCCCGGTGGCCGAGAACCAGCCCAAAGGGTGAGATCCGGGTGCATCCGTCATCTCGACACTGTCCCGCAAAAGGCCGAACACCAATTCCCGGGGGCGATGCACCATCACCCGCTTGACCTTGCCCGCAACGCCCAAACTTACGGCGTAATGCGCCACAGGTCGTCCTGCCGGCGGATGGGCCATCCCCGCAAGTGTCACGTCGGTCAGCGGTCGGAACGGCGCGAAATCGGACTCCTCGCGCAGCCACATGGCTGTCTCCTGGCCGGCAAATTCCGGGGCCACGCGCACCGGGGCCTGCTCCTCCGCGACAAGAGGCAAACCGGCAGGCGGCAGAAGAAATGTCGCCCGCAGGGCAATTACCCAATGTTCGATACCGTCCTTGTCGCGCATGGGCAGGCCCAGGGCGGAAAACGGCGTCTTGTTTTCGATCTGCCACATCGGGTCAGCCCTGTTCTGGTTTGGGGGTCAGTTCAGGTCGATCCATGCGGCTGTCAGCGCAATGTCGCGCTCGGCGTCCTGCACGATGCGGCGGCCGGTGACCCGGACTGTTCCGCTGGTTTGCAAGATGACGCTGGCCGCGCCGTTGCGGATTTCCAGATCACCCGACACCTCGTCGATCCGGATCCGATCAAGCAGCGCCAGCAACCGCTCGATCAGGTCGGGCCGCGACGTGAGCGCGAGGATCTGTTCGGTTGTAATGTGTTGGGTCATCGGTTGCTCCTAAAATGGCTACTAAAAACAGTCTGGACGCGGCAACGCCCCGCAATGGTCGGTCACTTTGCCATCTCAGGCAAGATCAAAGACACCCTGTCATCACGATGAACGCGGTTTTGGTATGCGACGCGCGCCAGAGGTCCGGCATGATAGTGGCGTTTCGCCAGGTCACCCTGTCATATTAACAGGACCCGACCCGTCGTCCTGCCTGAACCCGTCGTGTCGCGGCGTGACCCCTCGGGCCATCACCGCAGGAACAAGGCACCCAATTGCGTTTCTGACTGCCCGAAAACCGCCGCCGGAGGCGCACAGCGCGGCCAAGCGATCTGTTTTCCAAACAGGGATGTGCCACGCCACGACTGACACTCAAGCCACCCGGTAAAGTGGGTCTTGACCCACCTTGCCCCCAGCACCACCCGTAAGGTGGGTCTTGACCCACCCCCCCGGCCCCTGCCTAGGGTGCGCCATGGTCACCGTCACCCAACACTACGAAGCGTTTCCCTATCCGGCCCGCGATCCGGACGACGAAACCCGCCGTCTGATCACCGGGTCGCCGTCGTTGCCGCGCGAGATGGATCATTACCTGTGGGCCGGACAACGGGACTGGTCACAGCCGTTGCGCGTTCTGGTGGCGGGGGGCGGCACGGGCGACGGGTTGATCCAACTGGCCCAGATGATGACGGATGCGGAGGCGCCCTATGACATCACCTATGTTGATCTGTCCGGCGCGTCGCGTGCCGTGGCCGAAGGGCGCGCGCGGGTGCGGGGCCTGTCCGGGATCACGTTTCACACCGGCAGCCTGCTGGACGCGGCCGGTTTCGGCCAATTCGACTACATCGACTGTTGCGGCGTGCTGCATCATTTGCCCGATCCGGGGGCAGGGTTCGCGGCCTTGCGCGCGTCCTGTGCGCCGGGGGGCGGCATGGGGGTCATGGTCTATGCGCCTTTGGGACGCTCCGGGGTCTATCCGCTACAATCCGCGTTTGGGGACCTGTTTGCCGACCTGCCCCCGGCGGACCGTCTGACCGCTGCTCGCGCCGTTTATGCCCGCATCCCGGACGGGCATCCGTTCAAACGCAACCCGCATCTGGCCGATCATCGCGACAGCGATGCCGGGTTTTACGACCTGTTGCTGCACGGACAGGACCGCGCCTATGCGGTGCCGGACCTGTTTGCGGAACTGGACAGGGCGGGGTGGGCACTCGCGTCGTTTGTCACGCCTGCGTTGTATGATCTGGCCCGGTTGGCCCCGGTGCCCGCCGGAATGCCGCCCGCCACGGCTATGGCACTGGCCGAAAATCTGCGCGGCACAATGAAGGTGCATGTGGCCTATGTGGTGCCGCAGGGCCAGTCTGCCCATACTGGTCCTGTGGCCCCCGTGGCCACTGCCCGCAACCGCGCGGTGATCCCGCATTTGTCGGGCGGGGCAGCGACGGCACTCGCCCGGGCTGTGGCCACGGGCAAACCGGTTCCCATCGTGCTGGGCCAAACCCGCGAGGTTCTGACCCTGCCCCCTGACACAGCCCCGCTGATTGCCCGGATCGACGGACGTCGCCCCGTGTCCGCCATCGCCCAAGGGCAAGACCCGATCCGGTTTGGCACCCTGTGGGCGCGGATCGAGGCAGAACTGGGCGGCTTTGGCCTGTTGCACTATTCCACGTTTGGGGTCTGAGCGCGATGTGCGGGCGTATGGCCATCACGTTGCCCCATGACGCCATGGCCCAGATGTTTGCGGCCAGCCCGGACAATGATCTGCCGCTTGGTCCCAATTACAACGTCTGTCCCACGGTCCAGATTTCCGTTTGCACCGCACAGGACGGTGCGCGCCGGTTGCGGTCCATGCGGTGGGGGTTCATTCCGCAGTGGTATCAGACCCCAACGGGCGGTCCGTTGCTGATCAATGCCCGCAGCGAAACCATCGCCCAGAAACCGGCGTTCCGCGATGCTTGCCGCGCCCGCCGTTGCCTGGTGGCCGTGGACGGGTTTTACGAATGGAGGCGTGACGGCACCCAGACCCCGCTACCCTACTTCGTGACCCGGACGGATGGGGCGCCTTTGGTCATGGCCGCGATCTGGCAGGACTGGGGCGAGGGGGCCGCCCGTGCCCCCACCTGTGCCGTGGTCACAACGCAGGCCAATGCCGACATGGCCCCGGTTCATGACCGGTTGCCTGTCATCCTGACGCCCGACGATTG
>JBGSIZ010000292.1:0-15799 GCA_041742255.1 Marivivens sp. | reverse complement strand
GACCCGTTCGGTGACCAGCCGCGCCATGCCCGACCCCGGATCATAGCGCGATCGCCGCGCCCGGCCCGCATCGACGACGACCCGGATATCTTCGATGGTGAGCGAGGTTTCGGCGATGGCGGTGGACAGCACGACCTTGCGCCCTGTTGCCACCGGTGCAATCGCTGCCCGTTGCGCCGCAAAGGGCAGCGCCCCGTAAAGAGGCCGGATGTCGCAGTCCGGGGGCAGTCGTCCGGTCAGGCGCGATTGCACCTGCCGGATTTCCCCTTCGCCGGGGAGGAACACCAGCACGCCCCCGGTGGTTTCCGCCACAGCCTGTGCCACCAGATCGGCGGTGCCGTGGTCCAGCCGCGTGGTTTTGGCCAAGGGCGCAGGCAGGTAGACCGTGTTGACCGGGTAGCTGCGCCCAAGGGATGTGAGGATTGGTGCGTTGTTCAGGAGCGTCGCCACGGGTCCCGCATCAAGCGTCGCCGACATCACCAGCACGAGGAGGTCCGGCCGCAGCGCCTGTGCCACTTCCCATGTCAGCGCCAGCCCCAGATCGCCGTTGAGCGAGCGTTCGTGGAATTCGTCAAAGATCACGCAGCCTATGCCGGTCAGGTCCGGGTCCGATTGCAGCATCCGGGTCAGGATGCCTTCGGTCACGACCTCGATCCTTGTGGCCGGGCTGATGCTGCTGTCTCCGCGCATCCGGTAGCCCACCCGCTGCCCCACGGGTTCCCCCAATTGGTCCGCCAGCCGTTCCGCCGCTGCCCGTGTTGCCAGCCTGCGCGGTTCGAGCATGACGATTTTCAGCGCCGTGAGGTTGGCCTGCAGGATGGCCAAGGGCACCCGCGTGGTTTTGCCCGCCCCCGGCGGTGCCTGCAACACCGCCCGCCTGTGGTCGGTGAGCGCCGCGATAAGCGCCGGCAGGATATCGTCGATGGGGAGCGGTTGGGTCATGCCGTTTTATGCCCAAAGGGGCGGTGGGTTGAAACCCACCTTACGCGGGGTGGGGTTTGGAATTGCAGTGGGGGAGGGTGGGTGAACACCCACCTTACTGTGCGAGCCGCTGGAGCCTCAGGCGGCGGTTTTTTCGGCAGAAAGAAACGGGGCGGGGTGGATTGGGTGCGCGCGGGGTGGGCCAGAAATTTTGGAGCCAAAGCCGAGAGGACATCGGGATGAGGGACCGAAGGGCCCCTTTGGTCGGCCATTGGTCAAGGCCACGTTGAGCCATCACCCAGCAGTCCGGCTGCGTCCTTGTAACGTTGCCCTTGGATCAAGGGGGCCGCCAAGGTGATGCCGGGCGTCTTGCCTGCTGTCACTAGTGAATGATCGCTTCTTCCTTGACGAACATGTTGGCCCAGGCCCGGTCGATGAGCGCTGGCGACATCTGGTAGGGGATGCCTTCGAATTCGCAGATCGCGATCATCTGGTCGATCAGGAACACCGGTTGATAGTTGGCGTATTCGTTGTCGATGGTCGGGTATTTCTTTTTCAGAAGGTGCACGAGCGCGCTTTCGTCCAGCGGCATCTTCTTTTTCCGCGCGACCATGGCGAAGATTTTCAGGAAGTTTTCCTGATTGGGGCCGTCCACCTTGATCTTGAAGAAAATCCGCCGCAGCGCCGCGCGGTCAAAGATTTCGTTGGGGTGGAAGTTGGTCGAGAAGATCACGAGCGTGTCAAACGGCACCTCGAATTTCTCGCCCGACTGCAGGGCGAGGATGTCCCGCGCTTCTTCCAGTGGCACGATCCAGCGGTTGACGATGGCTTGCGGCGGTTCCTTTTGCCGGCCAAGGTCGTCCACGATGAAAATGCCGCCGGTGGATTTGAGTTGCAGCGGTGCCTGATAGGTCCGCGCGACCGGGTTGTAGACAAGGTCCAGCATGGAGAGCGACAGTTCCCCGCCCGTGACCACGGTGGGCCGTTCGCAGCGCACATAGCGGGTGTCGAACCGCCCCGAGGTCCGCCGCAGGGAATTGGGGTCGTCGAGGTCTTCTTCGGCCGCCGAATGCACGATGGGGTCATAGACCGTGATGACCTGCCCTGCGTATTCGATGGCGCGGGGGATGTAGATTTTATCCCCCAGCGCGTCCCGGATGCCGTTGGAGATGGAGGATTTGCCGTTGCCGGGCGGCCCATACATCAGGATCGACCGACCCGCCGACACCGCAGGCCCGAGGTGGTCCAGAAGGTCATCGGGCAGGATCAGGTGCCCCATCGACGCGATAAGCTGGTCGCGCGTCACCTGGATGTTGCGGATCGACTGCCGTTTGACCTGTTGCGTATAGACCGAGAGCGGCACCGGCATGGCCCCGAAGTATTCCGACTGTGCCAGCGCGTCGAGCGCCCGCGCCTTGCCCCCTTCGGTCAGTTGGTAGCCCATTTCGTTGCCTGAGAGCGCGTTGAGCGTTCCTGTCGCCTCGAGCAGTTTCTGGCCGCGTGCGAGGTCCACCAGTTCTTGCGTCACCTGCACCGGAAGGCAGATCGCCCGCGCGATTTCCGTCACCAGCGTGAGGTTCTTGCGGAACATCGTCTTGAGCAGGATGTCCCGCATCATCACGACGGGGAGTTCCATCTGGGCGATGGACCGGGGCGCGGGGGGCGCCATGACGTTGGTGGTCTGCATGTTCATCTGCGGCTGCCCGTTTTCTGGTGGCGTGTCCCAAACGCCGCGCCCCCGATTAATCGGCGGCGGCGACGGACACTCTTTGCGCAATCAGATGTGCCGGGGTAATGTGGCGAAAAAATGGACAAATCGTTCCAAGAGGCAGGCATGAGCAGACCAAATCCGATTGTTTTGATGGGCCTTTTGGTGGCCCTGTTGATTGTTCTGGGCGGGGCCGGCGTGATCAAGGGTGGCCTGTATGTGGGCAAGCATGAGGGTGACACGCTCCATATGATGGAGATCGTGTTTCGGATGGTGGCGGGTGAACGCCCGCATCTGGATTTCATGACCCCAATCGGCGCGCTGGCCTTTGCCCCGATTGCCCTGTTTGTGTCCCAAGGGTTTGGCGTGGGCGTGGCGGTGTTGTGGGCGCAGGTGTTGATGGCCGGTCTGTTCCTGCCCGCCGTGTGGTGGGTGGCCATGACCCGGTTGACCCCGCGCATTGCCTTGTTGTTTGGCGGGGTGGTGATGGTGTTGCTGCTGGCGCTGGTGCATGGCGAGGCGCAGCGGTCCGTGTCCATATCCATGCACTACAACCGTTGGGCCTGGGCCGCCGCGTTTGTGGCCATCGTGGCCGCCATTCTGCCCCCCATGCATCCCAAGAACCGCGCGGTGGATGGCGTGATCGTGGGCACGATGATGACCGTCCTGCTGATGATCAAGGTCACCTATTTCGCGGCCTTTGCCCTGCCGGTCATTTTGGCCCTGTGGTTGACCGGGCAGCGCCGGACGTTGGGTCTGGCGGTGGTGACGGGGTTGGTCGCGGTGGCCGGTTTGACCCTGTGGCTGACGCCTGCGTTCTGGCTTGCCTATCTGGGCGATTTGCTGACGGTGGCCGGGTCCGATGTGCGCCCGCAACCGGGTGAACCGATTGGCGCCGTTCTGGGTGCCCCTGCCTATCTGGGCGGGTCGATGGTTGCTGTGGTCAGCGTCATTTTCCTGCGCCAGTCCCGCGCGGAGGTGGGCGGATTGGTGATGCTGACCCTGTTGCCCGGATTTTTCTATGTCACGTTCCAGAATTTTGGCAATGATCCCCAGTGGTTGCTGATCCTTGCCATTTTGCTGCTGGCGATGCGTCCGGGGGCCGAGGTGACTGGCCCCCAAGGCTGGAACATGCGGCAGGCCGTCACCATTTGCGCCACTGCCGCCATGGCCTTGGCCGCGCCGAGCTTTTTCAACCTTGCCTACAGCCCCTATCGTCACCTGTTTATTGATGTTGCCGACTATGCCCCGATCCTGCCCCGAGGTGGTGTCCATACCGATTTGCAGACCGTCGATATTCGCGCCATGCGCGTGGATGTCCGCATTGCAAAGGACACCGAAGGGTCTGGGTTGGAGGCCACTCGCGAGGGTGCCGACCGCGACCCGTTGGCCGAATTCAAGGGCGAGGTGTTCCCCTATTGCACCACCGAACTGGGCCTGCCCGCGTGGTTTGACGCGATTGCCCGCGATCTGGAGTCCGCCGGGTTGTCAGCGGGCAAGCGGGTGTTTGCCGCCGATATATTTTCGTCCCACTGGCTGTATGGTGATCTGGAGCCGATGGCGGGTGGTGCGCCGTGGTATTACGGCGGGTTGCCCGGATATGAGAGCGCCGATTATCTGTTGATCCCATTTTGCCCGGTGGCCCAAGACGTTCAGGCCAAGATCCTGACCGCCATCACCGAGGCAGGCGCGGATGACCTGACCGAAGTGCGCCGCACCCCGATTTATGTGTTGTATCAAAAGGGGTAGGGGCCGCCCCTGTCACGCGGGCCAGAACAGGGGTAGCGCGAGGTAGAACACCAGTGCCATGCCAAGCGGGAAGCCCATCGGGAACCTCTTGCCGCTTTGCCAGCTTTCCCAGTTGGGGGCGAGTGCGCGCAGGGGGCTGTTTTTTGCCAGACGATGCGTGACGTAGCCCCCGATGAACGCCCCCGCGAGGATGTAACACATCAACCCGAAATCCCCGACCGCCACATAGGGGCTGGCGGCGGCGATGAATTTGGCATCCCCCGCCCCAAGCACCCGCAGCGCGTTCAGAACCATGCCGATCACCAGAAGAACCGGAAGATGGGTGAGCCGCCACATGTAAGTGTCAAGCGGCAATGCCACGAACCCAAGCACCACGAACGACCCGGCGAGGATATAGACAGCCCGGTTCGGGATTTTCATCCGCCGCAGGTCAGACCACGCCACATAGATCGAAATCGGCAAGGCCACCGGCAAAAGCCACAGCGCCGTGGCGAGATCAGGCCCCCCCATGGATCAGTTCTGCACGTTATCTTCGAGGGCGCGGAGGCTGCGGGTGGCGGCCTCGAAATGTTGCGGGTGGGTGTCGATCGCTTCGCGCAAGAGACCCTTGGCGATGGTGACGTCGCCTTGTTTCACCGCCGTGAGGGCAAGCGTGTGCAACAATTGCGCCCGTTCGATCTGGGTCATGGGCACCACGGGCAGATCATAATTGCGCTGTGCGCCGCGCGCCAGAACGAGGTTGTTCTTGGCGGTGAACATCGAGGGATCCTGTTGCAGCGCCTCGTTGAACAGCCGTTCGGCCCCGACATAATCACCGCGCGTGAGTTTCGAGAAACCCCAGTTGTTCAGCACGCCCGCCGGTTTGGTGGTGAGGCCAACGGCGGTTTCATAGAAACTGTCGGCGCGGGGCCAATCCTGATTGCTGTCGGCGACCATGGCTTCGAGCCGGTAGCGTTCAAAACTTTCATGCGTGGGCGGAATGGCGTTCAGCGCCACCTCGGCCGCGTCCCAATCGTTGTTGCGGATCAGCGCACCGGCCAGATCCACCTGATCGTCGGGGGTCGCTTCGGGGTGGGCCACAACGGCGCGAAAGGTGGCGGCGGCGTCCGCGTTCTGGCCCGCGCGCACCTGTGACGACCCAAGCCCGCGCATGAGGTCGATGCGGCCCGGATCATTGGCGCTGGCGCGGCTGAAGTAACTGACCGCCTCGCTGGGGTCGGCCACGGTGAGCATCACGTCATTGAGGTTGGTTTCATCGACCACGTTCACGTCGCGCATGGCGCGCGCAACCTCGGCATCGCCGGATTGTTCGCATGCCGATAACGTCACGATGCCCAGCATCGAGAGCGACAAAATAATTGAATGGCGCATATGCCTGCGTCCTTTTCCTGCGTCAGCCTCTTACAGTGAGGTCAACAGAACCGTCTGACCGGATCCGCGCCGCACCAATTGGAACAATTCGTCCTCATTGGTTTCAACGTAGAACGGATCATCCCGTTTTGCGAGTGCCAAGCGCAGGTTGTTGCGGATTTGCTCGGAATTGCCGTTGTCCGTTGCAAACGCGCGACGGAATACCTCGGCGGCCTCGCCGAATTTGCGCTGTTCCATCAGAAGAACCCCTAGATTGTTCCATGCGGGCACGAAATCGGGGTCTTCGTCCACCGCCCGGCGCAGCAGGGTTTCTGCCTGACCGAGCCGCCCGAGTTTGAGGTTGGCCGACCCCAGCGCCGATAGGGTATCGACGTTGAGCCCTTGTTGCGCCGCCGCCCGCGTATAGGCCTTGAGCGCCAGTTCGTGTTCGCCCGCCGCCATCAGGCGGTGCCCGATCAACAGGCCGTCCACATCGGTATCCCCCGCGACACCGGGTGCATATACCCCGTCCGGACGGTTAAGCCCGCCCGTGGAACAGGCGGACAGCACGGACAAGGCCGCGCATAAAACGATCAGGGGCACGCGCATGGACTGCTCTTTTTCTTTGGGTATTCCGCCCGGCGCACCGGGCGGGCCAAGGGCCAGAGCGGTGCGCGGTCAGAAGTTCGCGTTGCTTAGTGTTTGTGCGATACCATAGATCGACGGCCCAATCAAAATGATCAAGAGCGGCGGCACGGTGAGCATCATCGTGGCCAATGTCATCTTGGTGGGCAAGGTGTTCGCCTTTTCCTCGGCCCGCATCACGCGTTTGTCCCGCATTTCGGCGGAATAGACCCGCAGCGCATCGGCGATCGAGGTGCCGAACTGTTGCGACTGGATCAGCACGGTCACAAAGGACGCCACGTCCGACACGCCGCACCGTTCAGACATATCGCGCAGCACCTGTGTCTTGTCCTTGCCGGCCTTCATTTCATAGCTGACCATTTCGAATTCTTCTGCCAGCGCCGGAAAACCGGACCGCAATTCCCGCGCAACCCGGATGATGGATTGATCCAGCGACTGCCCCGCCTCCACGCAGACGAGCATCATGTCGAGGCTGTCAGGAAAGCCGTTTTCAATCGCTTGCTTGCGTTCGCCCTGCCGCCGGGTGACCCAGTATTTGGGCAGCATGTAGCCTACGACGCCGGGGACCAGGATCTGCATGATCGACGATTTGGTGGACGCATCTTCGGCGCCCGCGTTCACGATGGAATAGATGATCCCGGCCAGCAACAAACCGACCCCAAGCGCGAATTGCGCAAAGTGATACATCCGCACCGCGTTCTTGGATTTATAGCCCGCCTGCAACAGTTTGAGTTTGATTGCCGAATATTCCACCGCGTCCTGCGGTTCCAGAAAGTTGGAATACTTCTCTAGTTTGTCCTTGCCCGATGCCTGACGCAGGGATTGGCCCCGGCCCCCGGCCGTTTCCGCCGCCCGCGCGCCTGCCTTGAGTTTGTCGAGCGGATCGACCTCTTTTTTCAAGAGGACGGGCAGCGTGACGAGGATCATCACGACCCCCAGAAGCCCCACGACCATGAGAGGGCCAAATGGCCCCATCATGTCGATCAGGCTTTGGTTGATACTGTTGAGAAGTCCCATGGCGCCCTCTTTCAGACTTTGATGTTCACAAGGTGACGCATGACAAAGATGTTGACCGTCAGAAACGCGGCCACCACCAGACAGGCGGGGATAAAGACCGAGGTTTCCTTGACCTCGTCATAGTAGTTGGGCTGGATGATGTTGATCATCACAAGCGCGCCCAGCGGAAAGACGGACAGGAACATGCCGGACCATTTCGCCTCGGCGGTGATGGCCTTGACCCGGCGAAAGAGTTTGAACCGCGCCCGGATCACCTGCGACAGGCCGTGCAGAATTTCCGCGAGGTTGCCGCCCGATGTCTGCTGGATGGTCACGGCCACCGCAAGGAAGCGCATATCCTGCATGTCCATGCGTTCGGCCATGTGTTTGAGGCTTTCGCCCATGTCCCGGCCATAGGCGGCTTCGTCCGAAATCACGCCCATTTCGGTGCCGAGCGGATCGGGAACCTCTTTGGCGACGATGGCCACAGCAGACGAAAACGGGTGCCCCACGCGTAACGACCGCACCATGAGTTCGACCGCTTCGGGGAGCTGTTCCTCGATCATCGAGATTCGTTTCTTTGCCTTATTGTTGACCCACATGTAGACGCCGCCGACCCCCATGGCGATGGCCACGCCGATCCGCACGGGCGTTCCCGCCCCGGTTCCGACCGTCAGGCCCACATAGGCCACCACCGTCAAAACCCCCATGATCATAAGGAGTTGCGGCGGGGTGAACGCAATGTTGGCCTTTTGCGCCTTGGTCGCCAGAATAGAATAGAGCGGGATCGACTGGGATTTGAGGTGCTGCGTCATCTCCTTGCGGAGTTGGTCAAGCACTTGTTCGCGCCCCGCCCCCTTTTCCAGCAATTCCAGCCGCCGGTTGAGTTTGGAATTCAGGCTGATGGATTTGCCGAAGATCGTGAGGTAAATGCCTTCGACCAGCACGAGAACGGCGATGAAGATCAGGCCGTAGATGATGGGTTCTGCAGAAATCATGATGTCTACTCTGCTGCGAAGGGTTCAAAGATAGCTGCGGGCAGGTCGTAGCCCCACAGCCGGAAGCGTTCGGAAAAGTGCGAGCGCACGCCGGTCGCGGTGAAGTGACCGATGATCTTGTTGTCGGGCGTAAGGCCGACCCGCTGATAGCGGAACACCTCTTGCATGGAGATGACGTCGCCCTCCATCCCGGTGATTTCGGTGATCGACACCATCCGCCGCGACCCGTCCTGCAGGCGCGAGGCCTGCACGATCAGGTTCACAGCTGACGCGATCTGGGACCGCATTGCCTTCATCGGCATTTCGATCCCCGCCATGGCGATCATGTTTTCCAGACGGGAGACACCGTCGCGCGCCGAGTTGGCGTGGATGGTGGTCATCGATCCGTCGTGGCCGGTGTTCATGGCCTGAAGCATGTCGATCACTTCCTCGCCGCGGGTTTCCCCCACGATGATCCGGTCTGGACGCATCCGCAGTGCGTTGCGCAGGCAATCGCGCTGGGTCACGGCGCCTTTGCCCTCGACGTTGGGCGGGCGGCTTTCCATCCGGCCCACATGGGTTTGTTGCAGCTGAAGTTCGGCGGTATCTTCGATGGTCAGGATGCGTTCGTTGTTGTCGATGAACGACGACAGCGCGTTGAGCGGGGTGGTTTTGCCCGAACCCGTCCCGCCTGACACGATGATGTTGAGGCGGGTCGCCACGGCGGCTTGCAGATATGCTGCCATCTCCTCGGTGAAGGCCCCGAATTTGACGAGGTCATCGACCCCCAACTTGTCTTTTTTGAACTTACGGATGGAAACAAGGCTGCCATCACAGGCGATGGGTCCGACCATGGCGTTGAAACGCGATCCGTCGGCCAGACGGGCGTCAACGTAGGGGTTCGATTCATCGACCCGCCGACCCACCGCCGACACGATCTTGTCGATGATGCGCAACAGGTGGCGTTCATCCTTGAACGTCACGTCGGTAAGCTGCAGTTTGCCCGCCCGTTCCACGAAAATCTGTTGCGGGCCGTTCACCAGAATATCGTTGACGCTGTCATCCTTGAGCAGGGTTTCCAGCGGGCCAAGGCCCGTCACCTCGTCATATAGGTCCTGGTTGAGGGTCTGCCGTTCATCCCGGTTGAGAACCACGCCCATCTGTTCGAGCGTTTCGGTGGCGATGGCGTTAATCTCGGTCCGCAGTTCGGTTTCCGACGCTTTTTCAAGGGCCGCGAGGTTGAGGTTATCGAGCAGGGCCTTGTGCAGTTCGAGTTTGATCTCGCCCAGCTTTTCCTTGCGCTTTTTCTCTTTTTCGGCGGGGCCGGCTTCGGCGGCGATTTTGGTCGGCATGGCCCGCATCAGCGATTTGCGGTCGGGGTCAACCTTGGGCGCGGGGGCTATGGCCGCCACGACGGGGCGGATCGCCGCCGCGCTGGAATTGGTCGGTTTTGCGGTGATACCCGGCTTTTTGTATTTGGAAAACATGGGTTTCTCCTATCGGGCGTTCTTGGCGGATTTGGCCTCGGACACGTTCACGTCGTGGATGGATTTCGCCAGCTTGGCGATTTCCTTGCGCAGCGCGTTCTTGGGCACGGCGACGCCAAGGGGCGTGCCGTGGTCGCCCGCCTGTGCCACTGGTTTGCCGCCGTCGGGCAACTGCACCTCGATCGCGATACCAAGCGATTCCGCCAGCCGTTTGACCCGGCTTTTGCCGTTCAGATCGGTAAAGCCCGGCGCGCGGTTGAGGATGAACCGCAGTTTGTTGAACGGCAAATCCTCGGACTGAAGCGCCCGTTTGATGCGGAGCGTGTTTTGCGCCGACCGCATATCGAGTTCGAGGAGCGCAAAGTAGACATGCGCGGCCTCCAGCACGGTTTGCGACCATTCCACCATGGTGGTGGGCATGTCGATGATGACGTAGTCGAAGTTTGTCCGCGCCACCTCGATGATGCGCTGAATGTCGGCGGGGCCGACGATATCCAGCGGGACCATATCGGTGGGGGCGGTCAAGACGTGGATCTTCTGTTCGTAGGACAACAGCGCCTGCATGAACACATCGCTGTCCATCGCTTCGGTGTCCGACAGCATTTCAAGCACCGACTCGCGCCGGGGCAGGTCAAGGAAGGTGGACGTGCTGCCGAATTGCAGATCGAGGTCCAGAAGGACAACGCGGGGCGGATTGGCCTTGTCGATATTGGCCAGTTCCCACGCGAGATTGACCGCAAAGGTGGTGTTGCCGGTGCCGCCCGCCATGCCCTGCACCGGAATCACGACGCCGGAGCGGTCATCTGTGGCCTTGAGTTTGTTTTGCAGTTCGGGGGCCACCGGGATTTGTTCCGGCGGGGCCAGTACACGTTCGATGGCCTGCGCCAATTCGCCCTCTGGCAGGGGGTAGGGGATGAATTCATCCCCGCCTTCGCGCAACAGAAGGTGGAGCGATGCCGGGCTGACATCCTCGGTGATCAGGATGACCTTGACCTGACGGGCCTTGGCCGCGCCGATGACGCGCAACACTGCGCCCAGATCGGTTTCGTCCTGCGCATCCAGTGCAATGGCGATGAATTCCAGCGGGTCCGCGTCTGGTTGTTCCAGAAACGCAACCGCATCGTCAAAGCCAAGGTCGCCCCAGCGTTCGCCGAGTGCGGTTTCCATGTCTTCAATCAGCAGATCAAAATTCTGCACATCGCGGCTGACCGTGCAGGCCACGATGGGCTGCGGCTGCGGCTGCAATACGGCGGTGCTACTCATTGCCAAACGTCCTTCACCAAATGTTGGCACCGCAGGGGCGTTGATTTTTGCCTGCCTGAATGCCCGACCCTTCCCGGAATCAGTCCGGGGACGGGGTTGCCTCAGGCGTCAACATCGGGGGGAAACGTGACCAGAATGGGGCCAAAAGACTGTAATTGTGCGGAATTGAGCGACGATAAACGAAAACGGGCGCCAGTGTTGACGCCCGTTTGCATAAGGTTTTAGCGAAAGCGTCAGTTGGCGGTGGACAGCTCGCTGCCGCTGATGCCGCCGAGCGTGGTGGGGGGCACTGCGCTGTTGACGTATTCGCGGAAGATAATCTCGGCATATTTGCCGTTGAGAACCATAGGATGGTTCTGCACAAAGCCCGACACCTCGGTCACGGTTCGCCGGTTCGCCCGTTCCTGTGACTGGCTGGCGATCAGGGGCTGGGTTTCGCCGAACGACACGACGGCCTCCAGCCGGGAGCGGCTGATGCCCTGGCTGATGAGATACAGCACGGCTGCGTCGGCCCGCCGTTGCCCAAGCCGCCGGTTATAGGCGTTCGATCCGACCAGATCGGTGTGGCCGAACACCTTGAAACGGACTTCGGGGAATTGTTTGATAAAGGTCGCCTGTTGCCGGAGCGTGGCGCGCGCCGTTTCGTCCAGAGCGGCCGAATTGAAGGCAAAGTTGATGGTTGTCTGCACCTCGGCCGAAAAGCGGCTGTTGAGGTTAATCGCGTAATTCGCCTGACCCGTTTGGATCAGGGTGTTGTTCATGGTGGCGTTGCCGAATGTCCCGCTGTCGATGCTGGCCCCGGCCTCGCGGTCAAAGGACGCCCATGGGCCGCCTTGGTCGCCCGCCGTTTGCGCGCAGGCCGCCACGACCGCGAGGGTCACCAGTGATGCGATGGTTCGTTTCATGTCTGGTGTCCCTGTTTGCCCCATTGTCCGGACGTATCAGTCCAGAACGTATCCATATGACCCCGAGAAGTCCTGACGTGCAACCTCTCCTGCGCCGCCGGTGGTGGGCGCGTTCGATCCCGCGACCCGTCCGAACAGGAACAGATCCCGTTCGGTTGGTGGCCGGACCCGGTCGGTGGGGAGGGCCAGCGCCTCGCCCCGGGTGGGGGTCACGAGATGCGGCGTCACGATGATGACGAGTTCGGTTTGATTGCGCGAATATTCGGCGGACCGGAACAGCGCCCCCAGAACCGGGATGTCCCCCAGCCACGGCACCTGACCGGTCAGGTCGGTGAAGTCGTCGGACAACAGCCCCGCGATGGCGAAGCTTTCCCCGTCCCGCATTTCGACGGTGGTCGACGTTTCCCGTTTGCGGAAGGCATCGACCGTGAACCCGCCCTGGCTAAAGCCATTCGTGCTGTCGATGGAGGACACCGATGCCTCGAGTTCGAGGTTGATGATATCGCCGTCCACAACCCGCGGGGTAAAGTTCAACTCTACACCGAAGGGTTTGTATTGAATGGTGATTGTGCCGTTGTCCTGGCTGACGGGCACGGGATATTCGCCGCCCGCGAGGAACCGCGCCTCTTGGCCCGACAAGGCCACGAGGTTGGGTTCCGCCAGTGTGCGCACGACGCCGCGCGCTTCGAGGGCTTCCAGAAGGATGCCGACCTCAAGCCCGCCCGCGTTGAACCCGAACAGGATCGCGCCGTTGTTGTCGTTGCCCGCCGGCGCATTGCCGTTGAGCGTGTTGGTGATGCCGGAGGAGGTCACGGCCGAGTTGGTGCCCCCCGAAATCCCCAGATCGCCGCCCAAGACATCGCCGCCAAGCGCCACCGAGGAGGACAGGGATTTGGACACGGACCGCTGCATTTCTGCAAAGCGCACCTTGAGCATGACCTGCTGGGTGCCGCCCACGCTCATCAGGTTAGAGACCCGGTCTGGCGCATAGCGTTGAGCCAGTTCCATGGCCCGGTCCAGCCGCGCGATGGAGGACACGGTGCCCGACAGGACGATGCCGTCATTGGCGGTGCGCACTTCGATCGGTTCGCCGGGCAGGATCTGCCCAAGACGTTCCTTGAATTCCGCGATGTCGGGGGTGACCTGAATTTCGACGTTGGTGATCAGCCGCCCGTCTTCGCCCAGAAGCGTGAGCGTGGTGCGCCCCGGTTCCTTGCCCAGCACATAGATCGTGCGGTCCGACAGCGAATCGATATCCGCGATGGTGGGGTTGGCGATGCTGATTTGAGTGAAGGGCACATCGCTTTCGACCACGACCGCCCGGTTCATCGGCACGTTGAGCGCCTCGGACGGTGCCCCGCGCATGACCGACAGCGTTTCTGCGGCCACGTTGGCAGGAAGTGCCGTCAACGTCACCGATGTGAATGCCAACGTCAGGCCAGCCAGCGCTGCCTTGATAAATCTGTCATATTTCATGTGACCTGCCTCTCCGATCACGCCTCAATGCAGGATATTTTTCCCGTCGTTGGAGTCACCATGGCGCGATTGCCCATTTTAATCAAGAATCAATGCATTGCCCGGTGACTCTGACGTGGATAACCCGCAACACCGGGGGTGACTGTTGCAAAAATGACAAAAGGCGCGACCGATGATGGCGCGCCTTTTGAGGAATAATTCAGCACGTCAGTTGGTGCAGGGGATTTCCATTTCCACCACTTCGGCCCCGCGGCGGGTCCGGATCGAACAGATTTCCGGTGCCTTTTCCGGTGCTGCCTGCGGTGTGGGGGCTGCCAACCCAAGGAGGCTTGCCTGATTGACCTCGATCGCCTCGGCGACGATGTCATCGTTGTTGCCAACCAGCGACAAGGACAGAACCCCGGTTGATTGTGCCTGAGCGAGGGCGGCCACCTGTTGCGGCGTGATTTCGACGGTCACGGTGCGTGCCACGGTTGCCGCACTTTGGCTGTCATCCGCGCTTTGGTCCACGGCCACGATGCGCACGCCGGTTTCGATCAGTTTGGTGACCTCTTGGGCCGTGCCGATGCTGGCGTTGCCGCCGCCAAGGCCGGTCCAGTAGACATCGACCCGGTCGCCTGGCCGCAGGAACCCGGACACGCCGGATGCCACGTCCACGCGGATTGCAAAGGCCCGCATCCCCGGCCCGAGCCGAGAGGTGATCCCCGCATCTTCGCCGGGGCCCGACACCTTGATTGCAAGAACGGGTTCGTTGATTTCCATCGGCCGCAGCACGACGCGGACCACCTCGACGCCTTGCGGGAACAATTCTTCCTGAGTGCGGAACGCACCTTCGGGCAGGAAGGGTTCGGCGTAGCGGATCAGCTGGATGTCATCGACGGTCAGCGGTTCGCCATAGGCAATCGCCCGTTTGAGCGCGACCACCTCGACCGTCGGCACCGATTGTGCCGCGAGTTCCAGTTGTTGGTCCAGCGCGATCTGTTTCTGGTCAAAGTTCTGTTTGACCATATAGACCGCAAACCCGGCGAGGCCGAGGCCGAACACAAGGACGAGTCCGAATACCGCACGCATGCTCTTTTCCTCTTTGGTTACAACCGGGTATGTCCCGGCTACGCATCGTTCTGATGCTTGTGTGACGGTTGAATACGGCGAAACAATGAATGCTCAGTGTTCACACAATGGAATTCAGCCGTCGAATTCCGCAAAGTTTTAGTAGGTTTGCACCGTCTGGCTGCTCAGGTGCGCGCCAAGCCCGGTGGATTGGTCAAGTGCGCCCTGGCTGACGACGCCGATGACGGCCACGCCAAGGCCCACGATGGCGGCGGTCAGAACGACCCAGTCCACGGTGACGGCGCCGTCGTCGTCGCGGCGGAAACGGGTAAGGAAAGTGCGCATGTCGTATCTCCTGTGTTGATTGCGATATTTGGGTGATTTGTCACCGATAATTGTGTCCAAAAGTTGGGCAAAACCATGGTAAAATTGCGTGTATCGTGTTGATGTGGATGCAGTTTTGATGAACCCGACACCGGGGTTGCAGACCACTTGGCCCAAACAAAAAGGACCGCGCCGGGGCGCGGTCCTTTGTGCGGTTTTGCAACCAAGGATCAGTAGGTGGCAATCGTCTGCGCGGACAGCGAGGACGAGATCTTGTTCGACAGGTTCTTGGTGCCGGTGCCGACCGAGGTCAGAACGGCAATGCCCAGGCCCACGATGGCGGCGGTCAGCACGACCCAGTCAACGGTCACAGCACCGTCTTCGTCGGCGCGGAAGTTTTTGATGAAGTTCAGCATTTTGGTCCCTCCTCAGGGGTATATGATTTGTTACTATCGCCGCCGGTTGGTTTGGCCCTTCAGCCTCTCCGAAGAAGTGCCCCGGCTTGGATGTGCCTATATGGCCCCCAGATTGGGGCGGGATTGGGACACGTTTCGTACAATTTTGGACCTTCTGCTTTTTTTCCGAATTTATCTGTTAAAGCATTGATGTTACTAGATATAAAATGTTGAAATTGTTTTAATCACTCGGTTTGTCGTTGCGAAATTGCTGCGAGTTTTAGCCAAATCGTGGCGATCGTTTCCGTTTTGGTAGCTTTGCGCCCATTCCTTTGCGATAAGGATGCCAAGAATAAAGAGGCGAGCAGGCTTCATGACTATCGTTATCCCCGTGCTGTTCGTGGCGGTGCTGTGTGCGCTGCCAGGCGTTGCCATGGCCGAAAGCCATCGATTGCAGCAGGATTTTACGTTCCGCCGCATTGGTGTCCCGCAACCGGGCACCGACCGCCGGATTACCGTGCAGATTGCCCCGCAGCCGCCCGGCGGCCCCGCG
>JBGSIZ010000291.1:0-13464 GCA_041742255.1 Marivivens sp. | reverse complement strand
GCGCGATCGAGGCCCAAGAGGCCGCCGCCAGCGCCCGTGTGGGCCAGACCCAAGAGGACACCAACCGCCAGTTGCGCGCCCTTGAGGCCCAATTGGACGCCTTGCGCCGTCAGGAGGCCGAAAAGGCCGCCCTTGCCGCTGCTGCTGCCCAGAATTACGACCTGTTTGCCGCCCAGTTGCGCGAAGGCCAGCGCGCCGTTCCCGAGGTTGTGGGCGTGTTTGAAACCCGTATCCGCGCCGAACGCGAAGCCGTCACGGTCCGCTATGACATTGCCCGCATCGAGTTGCGCATCGCCGCCTTGTTGGGCGTGCTGGTGCAGGGGGACCGGATATGACCGGCCCCGTTCTGGCGTTTGACATCAATGCCACGCGCGGGCGCACGTTGACGAGGGTGGCGACCCGTGCCCCAACCCATCCACCGGAAGTGTCCGTCACCGCCCCCCCGCCCGAGGTGGTTGCAAATGTGCCGGTTCCCGTCGTTGTTTCGGTGTCCGAGAAATTTGATCCCCGTGCCGCTGCCCGCGCCGATTTGATCGTCACCTATGCCAGCCTGCTGGGCACGGATTTGTCCCGCGTCGATGTGTTGGAGCGGTTGGCCTCAGGGGGCACCGCCCGTCCTGATCTGGACCAGATGGCCGCCGCATTGCAGGGGCACGGGTTGTCGTCTGCTGTCCGCAGGCAGTCTGCGTTGGTGCCTGTATTGTGGCCCGGATTGGCCGAAATGGCCGAGGGCCGTGTCGTTCTGGTGCTGTCCCAGACCGGCGACGACCTGACGTTGTATGATCCCACCTGTCCCGACAACCGCGCCGAGGTGCCGTTGTCCGAGTTCAAGCCCCATTTCATGGGCCGCGTTTTGCGCGCGCAGGCCAATACCGAGGAATTGACCCGCCGCCATGCCGAAAAGGGCCGCGTCCCCCATTGGTTCTGGGGCGAGGTTCTGAAGTTCCGCCGCCATATTGCCGAGGTCGCGCTGGGGTCGTTCGTGGCCAACCTGTTGGCCGTCGCCGTCGCCATGTTCAGTTTGCAGGTCTATGACCGCGTGATCCCGCACCAGTCCACCGCCACGTTGTGGGTTCTGGCGATTGGGGCCGGGTTGGCCATGCTGCTCGAGTCGTTCTTGCGCATTGCCCGGTCCCGTCTGATGGACGGCGCTGGCCGCCGGATTGAAATTCAGGTCCAGACCCTGTTGATGGAGCGCCTGCTGGGGATGCGGTCCGGCCAGAATGGCCAAAGCCCCAGTCAGGTGTTTTCTGCCGTCCGCGAATTCGGGTCCATCCGCGAGTTTTTCACCGCCACCACGATTGGCACCCTGACCGATTTGCCGTTTATCGTGCTGTTTCTGGCCCTTGTCGCCTCGATCGGCGGCAATGTGGTGTGGGTGTTGTTTGTCGGGTCCGTTCTGATGGTCCTGCCGTCGTTTTTCCTGCAACGCCGGATGATCGCCTTGACGCAGGCCACCCAAGGCGCGTCGTCGAAATCCACCCGGTTGCTGCATGAAGTCATTTACGAGGCCGACACCATCAAGGCCCACCGGGGCGAGGAACGGTTCCGCCGCGTCTGGGCCGAATTGACCGCCCTGAATTCGCTGGCCACGAGCGAACAGCGCAGGCTCGCCTCGACCCTGACGTTCTGGGCCCAAGGTGTGCAGCAGGCCACCTATATCGCCGCCGTTGTGACCGGCACGTTCATGGTGTTCACCGGCGATTTTACTGTCGGCACGATCATTGCCGTGGGTATCCTGACCTCCCGCACCCTTGGCCCGTTGACCCAGTTGGCCGCCACGCTGGCCCGGTGGTCCAACGTCAAGGGCGCGCTGGAGGCACTGGATCAGGTTGCCGGGGCCGAGCAGGACACCGCCGCCGACCGCACCTATTTGCGCCGCGACAAGATCGCGGGCGCGTTTGAAATCCGCGAGATGAAATTTGCCTATGACGAGGATGCCGCCGCCGCCATTGATGTCCCCGGTTTGAGCATTGCCGCAGGCAGCCATGTCGCCATTCTGGGCGCGAACGGATCGGGCAAGTCCACGTTTCTCAAGATCCTGTCGGGGCTGTATCGCCCTGATAGCGGTCGCATCCTGATTGACGGCATTGATATGGCCCAGATCATGCCCCGCGATCTGCGCCGGTCGGTTGGATATCTGGGGCAGGAGGTGCGACTGTTTGCCGGCACCCTGCGCGAGAACCTGAACCTGACCATGCTGGAGCGTGATGACGACCGGTTGATTGCCGCCCTTGATTTCGCCGGCCTTGGTCCGTTTGTGCGGTCTCATCCCAAGGGACTTGACCTGATTGTGCGCGATGGCGGGGTCGGGTTGTCCGTGGGTCAGCGCCAGTCCATCGGATGGGCACGGTTGTGGTTGCAGGACCCGTCCGTTTGTTTGCTGGATGAACCCACCGCCGCCCTTGACCAGACGCTGGAGGCCACGCTGGTCAGCCGGTTGTCCCAGTGGTTGCAAGGCCGAACCGCCATTATCGCCACCCACCGCGTTCCCATCCTGCAACTGACCGAACGCACGATGATCCTGCAGAATGGCCGATTGGCCGTGGATGGCCCCCGCGACGAGGTGCTGGCCCATTTGAACAAGACCAAACAGGCGGTGGCCCGATGACCACTGTGGATGCCGAACTGGACCGGGGCATGCGCGGGTCCAGCCTGATCATCTGGTTGGTGGGTCTGACGGTGTTCGTGTTTCTGGGCTGGGCCAAGTTTGCATCCATTGATGAGATCGTCCGCGCCGAGGGCGAGATAGTCTCGTCCGCCCGCCCGCAGATCATTCAGAACCTTGAAGGCGGGATTCTGGCCGAACTGCTGGTGGCCGAAGGCGATGTTGTCGAACCCGGCCAAGTGTTGGCCCGGTTGCGCGGCACAAGGTTTCAATCCTCTGTTGACGATCTGGTGGATCAGTTGGTCGCCCTTGAGGTTCGCCGTCTGCGGCTGGAGGCCGAAATGCGCGGCGACACCGATTTCGCCGTGCCCAGCGAATTGGCCGCCCGCAGCCCCGCCATGGTCCAGAGCGAACTGGCCCTGTTGCGCGCCCGGTTGTCCGATTATACCGCCAAGGAACGCGGTGCCGCCCAAGTATTGGCCGAGACCCGCCGCGAGTTGGCCGCGATGGAGGACATGTTTGCCCGCGAGATCGTTGCCCTGTTCGAGGTGACCCGCGCCCGCACCGCCAATTCCGACGCCGAAATCCGGTATAACGAGATTGTCACCGGCGCCGAACTGGACCGCGCCGGAACCTATTCCGACACCTTGGCCCAGATTGCCACGATCAAGCAGGACCTGCGCGCCGCACAGGACCAGTTGTCCCGCACCACCATTGTCGCCCCGATGCGCGGCATCGTGAACAACATGGGTGTGACCACCATTGGCGGCGTCATCCGCCCCGGCGAGGAAATTTTCCAGATCACCCCCTTGGGCGACGAATTGTTCGTCGAGGCCAAGGTCCGCCCGCAGGATGTCGCCAACGTCGTCACCGGCCAAGACGCCACCATCAAGCTGTCCGCCTATGATTATACCATCTACGGGTCGTTGCAGGGCGTCGTGCAGGTCATATCCGCCGACACGTTCAAGGACGAGCGCCGCCCGGAATTGGGGTCGTTTTACAAGGTGACGTTGAGTGTTGATGTGGCCCATCTGACCGAGCGTCAGCGTCGGGTGGAAATCCGCCCCGGCATGCAGGCCACCGCCGAATTGCACACCGGGTCCAAGACCGTGTTGCAGTATCTGACCAAGCCCCTGTATCGGTCCCGCGAGGCCATGCGCGAGCCGTAGAATTGCGCGGCTGCCGCCGCATAGTTTTTTAGAGGCAGTGACGCCGGTGCCCCGGTTCTGCCCCGTTGGTTGGGGTGGCCCCCGCGGAGCCTCCGGCGGCGGTTTTTTCGGCAGTAAGAAACGCAAGTGCGGTTAGGTGGGTCAGCGCTTGGCCATGTGTGCTATGAGCGTTGGGATTGCCGATTTGAACCCGAAGAACCCCGCGGTGGCATGCGGCCATGCAGCGGCGTCAAAGGGCCGGATGTGTTGCACAAGGCGGATGCCCGCGTTGTTCAAGGCAGGGCGCGCCGCCGTCAGGAGGTCCTGCGCCGGTCCTGTGGGGCTGTAGCTGGTGACGATTTGTTGCAATTTTTCATTGGTCGCCCATGTGCAGATGTCGTGCGCCGTTTTACAGTCTGTCGGGGTAAGCCCGAGCCGTCCGGTTGCGTCCTGTATCGCCTGTTGCGTCCAGTCCTGCACCCGTTGGCTGGTGTGCAAGGGCGAGCGCGATGGCGTGCCGTTGAGCGTGGCCGCAGGCATTGCGCCTTGCAACATCCAGCCCGGTGAGAGGTCGTCGTCCGTGATGAGGTGCCCCGTCCGCAGGGACGGGTCGTATCGGTCTGACGTTGGCAAGGGGCCGCGTGCCGGTGCCGGTTGCCCCGAAAGCGGCATCGCCGTTGTCGCCAGTCCTGTGGGCCGGAACCGTCCTTGGGTGTAGGTTTCGATGTTGTCCGGGCGTGCCAGATAGGTTTTGCCAACCGTGTGCAGCCCCGCCACCCAGCGCCACGACAAGGTGTTGGACGCCGCGTCCCCGTCCAAAAGATGACGCAGGAAGAAATCCGCCCCCAGTTCCCATGGCAGCCGCAGCGTGAAGATCCAGATCGACGCCATCCACATGCGCGCGTGGTTGTGCAGATATCCGGTTGTCACCAGGTCGTGCGCCCAGTGGTCAAAGCAGGCGATCCCGGTTTTCCCGGCGCAGGCCGCTTCCCATTCCGACCGCAGCCCTGACGCGGTCTGCACATGGTTGAGCGCCTGCTGCACCCCTTGTTTGTAGTTGGCCCAGACCCCCGGACGGTGTTCGAGCCACCCTTTCCAATAGGTCCGCCAGAACACCTCGGACACGAATTTGTCTGCGCTGGACAGGCTGAACCGGGCTAGTGTGGCCGACAGCACCTCGTCTTCGGTCAGGAGCCGGTGCCGCAGATACGGCGACAATCCGGAGACATGCGGGTGCCCCGCCAGATCGAAGTTGCGCAGACGCGCGTAGTTTCCGCCCGCATGGGGCAGAAAGGTTGCGAGACGGGTGAGACCGTGGGTACGGGTGGGGGTCATATCCATGACCGCCCACCTAGGACGCTGCGTCAGCGGATCAAGCCGGAACGCGCGCCCTGCCTTGCCGGATGTAGTGGGGCAGGGACGTGGCCCAGAGCGTGGCCGTGGTGCCAAGCGTTGCCTGTGTGGTGCCGTTTGGCAGCGTGTGCGTCAGATCGACCCGGGTGCCGGTGTCGGCGGGCGTGAAGGTGACCAGGAGGACGCTGTTTATCGACACTGGTTCGTCGTTGGGCGTGTCATTATGGCCATGTGTCCATGCGATGCCGAGCGCCTGTCCGGGGTCCCAGCGGGTGATGGTGCCCCAGCGTCGCCGTGTCCCTTTGGCCCCTGTGTCCGACAGTTGACCGCCCACATGCCCGTCCATGTGCAGCGTTCCCGGCCCGCCCGGTTTTTTCGGCCACCAGGTGTTGATGTCCCGCGTGAACAGCCGAAACGCTGCATCGGGCGGAAGTGGCACGGTCAGGGTTTTGCGGATTTGGGTCATTTTGGTTCCTTTGCCGCAAGATGTGCCGCCCGTGCGTAACCTGCAAGGGCATCGTCCCAAAGTGTATCCAGCCAGTCCCGCAAGGCTGCAACCCCATCCGCCCGCAGGCCATAAAGCCGCCGGGTGCCGTGCGCCCTGACGTCAAGAAGCCCGGCATCCGACAGGACCCGGAGGTGTTGCGACACTGCCGGGCGGCTGATGGGCAGGCCTGCCGCCAGTTGACCCACGGGGAGCGGGCCACCCCGCAGCGCGTCCAGAATGGCCCGCCGGGTGGGGTCGCCAAGAGCGGCTATTGCGGTTTCGTAAGTCATGGCTTACGGTAAGTCATGGCTTACACAAAGTCAAGGAGCATCTTGGGGGCAGGGCGCCCCCGTGGTGCCCGCCCGCCCTTGCAGCCCCTGCAACGGGTCACTAAGACTCTGGCAGGACTTTCCATGTATCGACGTCAACGTCCCCTGAGATAAGGCGAACCAAATGAGAGACCCGATCGACACTTACATGAACCTCGTGCCTATGGTCGTCGAGCAGACGGCCCGGGGCGAGCGCGCCTATGACATCTTTTCCCGCCTGTTGAAGGAACGGATCATTTTCGTGAACGGCCCGGTGCATGATGGCATGAGCCAGCTGATCGTGGCCCAGCTGTTGCACCTTGAATCCGAGAATCCGAAGAAGGAAATCTCGATGTATATCAACAGCCCGGGGGGCGTCGTCACCAGCGGGTTGTCGATTTACGACACCATGCAGTATATCCGCCCGAAGGTCAGCACGTTGTGCGTGGGACAGGCCGCGTCGATGGGGTCACTGTTGTTGACCGCCGGTGCCGCCGGTATGCGGTTTTCCCTGCCCAACAGCCGCGTCATGGTTCACCAGCCGTCTGGCGGGTATCAGGGGCAGGCGACGGATATCATGATCCATGCTCAGGAAACCCAAAAGCTGAAGACCCGGTTGAACGAGATTTACGTCAAGCACACCGGTCAGACCCTGAAAAAGGTCGAGGCCGGGTTGGAGCGCGACAATTTCATGTCCCCCGAAGAAGCCAAGGAGTGGGGCCTGATCGACGAAATTCTGACCAGCCGTCCCGCCCCGGCCGAGTAAAACCGACCCAAACCCCCATACCGTCAGAAGGGCATTTTGGCGTTGTGGACCTTTTCGGGCTGCCCTACTGTGTCACAAACGGGCAGCCCGACAGGGCATTTTCTGGACCTCACGCCGAAGGGATCGCACATGGCGACTACGTCTGGCACCGACAGCAAGAACACCCTCTACTGCAGCTTTTGCGGCAAGAGTCAGCATGAGGTGCGCAAGCTGATTGCAGGGCCGACCGTGTTTATCTGTGATGAATGCGTTGAGTTGTGCATGGATATCATCCGTGAAGAAACCAAATCGGCCGGTCTGAAGGCCACCGAAGGCGTGCCCACACCGCGCGATATTTGTGCCGTTCTGGATGATTATGTCATCGGGCAGGAACACGCCAAGCGGGTGTTGTCCGTGGCCGTGCACAACCATTACAAGCGCCTGCATCATTCCGGGAAATCCGATATCGAGTTGGCGAAGTCCAATATCCTGCTGATTGGTCCGACCGGCTGTGGCAAGACGTTGTTGGCCCAGACGCTCGCTCGGATTTTGGATGTGCCGTTTACAATGGCCGATGCCACCACCCTGACCGAAGCGGGCTATGTCGGCGAAGATGTCGAGAATATCATCCTCAAGCTGTTGCAGGCGTCCGAATACAATGTCGAACGTGCCCAGCGCGGCATCGTCTATATTGACGAGGTCGACAAGATTACCCGCAAGTCCGACAACCCGTCGATCACCCGCGATGTATCAGGCGAAGGCGTGCAGCAGGCCCTGTTGAAGATCATGGAAGGCACCGTCGCCAGCGTCCCCCCCCAAGGCGGCCGCAAGCATCCGCAGCAGGAATTCCTGCAGGTCGATACCACCAATATCCTGTTCATCTGTGGCGGCGCCTTTGCTGGTCTGGACAAGATCATCAGCCAGCGCGGCAAGGGTAGCGCCATGGGGTTCAACGCCGATGTGCGCGACGTCGAGGATCGCGGTGTGGGCGAGGTGTTCAAGGAACTGGAGCCCGAGGACCTGCTCAAGTTCGGGTTGATCCCCGAATTCGTGGGCCGTTTGCCCGTGTTGGCCACCTTGACCGATCTGGATGAGGCCGCGTTGATCACCATTCTGACCGCGCCCAAGAACGCCTTGGTAAAGCAGTATCAACGCTTGTTCGAGATCGAGGATACCAAGCTGACGTTCACCGAAGATGCGTTGAAGGCTATTGCCAAGCGCGCCATCGAACGTAAAACCGGTGCCCGTGGCTTGCGGTCGATCATGGAAGATATCCTGTTGGATACCATGTTTGAACTGCCGGGGCTGGATACAGTGACCGAAGTTGTCGTGAACGAAGAAGCCGTGGGGCCGAATGCATCCCCGTTGATGATCTATCAGGACGATGCCAAGAAGGTCAGCGCCGCCTCTGCCGGGTGATCAGATTGCCGATGTGACACTGACGGGCCCCTTGCGGGGCCCGTTTTCGTTCAGGCGGATGGCGGCGTGGTGTAATCCGCATCGCTGACCTGTTCCGCCCAATCGACCGCCCGCCCGTCTAGCGCCTCTTGCACCGCGATGTGCGCCATTTCGCTGTTGGGGCTGGCCCCGTGCCAGTGCCGTTCGCCGGGGTCGAACCAGACCGTGTCGCCGGGGTTCAGTGTGATGACCGGCCCCCCGGCCCGTTGTGCCCGCCCGGTGCCCGACACGATGTGGATCGTTTGCCCCAAAGGGTGCGTGTGCCATGCCGTGCGTGCGCCCGCCGAAAAATGAACCAGCGCGCCCCGGACCCGCGCGGGGGACGGGGCCTCGATGATCGGGGTCATGGTGACCGCGCCCGTGAACCAGTCTGCGGGTCCGATGCTGTCGGGGCGGCTGCCTTTGGGGTGGTGGATCATGGTGGCTCCTGTGGTTGGCGCACCTTGCCCTTGGGCGAGTGCCGCGATTAACTGTGCCCATCGTGAAAGGGGCCGTCATGCCACGCAAGTTGATTTCGACTGGGTCGCCGTTTGAGGCGGCGATTGGGTATTCCCGCGCGGTCGCCGTGGATGGGTGGGTGTTTGTTGCGGGCACCACGGGGTATGATTATGCCACGATGACCATGCCGCCGGATGTCGCCGATCAATGCCGCAACGCGCTCGCCACGATTGCCCGCGCGTTGGAGCAGGCGGGTGCGTCGATGGCTGATGTGGTGCGCGTCACCTATATTTTGCCGGACAAGGCGTTGTGGCCCGCCTGTTGGCCCGTCACGTCTGCCGTGTTTGCCGATGTCCGCCCCGCCGCCACGATGATCGTGGCCGGGTTGCAGGAACCCGAAATGAAGATCGAGATTGAAGTGACCGCCTATTGCCCCGGTGTCCGCCCGTGAGTGTGTTTGTGCGCCCGGTTGCCCTGCAGGATCGCGCCGTATGGGGCGATTTATACGCCGCCTATGCCGCATTTTACGGCGTGGATCAGACCGAGGACATGCGTGACCGCGTTTGGGGGTGGTTGCATGACCCAGTTGAGAGCCATGCAGGGCTGGTCGCCGTGGTCGAAGACCGGGTGGTTGGGATCGCCCATTTCCGCGAGTTTGCCCGCCCGTTGGCCGCGAGCCGGGGTGGCTATCTGGATGATTTGTTTGTGGCCCCGCAGGCCCGTGGCACGGGTGCCGCCGATGCCTTGATCGCCGGGGTGGCCGATGTGGGCCGCGCCCAGGGGTGGACCGTGGTCCGGTGGATCACGGCCGCCGACAATGCCCGCGCCCGCGCCGTTTATGACCGTTTGGCCCATGCCACCCCGTGGGTTACCTATGACTTGCCGCTGTAGCCAGCACTGGACCTTTGCCTGCCTTTGAGGCATGACAGGCCCATAAACGAAGGAGAGTCCCATGGGCGTTTTGTCCACGATCAAGCGCCTGTTCACATGGTGGGATGGCCAGACCATCGGCACACAGTTGTTCACCCTGCGCCGTGGCGTCCGGGTGGGCGAGGATGACGCCGGCAATGTGTATTACCGCACCGCGACCGATACCCGCCGCTGGGTGATTTACAATGGCGAGATCGAGGGCTCCAAGGTGTCCCCCGACTGGCACGGCTGGCTGCACAAGACATGGGATACCCCGCCGACCGATGCCCCGCTGCCCCACAAGGCCTGGGAAAAGCCGCATCAGGAAAATCTGACCGGCACCGCCGCCGCCTATGCGCCCGCGGGGTCGATCCGCCGTGCGGACCCTGTCGCTCGCAAGGATTATGACGCCTGGACCCCCGAATAGGGAGGCCAAGGAGGGACCCCGATGAAGGAAAATCCGGCAGAAGTGATGATGGGTGCCGCCGTTCTGGCCGCAGCGGTCGGGTTTCTGGTGTTTGCCAGCCAAAGCACCGGGTTCGGGGCGGGGGCCGCAAACGGCGCCTATGACCTGCGCGCCAGTTTCCGATCTGCGGAAGGGATTGCCGTTGGCACCGATATCCGGTTGGCGGGCGTCAAGGTTGGCACGGTGACGGGCATGATGCTCGACCCTGCCACATTCCGCGCCGAAACCGTTTTAACCGTCCAGCCTGACATTCAGGTTCCCGCCGATTCGACCGCTGTGATCGCGTCAGAAGGGTTGTTGGGGGGGAATTTCGTGGAAATCATGCCGGGTGGGTCGTTTGACACGCTGGCCGCGGGCGACGCGTTTTTCGACACCCAAGGGTCGGTCAGTGTCGTGTCGTTGTTGTTGAAGTTCGCCGGTGGTGGCGACGCTGCGGCTGAGGGCGGTCAATGATACGGCAGGCGCTGTTGTGTGCCCTCATGGCCGGGCCGGTGACCGCCCAGGATGTGGCCAGCGCGCCCGCCGGTGAATTGCGCGTTCTGGACAAGATCACCGGGAGTGTTACCGACCTGACGCTGGCCACGGGCGAGACTGCCAAGGTGGGGCATCTGAGTGTCACGCTCGACGATTGTCGATATCCTATTGATAACCCATCTGGAAATGCCTTTGGCGCGTTGGCTGTGTATTACCAGAACGCCCCGGACCCGGTATTTCGCGGGTGGATGATCGCGCAGGCCCCCGCCATCAACGCGATGGAGCATCCGCGTTATGACGTCTGGGTGCTGCGCTGTATCACGTCCTGAGCGGGGGCCATTGGCCCCGATGCGACAAAGGTCGCGGGCCGCAACAACGCCTGTTGCAGGCGTGCGTGATACTGTGCGCGAGGCAGTTCGACCCCCCCGAGGCTGGCAAGATGCGGCGTCAGGAATTGCGTGTCAAAAAGCGTGAAGCCACAGAGCTGCAAGCGATCCACCAGCCACGCGAGCGCAAGTTTTGAGCCATTCGGTGCCCGGCTGAACATGCTTTCCCCGAAAAATGCCCCGCCGATCGCCAGCCCGTAGCTGCCCCCGATGAGCGTGCCGTTGTCATCCCAGACCTCGACCGAGTGGCCATGCCCCATGTGGTGAAGCTGCCCGTAAAGGTGCAGGATAGTGGCATTGATCCACGTTTCCCGACGGTCCGCGCAAGCCGCCATGACCGCGTCAAAGTTCGTGTCAAAGGTGACGTGAAAGCCCCCCCGCCGCATCCGTCGCGCAAGGCTGCGCGAGATGTGAAAGCCATCCAGTGGAAGGATGCCCCGCCGTTTCGGGTCTACCCAGAAGATCGACAGATCGTCCCGCGTTTCCGCCATGGGAAACAGCCCGATCCGGTAGGCATGCAACAGCACATCCGGCGTCAGTGGGGCGGCGTCGTCTTTCATGGCCCAAGGGGTGCCTTATTGGAGGTGCGTCTCCAGCCAGTGTTCCAGCCAGTGGATGTTGTAGGTGCCCGATTGAATGTCAGGTTCGGCCAGCAGCGCGTGGAATAGCGGGATCGTGGTATCGACCCCGTCGACAACCAGTTCGCCCAGCGCGCGGGCAAGCCGCGCCAAAGCCTCGGGTCGGTCGCGACCGTGGACGATGAGTTTGCCGATCAGGCTGTCGTAGTAGGGCGGGATTTTGTAGCCGTCAAACAGCGCCGAATCCATCCGCACCCCAAGCCCGCCCGGCGCGTGATACTGGGTGATCTTGCCGGGGCAGGGGTTGAAGTTGGGCAGTTTTTCCGCGTTGATCCGCACTTCGATCGCGTGGCCGTTGATCCGCAGATCGTCCTGCGTGAACGACATCGGCAGGCCTGCGGCCACCCGGATTTGTTCGCGCACCAGGTCTTGGCCAAAGATCGCCTCGGTGACGGGATGTTCGACCTGCAGGCGGGTATTCATTTCGATGAAATAGAATTCCCCGTTTTCATACAGGAACTCGATGGTGCCCGCCCCCCGGTAGCCGATTTTGGCAACCGCATCGGCGCAGACCTTGCCGATTTTGGCGCGTTCGGCGGGGGTAATGGAGGGACCGGGGGCCTCTTCCAAGACTTTCTGGTGCCGCCGTTGCAGCGAACAATCCCGTTCGCCCAGATGCACCGCCTTGCCCTTGCCATCGCCGAACACCTGAATTTCGATGTGGCGCGGCGTGGTCAGGTATTTTTCAATATAGACCTCGTCATTGCCGAACGCCGCCTTGGATTCGCTGCGCGCGGTCAGGAAGGCGGTTTCGAGCGATTTTTCGTCTTTGGCCACTTTCATGCCGCGCCCGCCGCCGCCTGCTGTCGCCTTGATGATGACCGGATAGCCGATGTCGGCGGCGACCCGTTTGGCATCCGCCACCGTCGCCACGCCACCGTCAGAACCGGGCACGACCGGGATGCCCAGCGATTTCGCGGTTTCCTTGGCCGTGATCTTGTCGCCCATGATCCGGATGTGTTCGGCAGAGGGACCGATGAAAGTCAGGCCGTGATCCTCGACCACCTGCACAAAGGCCGCGTTTTCCGACAGGAAGCCATAGCCCGGATGGATCGCCTGCGCGCCCGTGATTTCACAGGCTGAGATGATCGCCGGAAAGCTGAGGTAGCTTTGGGCAGACGCGTTGGGGCCGATACATACGGCCTCGTCCGCCATGCGCACATGCATCGCGTCGGCGTCCGCCGTGGAATGCACCGCGACCGATGCAATGCCCATTTCGCGGCAGGCCCGCACAACCCGCAAGGCAATTTCCCCACGGTTGGCAATCAGGATTTTATCGAACATCATCAGATCCTTATTCGATGATGCAGAGCGGCGCACCGTATTCGACCGGCGACCCGTCATCCACCAGAAGCCGGGTCAGTTTGCCCGACCGGGGCGCCGGTATCTGGTTCATGGTTTTCATCGCTTCGATGATGAGGAGGGTGTCCCCTTCTTTGACCATCTGGCCTTCGGAGACGAACGCCGCCGCACCCGGTTCCGCCGAGAGATAGACCGTGCCCACCATGGGCGAGGTGACCGCACCCGGATGCGTGCCCGGATCGGCGGGGGCTGCAATGGCCATCGGCGCCGCAGGGGCCGCGACGGCAGCCGGGGCCGCCATTTGCTGCACCACATGTTTGTGTCGGCTGACCCGGACGTTCAGGCTGTCGTTTTCGCCATAATCCCGTTTGACCTGCAGTTCTGTCAGGTCATTTTCTTGCAGCAGTTCGGCCAGCGCCTTGATGAAACTCACGTCGCTGTCGTGGCTGTTCTTGTTGGTCATACTGTTCCCGGCCCGTCATGTTGTTTGCCCAAGTCACCCATGCCCCACGTCAGGCGGCACGATTTGGTTCCCGCGTTATACGCCAAGCCCGTGAGGGTGGAAAGCCGGAGGTTGCCCTAAAGTGAGGTGTCGGGGGTTTCTGGCGATTCCGTGGTCCTGGGCGGCAGCATTTCGATGCCATAGGGTTTAAGCAACCGTTCCGCCGGGCTGATCCCCGGCATGAGGGCGGTGCCCGGTTTGTCCTGTCGCGCGGGGGCTGTGGGCACGAATGACTGCACGAC
>JBGSIZ010000290.1:0-6144 GCA_041742255.1 Marivivens sp. | reverse complement strand
CGCGGCGGCCCGCCTGTCGCGCCTGGGCACCGTGACCCTTCTGGAACGCGAAACCGCGCTTGGCTACCATGCCTCGGGGCGGTCGGCCGCGCTCTTTGAACAAAACTATGGCAAACCCTCCGTCATCGCGCTCAACATCGCCAGCCGCGACCACCACATGCACGCAAACGGCGGGGTCCTGTCGCCGCGCGGCATCCTGCTGGCAGGGACACCGGCCACTGCCGCGCTCTTTGACGCGGACCGGGCAGAGATGTCTATACCCCTGATTTCCATGGACAAAGCGCTCCAACTTTTTCCCATCCTGAACCCGGATGTGGTGGACCGCGTGGCCTATGACCCGGATGCATGGGACATCGACACCGATCTCTTGATCCAGAATTTCGCGCGGGACGTCCGGCAAAACGGTGGCCAGATCGTCACGCGCGCCGAGGTGACAGCGATCAAAAAGACCGGCGCGGGCTGGATCGTCACGGCGTCAGGCACCGATCACGCGGGCGATATCCTCGTGAATGCGGCAGGGGCGTGGGTGGACACCATCGCGGTCATGGCCGGGCTTGCCCCGCTCGGCTTCACGCCGTTGCGGCGGTCGATGGCCCGCATCCCCCTGTCCCCCGGCACCGATCCGTCCGGCTGGCCCATGGTGTTTGGGGCAGGCGAAGACTGGTATGCCAAACCGGACGCCGGCGCGCTCATCGTTTCGCCCGCCGAGGAAGACCCGGCAGACCCCCATGACGCATGGCCCGACGACATGGTGCTGGCCGAAGGGTTGGACCGATTCCAGACCCACACAACGGTCACCGTGACGCGGCTTTTGTCGTCGTGGGCGGGTTTGCGGACCTTTGCGCCGGACCGGCAATTGGTGCTTGGCCCTGCGCCGCAAGACCCCACATTCGTCTGGTGCGCAGGCCAAGGCGGCTATGGGTTCCAGACCGCCCCCGCAGCAAGCCAACTCCTCGCCGATCTGGTGGCGGGGCGGCACCCGGACCTGCCCGCCGATATCGTGGCCGCGGTGTCACCCGCGCGGTTCGGCTAGGCCACGGCAGCCATCAATTCCCAACTGCGCAAGGTTGGAAACGGCGCGGCCTCGGGCAACAGACCCAACCGCCACATCGGGAACAGGGTATAGACCTCCATCCGGGTTTCTGGGTCCAGCGCGGCCAGCGCCTCGCGGCACACATGCAGGCTTTCGGTCGGGGCACCTTCGGCAATTACCACCTCGGGGCGGTCAAAAACAAGGTGGACATAGGTCACATCCGTGACCGAGGCATCGACATAAATCCCGTCAAACGCCACGGCGAGCGATTTTGCCCGCACGAACGCGGCGTCTTCGCCAAACAGCAGGGACATCCGGATATGTCTGAACAACATGCGATGGTTGGGCGACACCAACAGGTCGGTATGGGGCAACCCGAACCCCAGCGCACCCGCCGAAATCCGCACCGGCATCAGGTCACGCCGGGCGCGCAGCAACCGATCCGGCACCGGGCGCAGATGCACCATCCGCAACGGTTGTGGCCCATGATCCAGCGTGCAGATCAAATCGCCGGGCACCAGCGTTTCAATTGCGCGCGGACCATCCGGCGTGTCAATCCGCGTGCCGGTGGTCAGACAAACGGCGGGCGCGCCTTGGGCCATCGGGGCATCAATCCGGGCACCAAAGGCGTCAAACCGGACCGTTTCCCCCGGTCCCGCACGGCACGTTGTCGGCGTCAGTCCGGCCGCGGCCCCCACTTGCGCCGTGATCAACGCGGCGCCACCGGTCAGATCCTGAACCGCCTCGACACAGTCCCCGCGCACGAGGGCCATCATCGCAGCCCCCGTCACATCATGCCGGGCCACGGTCCATCCGGTCGCAAGGTCCGCCCGCATCATCCGGGCATCGCGCGGGGTCATCAGAAAACCGGTGTGGTCATAGAGGTCCACCTGACAGTCGCGCAGCGCCTCTGGCGTCGGGGCGATCACGTCAACATGCTGGGCCGCCCCAATCCGGGGCTGGCCTGACGGGCCATAGTGAATATCGGAAACGAATGCCATTTTGGCTGTCCTGCTCTTTTTCCAAAAAGAACTAGACAGGGCAAATGGTCAACAAATGGTGCGGATAAGGAATAATTGCGGCAGTCTGGTCAACAAACCCTAACCATCCACCCGGATATTGGCATTTGTCGGGTCATAGGGACTGTCCTCGACCACCACCGCATCCCACAATTCGCGCAGCATCCGGACCTGCAAATTCGTGCCAACGGCCGCCAAATCGACAGGCACATAACCCATGCCAATCTGCTTGCCAAACACGACCGAATAGCCGCCCGACGTCAGGCGGCCCACCTTTTGGCCCGTCGCGGGGTCAATCAACGCCTCTTTGCCCCACGGATCGGTATCGTCAGGGCCGTCGATCAAGACAGTGACGCATTTGCTGCGCACGCCCAGCGCGACCATCGCATCCTTGCCGTGGAAATCCTTGCCCAGATCAACAAACCGGGGCAAATCGGCCTCAATCGGCGTCGCATCGCGCCCCAATTCGTTGCCAAACGCACGATAGGATTTTTCCTGCCGCAACCAGTTCTGCGCCCGCGCCCCGACCAGCTTCAACCCATGCTTTTCGCCCGCCTTCATCAGCAGGTCCCACAGGTAATTCTGCATTTCAATCGGGTGGTGCAATTCCCAACCCAATTCGCCGGTATAGGCCACGCGGATTGCATTGACCGGGCACATGCCCAGTTCGATCTGGCGGGCGGACAACCACGGGAACCGCTTGTTGGACAGCGCGGTATCGGGATCGGCATCCTTGATCACATCGCGCAGCAGCGCGCGGGATTTCGGGCCAGCCAACGCGAATACCCCCCATTGCGTCGTGACATTCTGCACGTCGATGCGGCCAAATTCGGCCTCTTTCTCCTGCACCGCCTTGCGCAGGAAATCCCCGTCATAATCGGTCCAAGCTCCGGCAGACACGAGGTAATATTCATCCTCGCTCAACCGCACGATGGTGTATTCGGTGCGGGTGGTGCCATGGGCGGTCAGGGCATAGGTCAGGTTGATGCGGCCCACCTTGGGCAATTTGTTGCAGGTGAACCAGTCCAGGAATGCGGTCGCACCTGCCCCCTTGACGATATGCTTGGTGAACGCGGTGGCATCGACCAGACCGACACCGTGGCGAACGGCCTTTGCCTCCTCGACTGCATATTGCCACCAACCGCCGCGGCGGAACGACCGCGAATTATGGTCGAAATCGGCGGGGGCATCCTTGGGGCCATAATAGATCGGGCGTTCCCAACCGTTGACCTGACCAAACTGGGCGCCAAGCCGCCGTTGACGGTCATAGACGGGGGCCGTGCGCAGCGGGCGGGCGGCTTCGCGCTCTTCGTCCGGGTGATGCAGGATGAAAACGTGGTCGTAACATTCCTCGTTCTTGCGGGCGGAATATTCGGTGGTGATCCACGACCCGTAACGCTTGGGGTCAAGTGAAGCCATGTCGATCTCGGCCTCGCCCTGCACCATCAACTGGGCCAGATAATACCCGGTGCCGCCGGCGGCGGTAATCCCGAACGAAAATCCTTCGGCCAGCCACATGTTGCGCAACCCCGGTGCGGGGCCAACCAGCGGATTGCCGTCCGGGGTGTAACAGATCGGGCCGTTGAAATCGTCCTTCAACCCCACGGTTTCCGACGTCGGTATCCGGTGGATGAAATCCATGTATTCCTGTTCGATTCGGTCCAACGCCAGCGGGAACAGATCGGCGCGGAAACTGTCGGGCACGCCGTATTCAAACCGGGCCGGGGCACCCTTTTCATAAGGCCCCAGAATCCATCCGCCGCGTTCCTCGCGGACATACCATTTGGCATCGGCATCACGCAGAACCGGGTGTTCGGGGTTGGTCTTGCGATATGCGACCAGCATCGGGTCCGGTTCGGTCACAATGAACTGATGTTCAACGGGAATGGCGGGGATTTTGATCCCTAACATCCGGGCGGTGCGTTGGGCGTGGTTGCCGGTGGCGGTGACGACATGTTCGGCGGAAATGACCACCTGTTCGTCGGACGGGACAAGGTTGTTACCCTTTTCCACCATCTGGGTGACGGTGACATCCCAGTGATCGCCGCGCCACGCGTAACCATCCACTTGCCACTTGCGCTCGATCATCACACCGCGCTGACGGGCACCCTTGGCCATGGCCATGGTCACATCGGCGGGGTTGATATAGCCGTCTTGGGGATGGAACAGGGCACCCTTCAGGTCATCGGTGCGGACCAGCGGCCAGCGATCCTTGATCTGCTGGGGGGTCATGAATTCATGGTAAACGCCCGCGGTTTCGGCCACGGATGAATACAGCATGTATTCGTCCATGCGGTCTTGGGTCTGGGCCATCCGCAAATTGCCAACCACGGCAAAACCGGCGTTCAACCCGGTTTCGGCCTCAAGGCTCTTGTAGAAATCGACCGAATATTTGTGGATATGGGTGGTCGCGAACGACATGTTGAACAGGGGCAACAACCCGGCGGCATGCCATGTGGACCCTGACGTCAGCTCGTCACGCTCCAGCAGCATCACATCGTCCCACCCGGCGCGGGCCAGATGATAGGCGATCGAGGTGCCAACGGCACCACCACCAACAACAAGAGCTTTGACAGTGGTTTTCATGAACGCGACTCTCCAACGGATGTGGGGGCAATCTGTCGCAAACCGGGGCCGTGCGAAAGAACCAGCCGACCTGTGATGTCGCGAAACCGACAGGGGCCATGGAACAACGTCAAATGCAGCCCACCCACAGCGCGCAAGCGGCCCGAGGAAAAATCCCCCGGGCCGCTCCGGTATCAGCGGCCGAAATCGGCGGGGGTGACCACGCCATCGGCATCGGCGTCCAGTTCGGCGAACAGTTTGGGCGAACCGGCATCGAATTCGGCGGCGGAAATAATGCCATCGGCATCGGTGTCGTTATACTCCAGCGTCATCGCCCCGTGGATCATCTGACCGGGGCCGCCCGTGCCGTGACCCTCGCCTTCGTGGTTCCCTTGTACGCCCGCGATGGTTTCGGCCATCAAAACCTGCTCCTCGGCATCAATCTGGCCATCGTTGCTTTGGTCGAACATGATGAACAAATCCGCGCGGCGGGTGGCGATATCATCAACCGTCACGGTGCCATCGGCGTTCTGGTCCCATTCCTCGACAAACTGCATCATCGGCGCGCCGCCCTTCTGGCCCTGCGCCACCGCACCCGTGGCCACGGAGCCGAGGATCGCGATCATCAACACTTTTCCAAACATTTTTACATCCTTTTGTTTGCATGTGACTGTCTTACGCGGTCCTGCCTGCATCCCGTCGCGATTATTTCGGACAAGATGCCGCAGCCAATCGGATGATGTCGGGGCACCTATTGCGCCCACGACCGCACCGCCCCGGCGCGATGCAAAAACCGTGGTCCCGCTGACCCCGACTTGCCCCCCTTCCCGCTGGTCGCTACACCTTGTACACGCCGCAATCCTGGCAATGACCAAAGGGGCCGCTCATGCACATCTGCCGCACCATCGCCGATATCCGGGCCGTCGTGGCGGGCTTTCGGGCGCAGGGGCAAGGGGTCGGCCTTGTGACCACCATGGGGGCGCTGCATCTGGGGCACCAAACCCTGATGCAGGAGGCCAAAGGGGCACATGACCGGGTGGTCGCGACCATCTTTGTCAACCCGACCCAGTTTGGCGACCCCGCCGACCTTGCCAAATATCCGCGGACCGAAGCCGCCGATCTTGCCCTGCTCACGGCGGCGGGGGTGGACGCCGTGTTCCTCCCCACCGCGTCCGAAATTTACCCTCAAGGCGATGAAACCATAGTGGAAACCACGCGGCTGGCGGGGGCGTTTCACGGGGCGGTGCGGCCGGGACATTTCCGGGGGGTGGCGACCGTGGTCACCAAACTGTTCAACATCGTGCAGCCCGATGCGGCCTATTTCGGGGAAAAGGATTATCAACAACTGGCGGTGATCCGACGGATGACGCGGGACCTGCACCTGCCTGTGGCAATCCGGGGGGTGGCCACGGTGCGCGACCCGGACGGGGTTGCGATGTCATCGCGCAATGTGCGGTTGACACCCGAAGGTCGGGCCGCCGCCCCCGTTCTGCACCGGGCCCTGACCCAGGCCGAGGCCATCGCGCG
>JBGSIZ010000289.1:0-6187 GCA_041742255.1 Marivivens sp. | reverse complement strand
CGCCGCCGCCGACCTGCCCCGGCTGGCGGGGCACGCGCCGCGCGACGCGCTGCACATCATCGTCACCTATTCGCACGCCATCGACCTTGCGCTGTGCGATGCGCTGTTGCGCCGGGGGGCGGGGTTCGTGGGCTTGATCGGATCGGGCACCAAATGGGCGCGGTTCCGGGGGCGGCTTGCAACCCTGGGGCACAGCCCTGCGCAAATCGCGGGCATCACCTGCCCCATCGGAGACCCCGCACTTGGAAAACATCCCGTTGCCATCGCACTTGGGGTTGCCACGCAGTTGATCCAACAGGCACAAAGGTGCGGGGACCGGGACACACGCCATGACACGCGCCACTCTGCTTGAGCTATCGGGGCTGACCAAGGCCTATCCGGGGGTCGTTGCCAACCGGGATGTCTCCTTTGCCATCCGGGCGGGCGAAATTCACGCGCTCTTGGGGGAAAACGGGGCGGGGAAATCCACGCTCGTGAAAACCATCTATGGGCTGGTGAAACCGGACACAGGCACCATGACGCTGAATGGGGCGGGCTATGCCCCGGCAGACCCACGGGCGGCGCGGGCGGCGGGTGTGGGTATGGTGTTCCAACACTTTTCCCTGTTTGACGCGCTCAGCGTGGCGGAAAACATCACGCTGGGCATGGAAAACCCGCCGCGCATGGCGGACCTGTCGGCGCGCATCCGCGAGGTGTCGCAGGCCTACGGCTTGCCGCTCGATCCGGCGCGGATCGTCGGGGATTTGTCGGCGGGCGAACGGCAACGGGTGGAAATCATCCGCTGCCTGCTCCAGGACCCGAAACTTCTCATCATGGATGAGCCCACCAGCGTTCTGACCCCGCAAGAGGTAGATATCCTGTTTGCCACCCTGCGGCTTTTGGCGTCCGAAGGCACGGCGATCCTCTATATCTCGCACAAGCTGGAAGAAATCCGGGCGCTGTGCGAACACGCCACCATCCTGCGACTGGGGCAGGTCGTGGGGACCTGCGACCCACGGGACACCTCGGCGCGGGACATGGCGGAAATGATGGTGGGGACCACGCTGCATGTGCCCACGCGGGCGGCGGGGACGCCCGGCCCGGTGGTTCTGGCGCTCAACGGGGTGTCGGTCGCGGCACCGCACCAATTCGGCACGGCACTCCGGTCGATCTCGGTCGGGGTCCGCGCGGGCGAAGTGTTGGGGATCGGCGGCGTGGCTGGCAACGGGCAGGATGAACTCCTTGCGGCGCTCTCGGGCGAGGTGCGGACAGCGCCTGCGATGGTGCAACTGGATGGCACACCCATCGGGCATCTGTCGCCCAACCAACGGCGCGCGCTTGGGCTTGCGGCGGCCCCCGAAGACCGCAACGGGCACGCGGCAGCCCCCGATATGTCGCTGACGGAAAACGCGTTGTTGACCGGGTCGGCGCAACCGGGACTAACCGCTTCCGGCTTCATCAACTGGGGCCGGGTGCAGGATCTGGCCGGCTCCATCATCACGGCCTTTGACGTGCGGACCCCCGGCCCCCACAGCGCGGCGCGGTCGCTGTCGGGCGGCAACCTCCAGAAATTCGTGATCGGGCGCGAGATCGTAAAAAAGCCCAAGGTGCTGATCATCAATCAACCCACATGGGGGGTCGATGCCTCGGCGGCGGCGGCGATCCGGCAGGCGATCCTTGACCTCGCCACAGGTGGTGCTGCGGTCATCGTCATCAGTCAGGATCTGGATGAGCTGATGGAAGTGTCGGACCGTTTTGCCGCCCTCAACGCGGGCCGCCTGTCGGAACCGCGGCCCACCGCCGGGCTGACCATCGACCAGATCGGGCTGATGCTCGGCGGGGCGCATGATATGGAGGTGGTGCATGATCACGCTTGAACGGCGGCCACAGCCCTCGAGGTTCTGGACCTATGCGGCCCCCCCCGTGGCGGTCATCATCACCATGATTGCGGGCGGGCTGTTGTTCGCGGCCTTGGGCAAAAACCCGGTCGAGGCGATCCGGACCATCTTCTGGGACCCATTGTTCGGGCAATTCGCGTCGTTCTCGCGGCCACAACTTCTGGTCAAGGCGGCGCCGCTGATCCTGATTGCGATCGGGCTGTCGTTCGGGTTCCGGGCGGGGATCTGGAACATCGGGGCCGAAGGGCAATATATCATCGGGGCGATCTGCGGGGCGGCGGTGGCACTTGCGGTCTATCCGGACGGGGTGCGCTGGGTGGTGTTCCCGCTCATGGTGCTGGCGGGCATGGCGGGGGGCATGGTCTGGGCAATGATCCCGGCGCTGCTGCGGGTGCGGTTCAACACCAACGAAATCCTTGTGTCGCTCATGCTGGTTTATGTGGCCGAGAAAATTCTGGCGGCCATGGCGCTCGGACTGTTGCGAAGCCCGGACGGGATGGGATTTCCGGGGTCACGCAACCTCAAACAGATCGGCTATGCGGCGAACCCGGAACTGGTGGCGGGAACGGGGATGCACTGGGGGGTGGTGGCGGCGCTGGTCGCGGTGATCTTTGCCACGGTGATCTTTGCGCGGCACCAATTCGGGTTCAACGTGCGGCTGGCGGGGGCCAGCCCCCGGGCGGCGAAATTTGCAGGGGTCAACCCTACGGCCTTGATCCTCATCTGCATGGGGGTGTCGGGGGGGCTGGCCGGGGCGGCGGGCCTGTTCGAGGTGGCAGGGCCATCGGGGCAAATCACCATCGACTTTAACGTCGGCTACGGGTTCACAGCGATCATCGTGGCGTTTCTGGGTCGGCTCAACCCGATCGGGATCCTCTTGGCGGGGCTCCTCATGGCGCTGACCTATATCGGGGGGGAAGTGGCACAACTCACGCTGCAACTGCCAGCGGCGGCGATCCAGCTGTTCCAGGGGATGCTCTTGTTCTTTCTCCTGATGGTGGACGTGCTGACCAATTTCAAACTCAAATTCGGGAACCGGAGAACGGCATGACACAGCGATTTTGGGGAAAACTGGGGCTTCCGGTGGCAATGGGCCTGATCATGGGCCCAATGGTGCTGTGGATGATCCACGGGGCGGCGACGGGGAACGGATTGTCGGGCTGGGCGTTGCTGGCCTTTGTGGGGGCGCATCTGGTGGTGGTCGGGGTCATACTGGGGGCGGGGATCGTGGCGGCACGATTGGCGCCGGGACTGCGGCACCGCCGGCATCGGCCATCGCTGGGGCACGTCGGGCTGATGGGGGCCAGTGCGGTGGCCAGCGCGAGTCTGGTGCATCTGATCCACGGCGGAATGTGATGGACCTCTCGGCGATCAACCCCATCCTGTTGCTGGCGTCACTCATGGTGGCATCCACGCCGATCCTTCTGGCGGGTCTGGGTGAACTGGTGGTGGAACGGGCGGGGGTGCTGAACCTCGGGGTCGAGGGGATGATTATCACCGGGGCGATCACGGGGTTCATTGTGGCGCATCACACAGGCAACCCCTATGCGGGGTTCGCGGCAGGGGCTGCGGGGGGGGCGGGGCTGTCGGTCCTTTTCGCGTTCCTCACACAACTGCTGCTCACCAATCAGGTAGCAACGGGGCTGGCGCTCACGCTGTTCGGGCTGGGGCTGTCGGCACTTCTGGGGCAAGGCTACAACGGGATCAAATCGCCCAGCTTCAACGCGCTGGATATCCCCATCCTGTCGGACATTCCGGTGATCGGGGCGATCCTCTTTCAACATGACCCCATGGTCTATCTGTCGCTTGGGCTGACAGTTGGGGTCTGGTGGTTCCTGCACCGGACACGGGGGGGGATGGTGCTGCGGGGGGTCGGGGAAAACGCGGATGCAGCGCACGCACTTGGGTACGGGGTGCGGCGGGTGCGGACGTTTGCGATCCTGTTCGGCGGGGGCATGGCGGGGCTCGGGGGGGCCTACATCAGCCTCGAACTGGTGCCGCAATGGACGGACGGAATGACCAACGGGGCAGGCTGGATCGCGCTGGCGATCGTGGTCTTTGCGGGCTGGAAACCGCTGCGGCTTTTGCTGGGTGCCTATCTTTTTGGCGGGGTCAGCGCGCTGCAGTTCAATCTGCAGGGGGCACGGGTGCCAATTCCTGTCGAATACCTTGCCATGGCCCCGTATATCGCAACTATCCTTGTCCTTGTGCTGATCTCATCAGGACGGGCGCCGGGGTCACTCGGCAAAATCTTTCACGCGTCCCGCTGACCGGGACCGCAGAACAACCAGACGCCGGGGCACTCACCCCGGCCAACTCAACGGGAGACGGACATCATGAAACGCAGAACACTCCTCGCCTCGGGCGGTGCTACGGCCTTGCTGGCCAGCCTTGGGGCAACGGCACAGGCAGCGGCGCACGGCCCGCTCAAGGTCGGCTTTATCTATGTCGGGCCGGTCGGCGATGGCGGCTGGACCTACCAGCACGACCAAGGGCGGCTCGCCGTGGTCGAGGCGTTCGGGGACAAGGTCGAAACGATCTATCAGGAATCGGTGCCCGAAGGGGCGGACGCCGTGCGGGTCATCCAACAGATGGCGCTGCAGGGCTGCGGTCTGATCTTCACGACCTCGTTTGGCTACATGGACCAAACGCTGGAGGTGGCAGCACAATTCCCCGACGTGAAATTCGAACATGCGACCGGGTTCAAAACGGCGGACAACCTGTCGGTCTATGACGCGCGCTTCTACGAAGGCCGGGCCGTCATCGGCACCATCGCCGGGCGGATGACCAAATCCAACAAGATCGGCTATATCGCGTCGTTCCCGATCCCCGAAGTGATCCAAGGCATCAACTGCTCCTTCCTCCACGCCAAAAAAGTGAACCCGGACGTCGAAATGACCGTGATCTGGGCCTACACATGGTTCGATCCGGCCAAAGAGGCCGAAGCAGCCAAAGCTCTGATCGACCAAGGCGTCGATGTGATCCTGCAACACACGGACTCGACCGCACCGCAGGCCGCGGCGCAAGAGGCGGGCAACGTCTACACCTTCGGTCAGGCATCCGACATGGCGGCCTACGCGCCCAAACCGCGCCTTGCCTCGATCATCGACAACTGGGCACCCTACTACATCAAACGGGTGCAGGCGGTGATGGACGGGACATGGGAAACCACCCGGACATGGGGCGGCATGGCCGATGGCGAGGTCGTGATTGGTGAAATCTCGTCCGAGGTTCCCGCCGACGTCAAGGCCGAGGCCGAAGCGATGATCGCCGCCCTCACCGGGGGCACCTACCACCCCTTCACCGGGCCGATCAACAAACAGGACGGCACCCCGTGGCTGGCCGATGGCGAGGTGGCGACCGACGAACAACTGGTCGGGCTGAACTTCTATATCGAAGGTCTGGCAGGCGACATTCCGTCCTGATCCCTCCCGTTTGCAGATGTCAAAGGCCCGCCCCTCCGGTGGGCCTTTTTCCGTTTTGGGGCGGGGTTTCGGGCCAAAAACGACACCGACGCGATACCGACGGAATACCGCCGCAATATCACGGGGCCTTTTCGCCGCGCATCGGCTGTGGCACGGTCCGGCCATGACCCAATTCACCACCTCCAACGGCACCGCCGTCCCGCGCATGGCCTTCGGCACGATGCAATTCGGCGGCCGGGCGGATGCCACCGCCTCCCGCGCCATGTTCGACGCCGCGCAGGCTGCGGGAATAACCCATTTCGACACTGCGGTCGGCTACTGCGACGGGGCCTCAGAAACCCTGCTCGGCCCCATGATAAGCCCCAGTAAAGACAGCCTTTTTCTGGCAACCAAGGTGGGCTACATGGGGGGCTGCGGGGCGGCCAATCTGCTAACCCAATTCGACCAGTCGCGCCGCCAACTGGGGCTGGATACGGTAGACCTCCTGTATCTGCACCGCTACGACCCCGACACCCCCCTGATGACCACGTTCGAGGTGCTGGCAAAACTGCAAAGTGACCGTAAAATCAGATACATAGGGGTATCAAACTATGCGGCATGGCAGGTGATGAAGGCGCAATCGGCCTGCGCCCGCCTTGGCACCCGCATCGACGCCATTCAACCGATGTATAACCTCGTCAAACGTCAGGCCGAGGTGGAATTAATCCCGATGGCCACAGACCAAGGCATTGAAATCATACCCTATTCTCCACTTGGTGGGGGGCTGCTCACGGGCAAATACGCGCGCGGCGACACCGGTCGCCTGACCCGGGACGACCGCTATGCGGTGCGCTACGGACAGGCGTGGATGCACGACACCGGCGCCGCCCTCGCCACCCTCGCCGA
>JBGSIZ010000288.1:0-8351 GCA_041742255.1 Marivivens sp. | reverse complement strand
TTGCCAGTTGCCGCGCGCAGGCCGATTGTGACGCCCGCCGCGCCGAAGGGTTTGATGCCCCCCGGATTGATTATGCCGATGAGGCGACGATTGCCGAGGGGCTGGCGCAGGTTCTGGCGGCCACGGGTGGCACGCTGGATGCCTTGTATAACAATGGTGCCTTTGCCTGTCCGGGCGCGGTCGAGGATCTGCCTACCGATGCCTTGCGGTCGATATTCCAGACCAACCTTTTTGGCTGGCACACCCTGACCCGCGCTGTCATCCCGGTGATGCGCGCCCAAGGGCATGGCCGCATTGTCAATTGTTCCTCTGTTCTTGGCCTTGTCGGGATAAAATGGCGGGGTGCCTATGTAGCCACGAAATTCGCGCTCGAGGGGCTGACCGACGTGTTGCGGTTGGAAATGGCTGGGACGGGCGTGCATGTCATCCTGATTGAGCCCGGCCCCATCACGTCCGATATCCGCAAGAACGCCATTCCGCATTTTGAACGCTGGATTGATTGGCAGGGATCCGCCCGCGCCGCCGAATATGCCAGCCTGCGTGGCCGGTTATACGAAGATCACGGCCCGGACCGGTTTGAATTGCCCGCCAGTGCGGTCACCGCCAAGCTGATCCGCGCCTTGACCGTGCCCACCCCGCGCCCGCGCTATTTTGTCACGACGCCCACCTATCTGATGGGATTTTTGCGCCGGGTGCTGCCCACCCGATTGCTGGATGCAGTGATTTCGCGGGGGTAATCGCGGGGGTGGCTCCCCTTCCCTTTCGCCCCTTAGCTGCTACATCGGCCCAGATGGACACCACAGGAGGCCCCAATGGCCAAAGACCCGTTATTTATCGTTTTGGCGCTGGCGTGCCTGTTGGTTGTGGGCATCCTGATGTGGGGGATCGGCAGTTTTGGCAAAGGCGGTGAATACAACCGCCTGCACGCCAACAAGATCATGCGCTACCGCATCATCGCGCAATTTGTGGCGGTTATGTTGATCCTACTGTTCGTCTGGATCCGCCGCATGGGAGGAGAGGGCTGATGGTTGTTCTGAACAAGATTTACACGAAAACCGGGGACGAGGGCGAAACCGCCCTTGGCAACGGGTCGCGCGTGGCCAAATTCTCGCTGCGGGTGTCCGCTTATGGCACGGTGGACGAGACGAATGCGACCGTGGGTCTGGCCCGGTTGCATGCCGGCCCGGACATGGATGCCGCATTGGCCCGGATCCAGAACGACTTGTTCGATCTGGGGGCCGACCTGTGCCGCCCGGAAATGGAGCGCGATGGCGAGGCCGGGTATTCCGTCCTGCGGATGGCCGACAGTCAGGTGGCCCGGCTGGAAGCCGAGATTGACGCCATGACCCAGGATTTGCAGCCGCTGCGCAGTTTCATCCTGCCGGGTGGGTCGCCGCGGGCTGCCCAATTGCATCTGTGCCGGACCATCAGTCGCCGCGCCGAGCGTCTGACGGTGGAACTGGCGACGATGGAATCGGTCAACACCGCCGCTGTCAAATATCTGAACCGATTGTCGGACTGGTTTTTTCAGGCCTCCCGCGTGGCCAACGACAATGGCGCGGCGGACGTGCTGTGGGTGCCCGGCGCGAACCGGTAAGGCCCGGCCAAGGGGCGCCCAGCCTTGACGTGCGCGTCAAGACGTGGCGTCCCTGACCGCCCCCGCGTCGATTTTGCACTGTTTTCGACCGCCCCCAGTTGCTAGACCATGGCGCAGAGCAAAGCGCCGCAAGAAATGGGAGATTTCTGCTGATGAAGGTCCTCGTGCCCGTCAAGCGCGTGATTGACTACAACGTGAAGGTTCGTGTCAAAGCGGACGGGTCCGGTGTCGATCTCGCCAATGTCAAAATGTCGATGAACCCGTTTGACGAGATCGCCGTCGAACAGGCGATCCGTTTGAAGGAAGCCGGGGCCGCGAGCGAGGTCATCGCCGTGTCCATCGGTGTCAAGCAAGCGCAAGAAACCCTGCGCACCGCCTTGGCGATGGGCGCCGACCGCGCGATTCTGGTGATCGCCAGCGAGGACGTGCAGACCGATATCGAACCGCTGGCCGTGGCCAAGATCCTGTCTGCCATCGTCAAGGAAGAGGCCCCCGGTCTGGTCCTGTGTGGCAAACAGGCGATCGACAACGACATGAACGCCACCGGGCAAATGTTGGCCGCCCTGTTGGGCTGGTCGCAGGCGACGTTTGCGTCGGACCTGACCGTCGAGGGTGACCATGCCACCGTCACCCGCGAAGTGGACGGCGGATTGCAGACCATCAAGGTCAAGATGCCCACGATCGTCACCGTGGACCTGCGGTTGAACGAGCCGCGCTATGCGTCGCTGCCCAATATCATGAAGGCCAAGAAAAAGCCGTTGGATGAAAAGACCCCCGCCGATTACGGCGTGGACGTCACCCCCCGCCTGACCGTGGTCAAGACCGTGGAGCCGGGCACCCGCAAGGCCGGTGTGATGGTCAAGTCGGTGGACGAGCTTGTTGCGAAACTCAAGGAAGTGGGGGTTATCTGATGGCTGTTCTTTTGTTGGCGGATGTCACCAATGGCCAGTTGGCCATGGACGCGGTGGCCAAGACCCTGACCGCCGTTGCCCAGTTGGGCGAAGTGCATGTGTTGGTGGCGGGACAAGGGGGCGATGCCGCCGCCGCCGAGGCCGCGACCCTGACAGGTGTGGCCAAGGTGTTGTTTGCCGGTGACCACGGATTTTGCCACGCATTGGCCGAACCTGTTGCCGATCTGGTCGTCGGATTGTCGGGTGGGTATTCCCACATCGTGGCCCCCGGCACGTCGGACGCCAAGAACGTGATGCCCCGCGTGGCCGCGTTGCTGGATGTCATGATGATTTCCGAAGTCACCGCGATTTCCGGCCCCGACACGTTCGAGCGCCCGATCTATGCGGGCAACGCCATCCAGACGGTCACATCCCGCGACCCGATCAAGGTCATGACGATCCGCACCGCCGGGTTCGAGGCCGCAGCGACCGGGGGCACCGCCCCTGTTGAGGCAATCGGCACCGCCGCCAGCACCGGCCTGTCCGAATGGGTTGAGGACAAGGTGGCCGCCAGCGACCGCCCCGAACTGACCAGCGCGGGCATTGTCGTGTCCGGTGGCCGTGGCGTGGGGTCCAAGGATGATTTCGCGATCATCGAAGGACTGGCCGACAAGTTGGGCGCGGCTGTGGGTGCATCGCGCGCCGCCGTTGATTCGGGCTATGCCCCGAACGACTGGCAAGTGGGCCAGACAGGCAAGGTTGTGGCCCCCGATCTGTATGTCGCCGTGGGCATTTCCGGTGCCATCCAGCATCTGGCGGGCATGAAGGACAGCAAGGTGATCGTGGCGATCAACAAAGACGAGGAGGCCCCGATTTTTCAAGTGGCCGATTTCGGACTTGTTGCCGACCTGTTTACCGCCGTGCCGGAATTGACGAGCAAGCTGTAACCTGTTGACGGTGCAGTGATTGGGCCCGCGATTTGCGGGCCCTTTTTCGTTTCACAGGCTCGCCAGCGCCGTGCGCAGCGCCGGCGCGAGCCGGGCCGCCGTTTCTTCGTGCACGGCCACCCCCAGAAGTTCGCTGGCCGCGTCGTTGTGCAGGAAGGGAAAGATCATTCCTTCGGTGCCGCGCGCCCGCGCCTCGGCAGAGGGGGTGACCTCGATCACGTCACGCACGAGGGGGCGCAGCGTGTCCACCATGGTCCGCGTCACGAACATGGGTTCGGATTTGAACGGCTGGGACCGCGCGTGCCAAGGATCATCGGTGAGCGGTTGTTCGGACATCCAAAGCAGCACCGCATTCGGCCCGATCTGGGTCAGCATCGACCGCATCCGCGCCACCCACGCCTCTTGCAATTCGTTGCGCAAAATTTCGAACCGGTCCGGTGCCCGTTTGAACAGCGTGCCCAGCATGTGGCGGTTAAAGCTGAATTCGGTGAAATCCACGTCCGAAAACAGCACCCGCATCACGCTGGATGCGCTCAGGAAGCGGTCATTGCGCCGGGGATGCACCTTGTAGAACCGATTGGACAGGTTTTGCGCCCCGATCATCTGCACCACCGTCAGTTTGGCATCATGGCACAGCGCCATGATGGTTGGATCGTTGACAAAGGCATCCACCCCGCCGTTCACCACCCCAAGATTGACGCAGACCTGCCCCAGTTCGCTTTCGCAGAGCATGGGATAGGGATGTTCGATATATTTCCCATAGGTGTCCGTTCCGCCGATAAAGGCGATATAGCCATCGTCCAATGTCCGGCGCGGTCCCCGGAAAAAGATCCGGGACATGCCATAGCGGCATGGCGCATAGCTCAGGCCGGACTCGCCCAGCACTTCATGTCTCATGGTTCCCACCATATGTTTTCACTCACCACCTGCCACTTTGGGTCAAAGCCATTGCCAAAACGCTAAAGACCGGATTTGAGCCGTATTTGATGCATTGCGCCGCCTTGTGGCGCGACCCCGCCCCCGCCTAGAGTGGGGCAGCGATGGAAAGGGCACGACATGACAATTGAACAAGTGGGTGTTGTGGGCGCAGGTCAGATGGGCAACGGCATTGCCCATGTGTTCGCGCTGGCGGGATATTCCGTGTTGATGACCGACATCAGCGAGGAGGCGATGGCGGCGGGTGTGTCCCTGATCGACCGCAATCTGGAGCGGCAGGTGACCAAGGGTGCCATCACCGCCCAGACCAAGGCCGAGGCCATGGCCCGCATCGCCACCACCCCCCGGCTGACCGATCTGGGCCCTTGTGACCTGATCATTGAGGCCGCGACCGAGCGCGAAACCGTCAAGATCGCCATTTTCGAGGACCTGCTGCCGCATCTCAAGCCAACAACGATTCTGACCTCCAACACATCGTCCATTTCGATCACCCGGCTGGCCGCCCGCACCGACCGCCCCGAAAAGTTCATGGGGTTCCATTTCATGAACCCGGTGCCTGTCATGCAACTGGTCGAGTTGATCCGCGGCATCGCCACCGATGCCCCCACATTTGCCGCCTGCGAAGAGGTCGTGGCCCGCTTGGGCAAGACCGCCACCGCCGCCGAGGATTTCCCCGCCTTTATCGTCAACCGCATCCTGATGCCGATGATCAACGAGGCGATTTACACGCTGTATGAAGGGGTTGGGTCGGTCAAATCCATCGACACCTCGCTGAAGCTGGGCGCGAACCATCCGATGGGGCCGCTGGAACTGGCCGATTTCATCGGGTTGGACACTTGTCTGGCCATCATGAACGTCTTGCACGACGGGTTGGCCGATACGAAATACCGCCCCTGTCCATTGCTGACCAAATATGTCGAGGCCGGGTGGCTGGGCCGAAAAACCAAGCGCGGGTTTTATGATTATCGCGGCGAGGTGCCTGTTCCGACGCGCTGACGGGTTTTTGGGGCGTTGCGCCCCGCCGTTCAAAGGGAAGAGGGGGGCTCTGCCCCGCCGTTCAAAGGTAAGAGGGGGGCTCTGCCCCGCCGTTCAAAGGTAAGAGGGGGGCTCTGCCCCCCGGCGTTGCCTCCCCCCGGGATATTTTCAGCACAAAGGCTGCAAGGGTCAGGATGGAGGGGGCGCCGGTCAGGACAGGCGGGGCAGGGTCAGGACCGCAGTGACAGTGTGTGGTCGCGCAGCCATGCCATGAAGGCGCGCGGGTCTTTGGCCTGCGCCTCGATCTGGGCGGCGGGGATCGGGGTGCCCACCACGGGCGCTTGCGGTTTTTTGCAAGCGGCCACAATTTCATGCAACAGCAGGCTTTGCCGCAAGGTGGGCGAGAGCCGGTTCGCGATCTGGTAGAGCCGCGAGTTGGAGCCCGGGAAATAGACCGGCAGAATGGTGGCCCCGGAGCGCCGGATCATCTTGGCGGTGAAGACGTTCCATTCGGCCTCGACCGCGGTGCCGAACAGGGTGGGCGAGGTGGCGACGACACCTGACGGAAACAGCGCGATGACCCCGCCCGCGTTGAGCGTGTCCATCGCGGCGGTGCGCATATCCAGCCCTTTTTGCTGCGCGTCGTCTTCGTGCGGGAAGGGCACCGGGATCAGGTAGCTGGCGGCGGTGTCGTCGATGCCGGTCAGGATGGACCGCGTCAGCACCTTGAAATCCGTCCGGACCCGCGCCAGCAAGTCCGCCATCACCATGCCGTCCACCAGCCCGTGCGGATGGTTGGCCACCACGATCACCGGCCCGGTCACGGGGATTCGCGCAATCTGGTCGGCGGGTGTCAACAGGTCGATCCCCATGACATCAAGCGTGGCCCGCCAGAATGTTTCCCGCGGGTGCGGTCCGTTGCGCCGGAAGGTCCGCAGCATCCGCATGATGCGGATTTTGCCCGTCATCCATTCGATGGTCCGGATCACGTTGCGTTTGAACCCGTTGTCAAAGGTATTGGAATAGGTGAGCGACCGCCGGTCATAGGCCTGACCGAGCGGTTTGCCCGTGGCCCCGGTGACGGGCAATTTGACAGCGAGGTCCTGTGTTCGGTCGGTCACGCGGTGCTGTTCCTTGGTCGGGCGGGACGGGCCAGGGGGCACCCTAGTCGCCTTCGCCGAATTTGTTCGCCACGAGGGCCGCAATGGCCTCGGCCAACACGTCGGCATCGGGGCCTGTGGTCTGCACCTCAATAAAGCTTCCCTTGGAGGCTGCCAACATCAAAAGCCCCATGATGCTGTCGCCGCCCGTCGACAGGCCGTCCTTGGACACAATGGCTGCGGCATCGAACCGTTCCACCGTTTCCACGAATTTGGCCGAGGCCCGCGCATGCAGTCCTTTGATATTCACGATCTGAAGGCGCATCTGGGTCATTTCTGAGCGGTCTGGTCGTCCGAGACCGCGTGAAAGTTGATATATTTGCGCCCGGCGGCCAGTGCCGCATCCACCGCCTCGGGCACGGAGCGTCCGCGAGATTTCGCCAGTTTGATCAGCATGGGCAGGTTCATGCCGTAGAGGATGCGCCGGTTGGTGGGGCTGCAGGCCCGCAGGCTGAGGTTTGAGGGCGAGCCGCCGAAAATATCGGTGACGATCACGACCCCGGCCCCCGTATCGACCGCGTCCGCCGCATCGCAAATCTCGGTTTGCTTGATGGCCCGGTCATCCTCGGGCCCAATGGCCACGGTGCGCACGTCCGCCTGTTTGCCCACCACATGTTCCACGGCGGCGAGGTATTCCCGCGCCAGCCCCCCATGTGCCACGATCACAATGCCGATCACCCGTGCAGACCCCGATTTGGCGCGCCTGTGTCCTGACGCCGCTCTAATTCCCGATGGCGTTTAGACACCTGCCACCCATCCTGTGCAAGGGTTTTGGCCAGTCGTTCCGCTACGGCCACTGACCTGTGTTGCCCGCCTGTGCAGCCAAACCCGATCGAGAGGTGCGATTTGCCTTCGTCCCGGTAGGCCGGCAGTAGCAGCGTGGCCAAACCCACGACACCGTCAAAGAAGGCCCCGAACCGCGGGTCTGCCGCCACATAGGCATCGACCGCCGCGTCTCGCCCGTCCAGCGCCCGCAGCCCCGCATCCCAATGCGGGTTGCGCAGGAACCGGCAGTCCAGCACGATATCCAGCCCGCGCGGCAGCCCCCGTTTGTAGGAGAACGATTGCACCGAAATCCCCAGAACCTTGCCGGTTTCGGGCGCGAACCAGCGTTCCACCTCGGCCTTGAGGTCGTGGGGCGACATGCCCGTGCTATCGATCAGGACATCCGCCCGCGCCCGGATCGGCACCAGAAGGTCCCGTTCCCGCTGTATCCCGATCAGGGGCGCATCGTCTGGCGCCAGCGGGTGCCGCCGCCGCGTTTCCGAGTAGCGGTGGACCAGCACATCCTCGGTGCAATCCAGATAGAGGATCGACGCATCAAGGCCGGTTTCCCCCGTCAGACGGTCGATCACCGCGATCAACAGATCGGTGCCAAAATCCCGGTTGCGCACGTCGATCCCAAGCGCCAGAGGCCGCGCCAGCGGCGGCCCGTCCAGAAGGTGCCCCAAAAGGCCCAGCGGCAGGTTGTCGATCACTTCGTAGCCGATATCCTCGAGCGCGCGGATTGCCGTTGTGCGCCCTGCCCCGGATGGCCCGGTCACAAGGATGATCCGCCGCAGCGCGAGCGGGTTCGGCGTGGGTTGGTCAACGGGCAGAACGGTCATACCGGGATCCTTTCTGCCCTAAGATATTGGAAAATCATGGCGGGGAAATGGCCCCCCTCGACTTTGTGCACAAGCGCGAGGGGATGCCCCAGAAACGTGATCTGTCGCAGGGGGGGCAGCCGGTCCGTTTCGGTCTGGTCCAGATCGACCGCAAAGGCCACGCCACAGGATGGCAGCGGATCGGCCTGCAACAGGCCCAGCCCCCGCGCCTCGATCATGCCGCGCAGGGGGGCGGGGCA
>JBGSIZ010000287.1:0-2860 GCA_041742255.1 Marivivens sp. | reverse complement strand
CGCCCGCCTTGCGCCGGGGCGGTTTGCCGCCGCGACCGCGCGTTGGCCCCTTGGGCATCGGATGATCGTTGAGCGTCAGCAGATCAAGGATCAGGCCCCCCGTCACCGGTGCCGCCTCGGTCAGGCGGACCGTCACGCGCTGTCCCAACCCAATCATGACCCCGCTGTCCGACCCCATCAGGGTCTGGGTTTCGGCGTCATGGTGGAAATATTCGGACCCGAGTTCGCGGATCGGGATCAACCCGTCTGCCCCGGTGCCGTCCAGTTTCACAAACACCCCGAACCGGGCGATACCGCTGATCCGCCCGCCGATTTCCATGCCGATCCGGTCCGACAGATAGGCCGCAAGATAGCGATCCGTGGTGTCCCGTTCTGCCATCATGGACCGCCGTTCGGTGTCCGAGATTTGCTGGGCGGTTTCGGCCAGATTGTCGATGTCCCACGGCGACAGCCCGTCCTTGCCCCAGCCATGCGCCGCAATCAGCGCGCGGTGCACAATCAGGTCAGAATAGCGACGGATGGGCGAGGTGAAATGCGCATAATTGCGCAAGGCCAGCCCGAAATGCCCAAAGTTTTCAGGGTTATAATAGGCCTGCGTCATTGACCGCAAGGTTTGCAGGTTAATCAGTTCGTCCATATCGGTCCCCTGCGCCGCGCGCAGAAGTTGGTTAATGTGCTGGGTTTTCAGAACCTGCCCCCGCGCCAAGGACAGACCGCTGGCCTGTGCCACCTCGCGCAGCGCCTCGAGTTTTTCGGGGCTGGGTTCTTCGTGGACCCGGAACAGCAGCGGGGTTTTCAACCGCACCAGTTCTTCGGCGGCGGCGACGTTGGCCAGCACCATGAATTCCTCGATCAGGCGGTGCGCGTCCAGACGGTCCTTGAACGCGACCGCGATCACCTTGCCCCGGTCGTCCAGTTCGATCTTGCGTTCGGGCAGATCAAGGTCGAGCGGTTGCCGCGCCTCTCGCGCCCGCACAAGGGCGGCATAGGCCCCGTAAAGCGGCCGGATGACCGTCTCCATCAAGGGGGCGACGATGGCATCGGGGTGCCCGTCCATCCCCGCCTGCACCTGCCCATATTCCAGCGATGCGACGGACGCCATGATCCCACGCACGAACCGGTGGCTGATCTTGCGGCCCACGTTGTCGATCCGCATTTCGACGGCCAGACAGGCGCGCGGCACATGTTCGTGCAGCGAACACAGGTCTCCCGACAACCGGTCCGGCAGCATCGGCACGACGCGGTCGGGGAAATAGGTGGAATTGCCCCGTGTCCGCGCCTCGCGGTCGAGCGCCGATCCCGGAGTGACGTAATGCGACACATCCGCAATCGCGACCCAAAGGATGAAGCCATCGGCATTGGCCGGGTCCGGGTCCGGAATGGCCAGCACGGCATCGTCCCGGTCGCGCGCATCGGACGGGTCGATGGTCACCAAAGGCAGGTGGCGCAGGTCCACGCGCCCCTCTGGCCCGGCAGGCACGGCGGCGTCCGCCTCGGCCATTGTGTCATCGGAAAAATGGTCGGGGATGTTGTGTTGGTGAATGGCGATCAGGCTGACGGCGCGGGGGGCTGTCGGGTCGCCCAGACGGGTGATCACTCGCGCCTTGGGCAGGCCCAGCCGCCCCTTTGGCCCGGCCTGTTCGGCCTCGACCAGTTCGCCGTCCTTGGCACCGCCTTCGGCCCCCAGACCCACGGTCCATTGGGTCGCCTGCCCCTTGTCGATGGGCAGGATGCGCCCGCCTTCGGACCCTTTGCGGAACACCCCCAGAATACGCAGGGGGTTGGTCCCGATCCGGCGAATGATGCGGGCGGTGTAATCGTAATCCTCGGTGCGATCTTCGGTCAGGCGGCCAAGAATACGGTCGCCCTCGCCCAGTGCCGGATCGGTGTCGCGCAGCACCATGAGGATGCGCGGCTGCGCCCCGTCCCCGCCCCATTCCAGCGGCTTGGCGAACAAATCGCCGTCCGCGTTGGGGGCCAGCACCTGCAACACCGCCACGGGCGGCAGTTTTTCCGCGTCCCGATATGACGACCGGCGACGGGCCAACCGCCCGGCACCTTCCATCTCCTTGAGCAGCGCCTTGAGGTCGATCCGGGCCGCGCCCTTGATGCCGAACGCCTTGGCGATGTCCCGCTTGGCGGTGAGGGTGGGGTTGTCGGCGATCCATTGCAGGATGTCGGTTTTTGTGGGGATCTGGGTCATGCCCGTGATCTAGCACGCCGCGCGGGGGGCGTCATGACGGAAACGGGCGCAGGCCCCCGATTTTCCCCGCGTGATCAGGCGAAATAGTCCGCAAGGATGCGTTTGTAGATGGATTTGAGCGCGACAATCTGCGCCACCTCGACCCGTTCATCCACCTGATGCATGGTTTTGCCCACAAGGCCGAATTCCACCACCGGACAGTGATCCTTGACAAACCGGGCGTCTGACGTGCCGCCAGATGTGGACAAGGCAGGCCGCCGCCCGGTTTGCGCCGCCACCGCATTGGCGACCAGATCCGACAAGGGGCCGGGCGGGGTCAGGAAACTTTCGCCCGAAACCTTGACCCGCAGGTCGATATCCACATCGAACGCGGCGGCCACCGTGCCCGCCTGTTCGCCCATCCAGTCCACGATGGATTGGCTGGTGTGCGCGTCGTTGAACCGGACGTTCACCGCCGCCGTGCATTGGGCCGGGATCACGTTTGTGGCCGGGTTCCCGGTGTCGATGGTCACCACCGCCAGCGTGGAGGGGTCGAAATGCGCGGTGCCCGCGTCCAGTTCGTGCGACGACAGCGTGTCGATCAGACGGGCCATGGCGTGCAACGGGTTGCGCGCCCGGTGCGGATAGGCCGCGTGCCCCTGCACCCCGCGCACCGTG
>JBGSIZ010000286.1:0-17936 GCA_041742255.1 Marivivens sp. | reverse complement strand
TCCGCCCGGTTGCGCACCGATCTGGCGGGGTTGAACCTGCCCAATCCCGTGGGCCTTGCCGCCGGGTTTGACAAAAACGCCGAGGCCCTGTGGCCCTTGTCCTTGTGCGGCTTCGGCTTTGTCGAGGTGGGGGCCGCCACGCCGCGCCCGCAACCCGGCAACCCCAAACCCCGGCTGTTTCGCCTGACCGAAGACCGCGCCGCGATCAACCGGTTCGGGTTCAACAACGACGGGATGGAGGCGATCAGGCGCAGACTTGCCAAACGGCCCAGATCCCGGGTGATCGGCCTGAACCTTGGGGCGAACAAGGACAGCGCGGACCGCGCCGCCGATTTCGCCACCGTTCTGGCGCATTGCGGCCCGCATGTGTCGTTTGCCACGGTCAATGTCTCCAGCCCGAACACCGAAAAACTGCGCGATCTGCAGGGCAAGGCGGCGCTGTCGGCGCTGTTGAACGGGGTGATGGCGGCCAATGCGGGGCTGGCGCGGCCCGTGCCGGTCTTCCTGAAAATTGCGCCCGACCTCACCGAGGCAGAACTGGAGGACGTGGCCGAGGTGGCCACCGCCGCCCGTCTTGCGGGCATCATCGCCACCAACACCACGCTGGCCCGCGACGGGTTGCGCAGCCCCCATGCGGGGCAGGCCGGGGGATTGTCCGGCGCGCCGTTGTTCGAAAAATCAACGCGGGTGCTGGCGCGGTTGTCCACGCTCACGCCGCTGCCCCTGATCGGGGTGGGGGGGGTCGGCAACGCCGAACAGGCATGGCAGAAAATCCGGGCGGGGGCCACGGCCGTGCAACTTTATACCGGGTTGGTCTATGGCGGGCTCAGCCTTGTGGGGGATATCGTGCGCGGGCTGGATGACCGCTGTGCCAAATCCGGATTTGACACCATCGCTCAGGCCGTGGGGTCAGGCCGCGCCGATTGGACCTGATCGAAACCCGACCGGGCGATGATCGCCTTTGCGCCAATCCCATTCATCTCGTCGCAAAATACCTCGGGGGTGAGGGCCGCAGGCCCGAGGGGGGCAGCGCCCCCTATGCCGCCGCCCGCTCCAACGCAGGATACCGCAGGCCCAACGTGACACCCCGCGCCACAAAACTCAGCAGCAGCGCGATCCACAATCCGTGGTTGCCAAACGCGGCCATCAACGGCACCACAGCCGCAAAATACACCGCCGCCGACAACACCATCATGTTGCGCATGTCGCCCGTGCGGGTGGCCCCGATAAACACACCGTCCAGCATCCACGCGGCGACCCCCACCACCGGGGCCGCGACCATATAGGGCAGATAGGCGCGGGCGGCGGTCTGCACCTCGGGGGCGGTGGTCATCGTGTGGATGATCGCGGGACCAAACACGGCAAACGCCACGGCCAGCCCCACACAAATCGCCAATCCCCAGCCCCCTGTCAGGATCGCGCCCCGGCGCAGTCCCGCCCGGTCCCTGCGGCCCAACGCCTGACCCACCAGCGTTTCGGCGGCCAATGCGAACCCGTCCAGCGCATAGGCGGTAATTTCCAGAAACTGCAGCAGGATATGATTGGCGGCGAGCGTGACATCGCCAAAATCCGCGCCCCAGAACAGGAAACTGACGAAAATCGCCTGCAACAGGACGGACCGGATCAGAATATCGGTGTTGACCACGGCCATCCGGATCAAACGGACCCGGTCAAACACGCGGGCGGCATCGCGCCACTCTGGCCCCCGGAACGCCGCGCGGCACAACCACAGCCCAAGGATCAGACCAGACCACTCCGCCAGAAACGTGGCCAGCGCCACACCGCCCACGCCCCAACCAAGTCCAAGGACGAACCACAGATCCAGCCCGATGTTCAGCCCGTTCATCCACAGTTGCATCACCAGCACGGCGCGGGTGCGTTCCTGCCCGATCAACCATCCGGTGATGCCATAAAGGGCAATCGCGGCGGGGGCGGACCAGATCCGGATCGCCATATACTGGCGGGCCATGCCTTCAACCTCGGCACTGGCCGGGGACACCTGAAACGCGGCCCAGAAAATCGGCAGTTGCACGGCCACCAGTACGGCCCCGGCGGCAAGCCCGATCATCAGGGACCGGGTCAACAACGCGGCAACCTCGGCCCGGTCATGCGCCCCGGTGGCCTGTGCTGTCAATCCGCTGGTGCCCATCCGCAGGAACCCGAACACCCAATAAATCGCGGTCAGGATGATCGCGCCAATGCCCACAGCCCCAATCGGGGCGGCCAGCCCCATCTGGCCCACCACACCGGTATCCACGGCCCCCAGAATGGGGATCGTGGCATTGGACAACACCACAGGCACCGCGATGCGCAACACGCGGGAATGGGTCAGGCCCGGCGTTTGCACCTGTGCCACGGGATCAGCCCTCGCGCGGGGGCATCAGGAAATGACCGGTGGCCTGCGCGAACAACCGGCTGCGGTTGTCCTGCCACGCCTCGACATGGACCGACGCATAGCGGCGGCCAGACCGGTTCACACGGGCGCGGGCATAGGCATCGCGGGGCAAGCCCGACCGGAGGTAATCCACGGTGAAATCAATCGTCTTGGGCAGGCGCAACGGGGCCACGCCCAGTTGGAAATCGGCGGTGCTTCCGGTTTCCATATCCTCCCACAGCATGGCCCAGCTGAGTTCGATGATCGCCGTCACCTCCAGAAACGCGGCGGTGACGCCGCCGTGCAGGGCGGGGATCATCGGATTGCCGATCAACTGGTCGGCATAGGGCAGAATGGCGGTCAATTCATCCCCGCGCCGGTCAAACCGGATGCCCAGAAACCCGATATAGGGCACACCGCCCACCAACTGTTGCAAGGCGGCATCCCGGCGCTGCTTGACCACTTGCACCGGTTCGGGGCGTCCGTTTTCCGGGCGGGTCATGGGCGCGGCCCCTTGGGTTGTTCCACGGTAAAGGCCCCGGTTGCGGTGGCGACGGGGCGGGCGGTGTCGTCATCCATGGCCGTGGCGCGGACAAAGGCCACAGACCGGGTGACATGGTAACATTCGGCGCGGGCCACGATCCGTTGGCCGGGGGTGGCGGGGCGCATGTAGTCAATCCGCAGGTCCAGCGTGGCAGTGCCCAACATGGCGGCGGGATGGGACATGACCGCGGCGCCCCCGCAGGTGTCCATCAACGCCGACACGGCACCGCCATGGATCACGCCGGTTTCGGGGTCACCGATCAGGCGGGGATCGTAGGGCATGGAAATCGTGGCCTCGCCTTCGCCCACATGGTCCATCCGCATGGTGAGGGCGCGGGCATGAGGCAGCGCCTCGATAAACTGGCGGGCCAGCCGTTCGCGGCGCATCTGCATGTCATCGGTCATCGGCGGCTCCCATTTTGGTCTGGACCAACTTGCGTCTTGGGGGGCCGGGTGCAAGGGCAAATCGCGGGCGGCGCACGTTCACTTTTTCAACCACACGGTGCGCAACCGGCACAGGGTCGCTTGCCCGACGGGGGAACGGGCGATACGCTAGGGCGCAGGGAGACCGCCAATGACCGATGCTCGCCTGTCCTTCAAGGAAATGTGCGCCAAATTCGACGTGACGCCGCGGACCCTGCGGTATTACGAATACATCGAACTGCTGTTCCCCCAAAAAGAGGGGCGGGCGCGGTTCTACACCGGGCGGGATTGCGCACGGATGACGCTGATCCTGCGGGGGCGGAAATTCGGGTTCTCGCTCGAGGATATCCGGCAGTGGCTGCAAATCTACGAAAAGGACGGGACACAGGCGCAGATGCGCAAATGGATCGACCTTGCAGACCGGCAACTGGTGGAACTGGCGGAACAACGGCGGGTGCTGGATGACACGATGACAGAACTAAAGGGTCTGCGGGACGCAACGGCGGAGACGCTAGAATGATCGGGGCAACTATCCGGGCGCTGTGGAACGCGGGGGCGGTCGCTGGGGCCTTGGCCCTGTGCCCTGCGGTGAGGGCAGACACGCCGCTGGCACCCCCGGCGGATTATACACGCACAACGGACGCCGGAACGATGACCGGGACCGTGGCGACCGGGGAAATCAAGGTTACCCGGCAAACGGGACCATTCCCGCGCACATGGACCATTCCGGTTTGGGCCAACTGGGTGATGTTGTCGCCAAATGGAACGGCGGCACTGGTTCTGCATCCGGGGGGCAACCTGATCAGCAGCCGGGACAGCGCGCAGATCGTGGCGACGGCATGGTATCAGGACGGCGCGGAGGTCGGCCAGCGGGCCGTTCCCTTGGGCGAGGTGATGGACCCTGCGAACATGCCACAATCGGCCAGCCATTTCCCGTGGCTGTGCGGCTGGGACACCGGGGCTACAGGCTGGGCACTGTCGCTATGCGACGGCCGGACAGTCACGATTCCCTACCGCTAGGGCGCGCGCAGCCCAACAAAACAAGGGCGTCAGGGTCAATAAAATATGATTTTTCCCCGTCATATAATTGCGCGGGACGGGGCGGCATTTTGCGTGACCTTTCGTCAGTTCCAAAATGACGCGGCGTTACGTTTACCTTAACGTCATCTTTCCTTGTAAGGTGGTCATTGACGCCTCAGGTGCGGCCGATCACGCCACCGAGGACGGACAAGGAACGATGACACAAAAGACAATGACAATCCGCGAAATGTGCGAGGCGTTCGATGTGACGCCGCGAACGCTGCGGTTTTATGAAGCCAAGGAACTGATCTTTCCGATCCGGGACGGCCAGAAACGGCTGTTCACCAAACGGGACCGGGCGCGGCTCAAACTGATCCTGCGGGGCAAACGGTTTGGCTTCGCTCTCGAAGAAATCCGGCAACTGCTCGACCTCTATCACATGGGCGACAGCCAGCAGACACAGTTGCAGCGGACCTACGAACTGGCCGAACGGCACCTTGCGGACATGGAGGCGCAGCGCGCCGAACTGGACGAGGCGATCGGCGAACTGAAGGAACAGATGGCTTGGGGGGCACGCGAACTCGGCACCCGGACCAAAGGAACCGCCGCCTGACAGGTGGCACCGCACTTAACGCTTACGCACCAAGGGAGAGACACCAGATGCCCAGCTTTACCGCACCGACCAAGGACCTCCAGTTTGTTCTGCACGACCTTCTCAAAGTGTCCGAACAGGACATTCCGGGGTTCAGCGACCTTGACCGGGATTTCACCGGGGCAGTTCTGGAAGAAGCAGGCAAGGTTGCGGAACAGGTGCTGGCGCCACTGAACGCAGTCGGAGACACCGAAGGGTGCCATCTGGAAAACGGCGTGGTGCGGACCCCCAAAGGGTTCAAAGAGGCGTTCGCGGTCATCAGGGACGGCGGCTGGGCGGCGATGGACTGCGACCCGGAATATGGGGGGCAAGGGCTGCCCTATGTGATGCACACGGCGGCACAGGAACCGATGGTGTCGGCGAACATGGCGTTCAACATGTATCAGGGGCTGACGCACGGGGCGGTGTCGGCAATCTATTTCCACGGCTCGGACGACCAAAAGGCACAGTATCTGCCCAAGATGATCGCCTGCGACTGGACGGGCACGATGAACCTGACGGAACCGCATTGCGGCACCGACCTTGGGCTGATGCGGACGCGGGCAGAACCGCAGGCCGATGGCAGCTACAAGATCACCGGGCAGAAAATCTTTATTTCTGCGGGCGACCACGACATGGCGGACAACATCATCCATCTTGTGCTGGCCAAGATCACGGGCGGACCCGAAGGGATCAAGGGGGTATCGCTGTTCATCGTGCCGAAAATCATGGTCAAGGAGGACGGCACCCTCGGGGACCGCAACGCGGTCAGCGTCGGCAAGATCGAAGAGAAAATGGGGATCCACGGCAACGCGACCTGCGTCATGAATTATGACGGGGCTGTGGGGTATCTCTTGGGCGAAGAACACAAAGGCATGCGGGCCATGTTCACAATGATGAACGAGGCGCGGCTGGGGGTGGGCCTGCAAGGCTACGCGCAGGCAGAGGCGGCGTATCAGAACGCGCTTGCCTATGCCAAGGACCGGCTGCAAGGGCGGGCGGTGACGGGCACGGAAAATCCGACCGGCCCGGCGGACCCGCTGATCGTGCATCCGGACATCCGGCGCAACCTGATGGAACAGAAATCCTTTGTCGAAGGGGCGCGGGCGTTCACGCTCTGGGGGGCGATGCTGATCGACCGGGCGCATAAGATGGGGGACAAGGACGCGGACGGGCTGATTTCCCTGCTAACCCCGGTGATCAAGGGGTTCCAGACCGACAAGGGATTCGAGATGTGCGTGAACGCCCAACAGGTGTTCGGCGGGCATGGCTATATCGAAGAATGGGGCATGTCGCAGTTCGCGCGGGATGCGCGGATCGCGATGATCTACGAAGGGGCGAACGGGGTGCAGGCGCTCGACCTTGTGGGGCGCAAGCTGGCGCAGGACGGGGGCAAGCACGTCATGGCGTTCTTCGATCTGGTCAAGGCAGAATGCAAGGCGCAGGACGGCGACGCGCGGATGGCAGGCTTTGTGGAACCGCTCAAGACGGCGTCCAAACAATTGCAGGCGGCGGGGATGTATTTCATGGCAAATGGCATGAAAAACCCGAACAACGCGCTGTCGGGGTCGTATGACTTCATGCACATGATGGGGCATGTGTGCCTTGGTCTGATGTGGACGCGGATGGCGCGGGCCGCCTATGATGCGCTGGATGCCGGGGCGTCGGACACGGACTTCTACCAGACCAAGATCGCAACTGGCCGGTTCTACATGGCGCGGCAACTGCCGGCCTGCGGAATGCATCTGGCGCGGATCGAAACCGGGGCGGACACGGTGATGGCACTGGAGGCCGCGCAATTCTGAGGTAGGGTGGGTCAAGACCCACTTTACGCTGACCCAAAGGACACCGCCTGATGCCCAAACGCTTTCGCCTCACACGCCGCTTTCCGGTCGCCATGACCGAAGACGGCTACCGCAGGCTCAAACGGTTCGCGCAACAGGCGGGTCTGGACGAAGGCGAGGCGCTGTCGTTCCTGTTCGAAAACTTCGACAGCGTGATCGACGAAGACACGTTCAGCCACCGTCTGCGGCTGTTCAACGCGGAACTGGAGGACCGCAAACGATAAACCGGGTGGGTTCAACAGGGGTAAATGGGGGCGCTGCCCCCTCGGGCTTTGCCCTCACCCCCGAGGTATTTTGAACGAGATGAAGATCACTAGGTCCACCCCGCCGCCCGGCCATCCCGGTCGAAAACCGGCGGAGCAGGCAGCAGGGCTTCACCTCGTGCGGTCATCGGCTCCTCAGCCTGTACCGCGACAACAGACTAACCGCGTTAACCTTAACACGCGGTAAATGCAGACGAGCAAAAGGGCCCCCCTTTCATCTCGTCGAAAATACCTTCCGGGGGTCCGGGGGGTGGAAAACCCCCCGGCCTTGGCCGCAGGGACCATCGGTTGGGAGGCCGCACGCGATGAAACTCTATTGCTTTGGCGAAAGCGGCAATGCCTACAAGGCGGCCTTGGCCCTGACATTCGCGGGCGAGGAATGGACGCCCGTCTATGTCGATTTCTTCAACGGGGAAACCCGCACCCCGGACTTCCGGGCGCTCAATGTGATGGGCGAGGTGCCGGTGCTGGTGGACGGCGACACGGTGCTGACCCAATCGGCGGTCATCCTTGACTACATCAGCTCCAAAACCGGCAAGCTGGGGGGCCGGTCGGCCGCCGTGCGCCGTGAGGTCCTGCGCTGGATGTTCTTTGACACCCATAAACTGTCCGGCCTTGCCGGCCCCTTGCGGTTCAACCTGAATTTCCTCCCCGAGGCCAAGCGCAGCGCGGATGTGAACGGCTTTCTGGCGGCCCGCCTTGCGACCGCCCTCAAGATCCTCGACACCCATTTGACCGGCCGCCGCTGGTTGGCGTCGGACGAACTGACGATCGCCGATATCGCCTGTGCGGGCTACCTGTTTTATCCCGAACCCTTCACCTTTGACCGTTCCACATATCCCCAGATCGACGCCTGGCTGGACCGGATCGCGGCCACCCCCGGCTGGAAAGCCCCCTATGACATGATGCCCGGCTCGCCAGCCGACCGCAGCTAAAGGAGACCACCATGACCGACGCTTTCATCTATGACGCCGTGCGCACCCCCCGTGGCAAAGGCCGCCCCGACGGCGCCCTGCACGAAGTGACCAGCGCCCGCTTGTCCGCGCAGGTTCTCAACGCGATCAAAGACCGCAACGGGTTGGACGGCCACGCGGTGGAGGACGTGATCTGGGGCAACGTGACCCAGGTGGGCGAACAGGGCGGCTGCCTGGCCCGAACCGCCGTTCTGGCCTCCGACCTTGACCAGTCGATCCCCGGCCTTGCCATCAACCGGTTCTGTGCGTCCGGCATGGAGGCCGTGAACCTTGCCGCCAACCAGATCCGCGGCGGGGCGGGTGACGCCTATATCGCGGGCGGCGTCGAAATGATGGGCCGGGTCGCCATGGGCAGCGATGGTGCCGCCATCGCCGTGGACCCCTCCATCGCGATGGACACCTATTTCGTCCCCCAAGGTATCAGCGCCGACATCATCGCCACCGAATACGGGTTCACCCGCGATCAGGTGGACAGCCTCGCCGTCGAGAGCCAGCGCCGGGCCAAGGCCGCGTGGGATGCCGGCCACTTTGCCCGCTCGGTCATCACCGTGCGCGACCAGAACGGCCTGCCCATTCTGGCCCATGACGAATACATGCGCCCGCAAACCGACATGCAGACCCTTGGCGCGCTAAACCCCGCGTTTCAGGCCATGGGCGAGGTCATGCCCGGCTTTGACAAGGTCGCCATGCTGAAATATCCCCATCTGGACCGGATCAACCACGTCCACCATGCGGGCAATTCGTCGGGCATTGTGGATGGGTCGGCGGGTATCCTGATCGGGAACGCCGAATTTGGCAAGAAATGGGGTCTGACCCCCCGCGCCCGCATCCGCGCCACGGCCAAGATCGGCACCGATCCCACCATCATGCTCACCGGTCCCGTCCCCGTCACCCGGAAAATCCTCGCCGATCACGGCATGGCGATTTCCGACATTGACCTTTTTGAGGTGAACGAGGCCTTTGCCGCTGTCGTCTTGCGCTTTCAACAGGCGTTCGACGTGGACCCGGCGCTGGTCAACGTCAACGGCGGCTCCATCGCCATGGGCCACCCGTTGGGGGCGACGGGCGCGATCATCATCGGCACCTTGCTGGATGAACTGGAACGGTCGGACAAGACGATCGGTCTGGCGACCTTGTGCATCGCCTCCGGAATGGGGGCCGCCACCATCATCGAACGGGTGTGACCCATGCCCGCGCTGGCCTTCATCGACATTTCCGAACGGCTGACGCGGGCGCTTGTGACCGGGGATTTCGATTTGTATCGGTCGGTGATTGCCTTGCCTCTCCGGATCGAACCCCGCGCGGGCAAACCCTATGACCTCGACACGCGCGATCATCTGGAATGTGATTTCAACCTCTATCACCAATCCATCCGGACCCACGGCGTGACCGACATCTACCGAGAGGTGCGGGCGATCACCCAACCGGCCCCCGACCGGGTGGAGATTGCCTGCATCACCCATATCCTCGCCCGGGCCAACCGGATCGTGGACCCGTTCGACACGCTGATCGTGCTGCGCCCCGTTCTGCCCGATCTGCCGCCCGATTGGCGCATCACGCGCATCCAATCGTCCGAAGGCCACATCAACTGGACCCTTGGGCGCGCAACCATCACCGACGGCGGGTTTTCCCCGTCCGACCCAGACACCTTGCCGACAGGAGGCTGAAATGACCGATTTCACCATGAAAACCGATGCCGACGGCGTTGCCACCATCACATGGGACGTTGTGGAAAAATCCATGAACGTCCTCACGCTCGAGGCGTGGGACGAGCTGGAGACGCTGATGGATCAGGCGCTCGCCGACGCGGTCGTCAAGGGGATCATCCTGACCAGTGGCAAGGACACATTCGCGGGCGGCATGGACCTCAACGTCATCGCCCGGATGAAGGAAATGGCGGGCGACGACCCCGCGCAGGGGCTGTTTGACGGGATCATGAACGCCCACCGCATCATGCGCAAAATCGAACGGGCGGGGATGGACCCTAAGACGCTCAAGGGGGGCAAGCCGATCGCGGCGGCCCTGCCCGGCACCGCCCTCGGGATCGGTCTTGAACTGCCGCTGTGCTGTCACCGGATCTTTGCCGCCGACAATCCCAAGGCCAAGATCGGCCTGCCGGAAATCATGGTCGGCATTTTTCCGGGCGCAGGCGGCACCACGCGCCTGTCGCGCAAACTCGGCGCGATGGGGGCGGCCCCCCTGTTGCTCGAGGGCAAGCTGAACGACCCCCAGAAGGCCAAACAGATGGGCGTGATCGACGAAGTGGTGCCCGCCGACCAACTGTTGGCCGCAGCCAAGGCATGGGTGCTGTCGTCCCCCGCCATCGTCAAACCCTGGGATGAAAAGGGATACAAGATGCCCGGCGGCGCGCCCTATCACCCGGCGGGCTTCATGACCTTTGTGGGGGCGTCGGCCATGGTCAACGGCAACACCATGGGGGTCTATCCGGCCGCCAAGGCGCTGTTGTCCGCCGTCTACGAAGGGGCGCTCGTGCCCTTTGATACTGCCCTCCGGATCGAGGCGCGGTGGTTCACCAACGTCCTGATGAACCCCTCATCCTCCAACATGATCCGGTCGTTGTTCATCAACAAGGAAGCCTTGGAAAAAGGTGCGAACCGGCCCGCCGTCCCCGATCAAAAGGTGCGCAAGGTCGGCATCATGGGGGCCGGCATGATGGGGGCCGGCATCGCCTATGTGTCGGCCAACGCGGGCATCGACGTCGTCCTGATCGACCAGAAACAGGACGCCGCCGACAAGGGCAAATCCTATGCCGCCGACCTGCTGGACAAGGGGATCGCCCGCAAAAAGGTGACCGAGGCGAAAAAGGCCGAAGTGCTGGGGCGCATCACCGCCACCACCGATTATGCCGCCCTCGCAGGCTGCGACCTGATCGTGGAGGCCGTGTTCGAGGACCCCGCCATCAAGGCCACCGTGACCCGCGCGGTGGAGGCCGCAACCGGCCCCGATTGCGTCTTTGCGACCAACACATCGACCTTGCCGATCACCGATCTGGCACGGGCAAGCGTCCGGCCGGACCGGTTCATCGGCATCCATTTCTTTTCGCCCGTGGACAAGATGATGCTGGTGGAGATTATCAAAGGCGCGCAGACGGGCGATGTGGCGGTGGCCAAGGCGCTCGATTTCGTGCGGCAAATCCGCAAGACGCCCATCGTGGTCAACGACGCGCGGTTCTTCTATGCCAACCGCTGCATCATCCCCTACATCAACGAAGGCATCCGCATGGTCGCCGAAGGGGTGAACCCGGTTCTGATCGAAAACGCGGCCAAACTGGTCGGTATGCCGCTTGGCCCGCTGCAACTGGTGGACGAAACCTCCATTGATCTGGGCGTGAAAATCGCCAAGGCGACGCGGGCGGCGATGGGCGACGCCTATCCGGACGGGGCGGTGGATGACGTGTTGTTCTGGATGGCCGATGCGGGCCGGATGGGGCGCAAATCCAACGCAGGCTTCTACAGCTATGATGACAAAGGCAAACGGCTGGGCATCTGGGACGGCGTGGGGGCGAAATACGCGCTCGCCGATACCCAGCCGGACCTGACCACCGTGCAACACCGCCTGTTGTTCGCACAGGTGCTGGAGGCCGTCCGCGCGCTCGAAGATGGCGTTCTGACCGACATCCGCGAAGGCGACGTGGGCGCGATCCTCGGCTGGGGCTTTGCGCCGTGGTCGGGCGGCCCGTTCTCGTGGCTCGACATGCTGGGGGCACCCTATGCCGCCGCGCGCTGCGACGACCTCACCGCGCAATTCGGGGCGCGGTTCACCACCCCTGCCCTGCTGCGGGACATGGCCGACAAAGGTCAGGATTTCTATGGCCGCTTCGGCACCGGAACAGACACCAAGGCGGCGTAGCGGCGGCCGCCCCAAACGCAAACGGGCCCCGCGGGGCCCGTTTTCCTATGGGCGATGGCTCAGGCGGCGGCGTGCTGTGCCGTGGCCACCACGGGACGACTGACGGGCCGGGCGGCTTCGCAATCCAGACAATCGACCAACAGATCGGCGTCGTCCATCGACAACACGGTATAGGGGCTGTTGGCATAGGCGGCGGCGATCAGATCGGTCGCGGCGGGGCAATGAAACAACGCGCCCACATTGGCAAACACGATTTCGTCTTGCGCGAATACCAGCGTGACAACCTCGATCCGGGCGGGGGGGGCGACGGACGTGATGCCCCGGAACCCGTCCAGCGCGGCAGCAGGGATCAGGGCAAAGGGGTCGCCGAACAATTCTTCGGCGGCATCGCTTTCGATCATCACGGCCTGACCGGGCAGCAGCTGCATCGGCTCGCGGTTGCCCAACGCTGCGGCGGGAACCTGCAACGGCCAATCGCACACGTCGGTGTGGTCACTGGTCCACACCACGCGGCGGCTGACGGACAAAACGGGGCGCATCCCGCCATCAAACGTCAGAACACTGTCGCCCACGGCAATCGCCTCGACCGGACGCCAGCCGATGGGGGTCGCCACCTTGGTTCCGGCCACGATGCCAGTGCCCACCTGCGCTAGATCGGCGTCGGCCTTGGCGTGGCGTTTCCAGTGCTGTGTTCCCCAGGTCATCATCGGCGCTGTCCCCTTTTTCGAACCCCTGCAGCCGGGGCCGTTAACCAGACTTGGACTCAGTCGCGGGGCCGGGATGGGGTGCAACAAAGGCAAGATTGGGGCATTGGCAGGGCAATCCGGCCAAATTCCGGCAGTCCCTTAAAACTTTCGTAAAATTGGAAACAATGCGCGGGGCCTCACGACCCCGGATCAAACCGATACCCAAACCGGGCAATATCGGGGGCGCACAGATCGGCCAGAAACGCGGCGGTGTCCGGGGTGTAATAGGGCCGCCAATCGCGGTCCCGGTCCGACACATTCGCGCGCGGCAAGGTCAAGGGGACGCCGATCCGGGCCGCGACCTGCGGCACATCCTGCGCCAGATGCTCCAACCGGACATAGGCCCCGGCGCGGTCAATCCCCGCCGCATCGCGCAGATAGGCGGTATAGGGATGGGCGCGGAACGTCTGCACGGTCAACGGATCGGTCAGAAACCCGGCAAAATCGGTGGCGCGCGCCAAACCCACAGCAGGATGGTCAAACCGCTGGGTCTGCAACCAATGATAATAGCTCACCATCCGGTCCCACGGATTGCGGACAAGGGTGAAACAGAAATACCCGGCCATATCTTCGGGGCTGATGATCCCGTCGATATCGGCAAGGGTGGAATGTTTCCACAACCGCCCGCGCGGGGTCAGGGCGGCCAACCGGGGGCGACGGCGCACCGCCTTGGGGGTGTCCCCAATCAGGATGTCATCGGCGGCGGCGCGGGCCTCTAGTGCCAGCGCCATCGACGTGCCGCCCGTCTTGGGGATATGCACGAAAATGAACTTGCGGGCGGGGGAAATAATCACGGGTCGGGCACCAGCGTCGCCACCCGGACAGGCTGCGGATCGGTGCTGCGCAAGGCGATGATGACCCCTGCGGTGACGATCATGGCCAGCCCCGCCAATTCGATGGCATCCGGAATTTCGGACCACAGGATCGCGGCCCACAAGGTGGCAAACACCAGTAACAGGTTTTCAAAGACGGACACAAAGGTCGCATCGGCCATCTGATAGGCGCGAATGGTCATGCCCACACCAATCAGGGACCCGACCCCCTGCACCACGATCATGATCCCGAAAATGCCATCCGGCCACACCCAACCCCGGGTGATGAACCCGTCGCCACCCTCGGGCACGGGCAAGGGAAACAGGGTCAGAACCCCGACCCCGACCGCCCCCCACACCATCATGCAGGCGAAAAACGCGCCCAGCAGGGTCAGCGTCCCCTCGCCCTCGCACCAGCGGCGGGTGGCGATATTGCCCATGGCATGAACGGCCCCGGCCAACACGGGAACCACGGTCCAGACCGTCACCGACCCCACCTCGGGGCGGAGCGCCAGAACAGCCCCGCCAAACCCGATGATCACAGCCACAATCCGGCGCGGTCCCACGGTCTGGCCAAAGAACACAACGGAAAACAGGACGACAAAAATCGGGGCGGTGAACAATCCGGCCACCACTTGGGCAATGGGCATGAACCCCAGACAGCCGAAATAGATCACCATCGCCACGGAATTCAAAACCGACCGGGCCAGAACGGGCCCCGGCCGCTTGGGGCGCAACGCCACCCCCATCAGGGCGGCCGTCGGCACCAGCAGGGCCAAGGCGACAACAGACCGCAACAGGTGAAACTGCCACAACCCGCCATCAGCGGCGGCAAGCCGGACAAAATTGTCGATCAGGCCAAACAGGGCCATGGCCCCCACCACCAGCACCGCCGCCATCACCGGACGATTGACCATCCCCGTCACACCCCTTGCCCCCCACGCCGCTTTGCAGTGTTCTAGCGGCAGGCGGGGCACAACAAAAGCCCGCGCAACAGTGTGGGGGGACACGATGGGCTGGATGGCAGACGAAACCGGGTTGGACAAATGCGCGGCCAACTATGTGCCGCTCACACCCTTGTCACACCTGATCCGGGCGGCGCGGATTTATCCGGGGCGGGACGCGGTGGTCTATGGCGGGCTGCGATGGACCTACGGCGAATATTTCGCACGGGTATCGCGGCTGGCCTCGGCCTTGGCGCGGGCCGGGGTTGGGCCGGGAGATGTGGTGGCGACGCTCTTGCCCAACCTCCCCGCGCAATGCGAGGCGACGTTTGGCGTGCCAGCCTGCGGGGCGGTTCTCAACACCATCAACACCCGGCTGGATGTGGATACGGTGGCCTATATCCTTGACCACGGCGGGGCCAAGGTGGTGCTGTGCGACAGCCAGTTCCTGCCGCTGACCATGGCCGCGATTGACGCGATGACCGGACCAACCCCCCGCGTGATCGAGGTGCCGGACCCCGTGGCGGGCATCCCCCCCACCGGGCGGGACGTGATGGACTACGAAGATTTTCTGGCCACAGGCGATCCGGACTTTGCATGGATCCTGCCACAGGACGAATGGGAAAGCCTGGCACTCAACTACACCTCCGGCACCACGGGGCGGCCAAAGGGGGTCGTGTATCACCACCGGGGGGCTTACCTTATGACCATGGGCACGCCAATTGCGTGGCAAATGACGCTCTATCCCCGGTATCTGGCGATTGTGCCGCTGTTTCATTGCAACGGCTGGAACCACACATGGATGATCCCGGCCTTGGGCGGGACGGTCGTGTGCTGCCGGGACATCACGGCGGCCAACATCTATGCGGCCATCGCCGACGAAGGGGTGACGCATTTCGGGGGCGCACCCATCGTGCTGAACCTTCTGGTCAACGCGCGCGACAGCGACCGCCGGGCGTTTTCCCACACGGTCGAGGTGTTCACGGCGGGGGCACCCCCGGCGGCGGCCACACTTGCCGCGATTGAACCGCTCGGGTTCCATGTGACGCAGGTCTACGGGTTGACCGAAACCTACGGGCACGTCACCGAATGCATCTGGGACACCGCATGGGACACCCTGCCCCGCGATGAAAAGGCCGCGATCAAGGCCCGCCAAGGCGTCGCGATGCCGATGATGGACCACATCACGGTGATGGACGACACCATGACACAGGTGCCCATGGACGGCGGCCATCAAGGCGAGATCATGATCCGGGGCAATGCGGTGATGAAGGGATACCTGAAAAACCCGGCCGCGACCGCAGAGGCGTTCGCAGGGGGCTACTTTCACTCGGGTGACCTCGCGCTGCAGCACCCCAACGGGCACATCCAGATTTCAGACCGGGCCAAGGACATCATCATTTCGGGTGGCGAAAATATCTCAAGCGTCGAGGTCGAAGGGGCGCTCATGCACCACCCGGCGGTCAACCTGTGCGCCGTGGTCGCCAAACCGGACGACAAATGGGGCGAGGTGCCCTGCGCCTTTGTCGAACTCAAGGACGGGGCGACAGCGACCGAGGCCGACCTGATCGCGCATTGCCGGACCCGGCTGGCGGGGTTCAAATGCCCCAAACTGGTGGTGTTCCGGGAATTACCGAAAACCTCGACCGGGAAGATCCAGAAATTCGAATTGCGGGTGGCGGCGCGGGCTCTGGCCTGACCGGGCGGCGGGGTTACGGTCTGGCAACCCTTTTCGGGGTGGACCAGTTGGGGCCTGTTGCATCGGCACCGGGCGGTCCGGAAACCGGGCGAATGGGCAAAACGACACCGCCGCAATACCGTCGGAATACCGACGCAATACCGCAGGCCGTTTTCGCGGCCCCGGTTTTGTTCACCCTTGGCCCTACCCAAACCGCGCCGTGCCTTGTAACGTGGCGCAAAAGGCATCCACAGGCACATGACAGCACTCAAGGAATACGCCCGTCTGGAAAGCGGTGGACTGTGGCGGGCAACCCCACAGGACCAGCGGCGCGAGGTCATCGTGGCCTTTGGCGACGCCACGCTTGTGATGACCGACAGTACGGGAAAACCGCTGGTGCATTGGTCGCTTCCGGCGCTGGAACGGCTCAATCCGGGGTCTCGTCCCGCACTTTATGCGCCCGATGCGGATGCCTCGGAAACCCTTGAAATCACGGACGATCTGATGATCGACGCGATCGAAAAGGTGCGGCGCGGGCTGCTGCGGGCGCGGCCCCGTCCGGGACGATTGCGGCACGCGGGCATCGCACTTGCAGTGGCGGCAACGGTGGGGCTTTCGGTGTTCTGGTTGCCCGGTGCGCTGCGGCAACAAACGCTGTCGGTCGTCCCGTTTCCCAAACGGGTGGAAATCGGCGCGACGCTGCTTGGTCACCTGCAACGGATCACGGGTCCGGCCTGCCGCAACGCGCTCAGCACGCCGGCTTTACAAAAACTTTCCACCCGCCTTTTCGGCTCGGATCAGCCCTATCAACTCGTGGTTCTGCCAGACCTTGTGGACGCCCCGATTCTCTTGCCCGGACGGATCATCGTCGTCCCGCGCCACCTCCTTGAAAACCAAGAAGACCCGCTGGTTCTGGCGGGTTACCTGCTGGCCGCAACCACGTCTGCACAAGCCACGGACCCGCTTGGCGTCCTGTTGGAACATGCGGGATTACAGGCCACATTTACCCTGCTGACGACGGGGGAGATGGCCGGAGACCAGTTGGACAGTTTTGCCAAGACCCTGTTGCCCGGCACCTTTGCTCTACCGCCTCTCGCGGCCCTGATGGACCAGTTCACGCAGGCGGGGGTGCCCACCACGTCCTTGGGTCAAGCCCTTGAAACTGTGGGGATATCGGGTGCAGACCTGATCCGGAATGACCCCCTCGCCGGGCAATCTCCGCCGCCCGTGTTGACAGACGGCGAATGGGTCGCGCTTCAGGGGATCTGCGCCGGCTAAGGTTCAGCGTCTGGTAAACGCGTCGGAAAATCCGCTGCGGCGGGCGGCGGTCAATGCCGATTGCAGATCGGTCGCAGACCCGAACGGCCCAGCCACAACAACCTTCAGAACCTGACCGTTGCGGGTGACCGTGCCCATCCGCGCGGTCATGCCAAGACCGATCAACCTTTGGGCGGCAGCATCGGCATTGCCCGAATTGGCAAACGTGCCGACCTGAACATAGCGATGATCGGTCACGGCGCGGGTCGGTTGCGGGGCGGTGCGGGTGGACACCTGATCCTTGGCCGTGGCCACAACCACGCCCGATTGGCCCCGGTTCGGGTTCAACCGACCGTCGGTCCACACCGGGCTGTAACCTGCGGGCGGACGCACGGCGGCCGTCGAAACCCCGGTGGGATTGGAGAACGGAGGCGGACGCTGACCCAGAAAATTACCCTGCGGCAAGGCGGCACGCGGCGAAACCAATGCCGCACCCGGCACCCCGGCACCCGACTGGATCGCGCGGGTCACGCCCGATGGGGATTGCGTCTGCGGAC